>NZ_JACCWG010000274.1 GCF_013697775.1 Ramlibacter sp. | reverse complement strand
AGCTCCTGCTGCGTCTGCCCATCCAGCTCAATCGACTTGGCGACCCGCATGGCATCACACCCCCTTGGCCATCGGAGTATGCCTTCGAGCGAAAGTTCAACTAATTCGCGCGCACTACACTAGGTGAACTTGAACGGCACGCTCGACAGCTGCTTGCCGTTGAGCGAGAGCTCCACCCGGTGTGCACCGGCCATCCAGCCGCCGGCCGGGCGCGCCTGCATGAAGCGCACCTGCTGCTGGTTGGCCGCCACGGTGATCTCCTGCTCGCCGACCTTCTTCTGCGCGGGTGCGAGCTGCAGCCAGGTGCAGCGCACCTTCGCGCCGGCCGGCACGCCGACCAGCTCCGCGAACAGATACAGCTGCGGCGTCACAGCGGCGTTGAAGACCTCTTCGGTGCCGTCGGGATCGTCGTCGTCGGACAGCACCAGTTCGGCGAAATGCGGCTCGGCCGCGTGGACCGCCGCGGCGGTGGACACCGCCGCGCAGGCGGCGAACGACAGCAGCGCGCGGCGCCGCAGGCAAACGGATGGGTCTAGCGGTGTGTCTTTCATGTGCATGGCGATTTCCTCGGGGGGACTTTTCAGCGCGCCAGCGTGGACGCGCCGAACAGGCTCTGGATGAATTCGACGGCGAGTTCCGCCGTCCGGTTCCGCACATCGAGCGCCGGGTTGATCTCCACCACGTCCAGCGAGGCCAGCCGGCCGGTGTCGGCGATCATCTCCATGCACAGCTGCATCTCGCGGTAGGTGGGGCCGCCGCGCACGCCGGTGCCCACGCCGGGCGCGTCCGACGGGTCCAGGCAGTCGAGGTCGAAGCTCACGTGCAGGTGCGTGTCCTCGCCCACGTCCTGCAGCACCTCGGTCATGGTGTGGCGCATGCCGTGCTCGTCGATGTGCCGCATGTCGTAGACCGACAGGCCGTGCGTCTGGATCGTCTGCTTCTCGGCGGCGTCCACGCTGCGGATGCCGATGAAGTCGAGGTCGCCCGCCTGGATGGCGGCGCGCTCGCCCGACCAGCCGGTGAGCTCGGCCGGCCCGTGGCCCAGCAGGCACGACACCGGCATGCCATGCAGGTTGCCGCTGGGGCTCAAGGCCTCGGTGTTGACGTCGGTGTGCGCGTCCAGCCACACCACGCGCAGGTGCCTGCGCTGCTTGCGGCAGTGCCGCGCGATGGCGCTGATCGAGCCGATCGCCACGCAATGGTCGCCGCCCATCAGCAGCGGCGCGTGGCCGTCGGCCAGCGCGGCCGACACCGCATCGAACACGGCGCGGTTCCACGCCACCACCTCGGGCAGGTGGCGCGCGCCGGGGCCCTGCGGGCTCCACGGATTGGGCGGTCCGGCCAGGTTGCCGCGGTCCTGCACGCGCAGCCCGCGCGCACGCAAAGCGCCTTCCAGCCCAGCCACGCGCAGCGCGTCGGGACCCATGCCGGCGCCGCGCACGCTGGCACCGACGTCGGTCGGTGCGCCGATGAGGCTCACGATCCGTTCCACTACCGCTCTCCTTCGTGTACGACAACGCGCCGCATAGCACGCAATTGTGAACCCGGCACAAGCACAGCGGGGCTGTGTTGCTACAGGTTGCTTCCGGGATGCCCCGCGTGCGCGCCGTCCAGAAAGCCGAACCGGAAATCGAACATCCGGGCGACGCCCTCGTGCGCGTCACGCGCTCGTGCATCTGCGGCTCCGACATGCACCTCTACCACGGCCTGGTGCCCGACACGCGCGTTGGCTCGACCTTCGGGCACGAATTCACCGGCATCGTGGAAGAGGTTGGCTCTTCTGTGCAGAACCTCAAGAAGGGCGACCACGTCCTGGTGCCCTTCAATATCTTTTGCGGCAGCTGCTTTTTCTGCAAAAAGGAGCTGTTCTCCAACTGCCACAACGTCAAAACCCCGAAGCCACCGCGGTAGGCGGCATCTACGGCTACTCGCATACCACCGGCGGCTACGACGGCGGCCAGGCCGAGTACGTGCGCGTGCCCATGGCCGACGTCGGCCCGACGGTGATTCCTTCCACGCTCGACCTCGACGACGCCGTGCTGCTGACCGATGTGTTTCCCACCGGCTACCAGGCCGCCGAAATGGGCGACATCGAGGAGGGCGACACGGTAGTGGTGTTCGGCGCCGGCCCGGTCGGCCTGATGGCCGCGAAGTCGGCTTGGCTCATGGGCGCGGGCCGAGTGATCGTGGTCGACCACGTCGAGTAAGGGCTTCGTGCGCAAGGCCGCGATCACCACCGCCGTGCTTGGCACGGCGATCTACCTGATGCGGCGCAGGCGCCGCTGATCGCGGCGGCGCGGCTTGCGCTCAGTGCGGCGGGCGCAGGGCGAACACCGCCAGGCGCTCGCCGACTTGCTCGTCCCTGCGGATGCTCAGGATCGATGCAGCGCGCCACGCCCACAAGGCCTGGCGCTGCGCCTCGTCCAGCCAGCCCAGCTGGTCCAGCGCGTGCACGGCCGCGGCGCTTACTGCCTGCTTGCTGCCATCGATCACCTTCACCGCCACCGCCTGCCTGCGGCTGCGGCTGGCGACCACCTGCACGCCGTCGGCGCCGGCCTTGCTGATCCAGTCGCCCTTGCCTGCGCGCATCAGGTCCTGGTCGAGGCGTCCTGTGCCCGACACCAGGTCGGGATGGCCTGTCATCGCGTCGCCCAGCGCGACGAAACTCTCTCCAAATTCACTGTCGCCGGCGCCGCTGGCAAAGCGCGCATAACCGCGCGCCAGCGCCGACAGCGGCATCGCGAAGGCAGGCGCCGAACAGCCGTCGGTGCCCATGCGCAGGTCTTCGGGCCGCATGCCGGTCACGCGCGCCATGGTGTCGCGGATGGCCTGCTGCAGCGGATGGGCGGGCTCCAGATAGGTCTCGGTCGGCAGCCCGTGCAGCTTGCAATAGGCCAGGAAGCCGGTGTGCTTGCCGCTGCAGTTGTGGTTGCGCTCGTCGAAGCTGCCGGGCGCGGGCCGGTGCTCCAGGCCGAGGTCGGCGAAGAACGGCACGTGGCAGCCGCACTGCAGCTGCTTGTAGCCGACGCCGGCCTTGCCCAGCATGTCGTCCACCTGCGCCACGTGCATCGGCTCGCCGCTGTGGCTGGCGCACATCAGCGCCAGGTTGGACGGCGTGAAGCCCAGTTGCCGCGGCCCGCCCGACTGCACGAAGGGCAGCGCCTGGAACGGCTTGATGGCCGAGCGCGGAAAAGTGACCCAGTGCGGGTCGCCGGCCTGCGCCACGACCTTGCCTTGGGCGTCGCACACCGCCACAGCGCCGTAGTGCATGCACTCCAGCGTGCCGCCGCGCAGGGTTTCGAGAAGGGGAACGAGGCAAGCGTGCATGGGGTTATGGCTTTCGCAGGGCGACCAGGATCGCCTGCTGCAGGTCTGTGTTGGTGATCTCGCGCTGCAGGTCGCGCAACTTGCGGCGCGCATCGCGGCGCGCGTCGTCGTCGGCGCTTTCGTTCAGTGCCACGGCAAGGAGGGCGCGCGCGCGGCGCTCGGCCATCACGCGGCGCCCGTCTGCGTCGGGATAGGGCGAACCACGCAGCGCCTTGCCGAAACCGGAGCCCATGCCGGAGCGGGAACGCGGCGGCCCGGGGCGCTTGAAGCCGTCGTCGTCGGTGATGGCGGCGGAAGCCGGGGCGCCCTCGTCCATCGGGGTCGGCTGCCATTGCGGCGAGCCCATGAACGACGGGCTGCCGCGCAACAGCTCCTGGTTGTGCTGCACGTGCGGATGCTGCTGCGCCTGCGGATCGCTCGGCCAGCTGCCGCCCAGCGGCAGGTCGAACACGGTCGGCTCCCGCAGCTGGCGCAGCACGACCTGCAGCTTCGCCGCCGCCTCGCGGCGCAAGGCATTGAATTCACCCCGGGTGATGGTGCCGCGCAGGGCATCCATCACCTCGGTGTGGACGAACTGTTCGGGCCCGCTTGCATCCAGGAACCGCACCGAGATCGTGAACTTGATCCAGTCGGCCTCGAACACCGGCTCGGTGGCGGCCGCGGCCGCCTGGGCCCGCTCGGTGCCGGTGGCTTTGGTGTCGATGTAGATCCCCCGCCCCAGCTTTTCCAGCTGCGGGCGGAACGGGCGCAGCGCGTTCTCCAGCGCCAGCTGTTCGCTGTTGACCTGGTTGGTGCCGATGACCAGGTTCAGCCCGGCGCAAGCGCCGCCGTCGCCGTCGCCCACCAGGTGGCACCACTCGTGGCTGGCCTGCATCCCCTGCTTGGGCTCGGCCGACCAGCCGCCCGGCACCAGCGCGCTGGCCGGGCCGCCCATGGCGGTGCCGGGGTCGCGGCCGCCGCCCTTGCGCGCGGTCGTCGGCGGCTGCGAGAACATCGACTGGTTCCACATCCCCGGCTGCGGGCCGGGCTGGGATGCCAGCAGGTTGAGCGAGGCGGACGGCGAGGGCAGGTCGCGCCGGTCGTCGTGCCGGTGCGTGGGGTCGTCGACGTCCGGGTCCTTGTAGTAGACGAACGGCTGCGTGGGCGGGGCCGGCAGCGGCACGTAGCCTTGCGTGCCGGACACGCCGAAGCGCTTGTCCTCGGGCATCTGCAGCATGCTGGGCAGGATCTGCTGCGGCATGGGCACCGGGCGGAAATGCCGCCCAGGTTGGGCGTGTTCATCATGCCCTGGTAGTTGGGGTTGGGTCCCCACGCCCAGTCGCCGCCCAGGGTGCGGCCGATGTCGCCGCCCTGGCCCAGGTTGGACTGGCGCAGCACCGGGAAAGGCTCATGGATGCGCAGGACCGCGCCGACATCGGCATCGTGGCCGCGCGGATCGTGGTCGCCGCCGGTGACCAGGCTGATCTGGTACACGTGGTACTTGGACTGGTATTTCACGTACCAGGCATCGTGCAGCTTGTCGCCGCGCGAGCCCTGCTGGCCGGGCTGCCGCGTCGCCGCCACGGCGTGCGTCGGCGCCGCGTTCTCCATCGCGCTCTTGCCCGCGTCGTCCACGTACAGCGTCTGCAGCGCCTCCAGGCGCGCGTCCTGCGCGTCGATGTGCGCCTGCTTGTCCGCCGCGACGGCCTCTTCGTCGCCGCGCTCCACCTTGAAGGTGAGCCGCTGCACCGGTGCCGGCCCGAACGCGCTGCGGATGCGCGAGCGCTGCGCCGCCATCGCCGGGCTGGCGTCAATCGCCACGCGCTGCGCGCTCTGGGCACGCGCGCGGCCGGACAGGTCGGCGAACGCCTCCCGCGATTCCTGTGCCTCCTGCCCCGCGCGTGCCTGCACGGGTTCGCTGCGCGGCGTGGCGAGACGGGTGGTGGTGTTGGAAGCGGGCATGGAGCAAGCACCTTAGCCGCCGGGCGTGCCGATGTAAAGCGCTTGGCGGATGAAGCGATCTATTCAAATCCTTCGAGAACCAAAACCTGGTTCTCGGGCTGCCCGATACGAAACACCACCGCGCGCTGCGGCTCCGCAGGCGTGTGCTACGGTTAGCTTCGACGTTGGGCCCTTGCCTGACGATCTTCATTGGAGAACACCATAGGCGACATGTTCTGGAGCATCGACTGGGAGGGCATCTTTACACCGACCAACTCGTTGATGGAGTTGGTCGTGCGAGCCACCATCATGTACTTCCTCCTCTTCGGGTTGCTGAGGCTCGTGCTGAAACGGCAGGCCGGAGGAATCGGAACGACCGATATTCTCGTGATCGTTCTGCTGGCCGATGTTGCTGGAAACGGATTTGCGGCAGAGTACAAGTCGGTGGTCGAAGGCGCCGTTCTCGTCGGCACCATCGTTTTCTGGAGCTTCACGCTCGAATGGGCTGGGCATCGGTTTGCGGCAGTGGAGCGGATTCTCCACGCCCCGACGCTGCTGCTGATCGAAAACGGAAAAATGATTCGCAAGAACATGAAGGCCGAACTCGTCACGACGGAGGAGTTGATGGCCCAGTTGCGCGAAAAAGGTATCGAGGACTGCGCCCAGGTCAAGCGAGCGTGCATGGAAGCCGATGGCATGATCAGTGTCATCAAGATGAATGCATGAGCTTGTATTCCGGCCGCGCCCGAATGGGCGCTGCCATCAAACGCCGCGCTGATTGGCGATCAGCCGCCTAGCGTGCGGTCCTGCTGCCGGTACCAGGCGAGCGCGGCCTCCAGGTGCGCCCGCTCGTAATCGGGCCAGTACGCATCGACGACGTAGATGTCCGCATACACGGACTGCACCGGCAAGAATCCGCTGAGGCGGCGGCCCCCGCCCCAGCGCACCACCAGATCCAGGCGCGACACATCGCCCGACCGCAGGCCGCCTTCGCGCAGGCCATCGAGGTCCCACTCCCAACCGTAGTTCACCAGGAAGTTCACCTTCATGCCTTCGCCCTGCCGGCGCCGGAAGGCGCGCAGTTCAGGCGGGAACAGGGCCGAACTCTCGTCGCCGACCACCAGCAGAGAAGCGCCCCTGCGCGCGATATCGGTCGCGAACTCCACGCAGGCGGCACGGAATCGCTCGGTCTGCTCGGAAGGTCGCCGGGTGTTGTCCTGCGTGAAGCCATAGACGGAAACCTCGTCCACTCCCAGCTGCTTGCAGCGCTCGTACAGCGCAAGTCCCGGTGCGATACCGAAGGAGTAGCCCGCTTCCTTCGGCAATTCTCGCTCCAGTGCCCATCGCCGATTGCCATCAGGGATGAAGCCGATGTGCCTCGGCAGGCCTTTGTTGCTCATGAGTTCGGTCGGGCAAACGACGTGCCGCCATAGAGAGTGGACCTCAGAATTTACAGCTTCTGCGACGGCGCGTGCAACTGGCACATCGCGGCGACCGCCTACAACCGACGTAGTTGCGCGCCGACGAAGAGGCCAGGCCACCCTGCGACGCTGGCATTTGTGCGGCTGAAGCGTACATCGCGCTGACCAAGGCCCTCACTTACGCAAAGGCTATCTCATGCTGGACGTACAGAATAAGCCTGGTCACTGGGCTTCCTGGTTGATCGCCGCCGCCGCATCCCTCGTGCTTGCCGGCTGCGACCGTGCCGACGCCGCCAGGCCCGCCGCGGTTCGAGCGGCTTCCGATGGACCGCAGCAGGGGCCCAATCCAAACGTGCATCAGCGCGGCGACGCCGCGGCAGGACTTGCCGTCTTCCGGTTCGAAACCTTCGGCAACGAAGGCTTCTGGACCGACGCCGCCCGCCTGCCGCAGGGATCCAGGCCAGGATGACGCCGAAGCAGGCGCTGGAGAGCGGGCTGCAGCTGGACATCGAAGCCATGGAGCCTGCCTTGCGTCAACGGATTGAAGCCGAGGCCAAGACCGATTGGTCGCCGGTGCAGGCACCCACGCTCAACGACCCCAACGCGATGGTGGCGATGGTGAACGCCAATGCGGTGGTCGGCCTCGTCGCCAAGGACAGCAACCGCGACGGGCGCACCGATATCCTGCGGGGCGACAAAGTCGGCGTTGCCTGCACCATCTGCCACACCATCACCGACAAGTCGGTGTTCGACCTGAAGGGCGGCGGCTCCATCGGCCGGCGGCTCGACGGCCCGGCCGCGCTGACGCTCAACGTCGGCAAGCTGCTGGCCACGGCCGCCAACTCGCGCGCCTTCTACCCCAACCTGCAGCAGACCTTCATGGGCGTGAGCATCGGGCGCGCGCCGTCCGGGCTGGGCCCGAAGTCGACCGAGGCCGAGGTCGACGCCTACCTCGGCAATCCGGCCTATTACCCGATCGGCACCTTCGACGAAACCCAGGACGGCAACGGCAACCCGGTCAAGAACACGCCGCTGTTCAGGCAGGACCTGGCCGCGCCGTACGGAAGCGCGGGGGAATTTCGGCTGCTGGACGACATCAGCAATGCCTCGTACACCACCAACCTCGATCCCACCACGCTGGTGACGCCCGAGGGCCGGCGGTTCCTGGAGATGAAAGCGGGCCCGGCCGGGCGGCAGCTCGCCAACGAATACGCGCAGATTCTGCGCGAGACGGGTGTCACCGGCTTCCCCTACGTGCAGGCTGCGATGACCGGCAAGGTGGGCGACCCCGCCAGCCCGGTGGGGCGGCGGGTCGACCCGAAGAAGCTGCTCGACATGAATGCCTACCTCGACAGCCTGCCTGCTCCCGCCGCGCCCAAGGTCGACGAGCGCATGGCCGCCAACGGACGCGAAGCGTTCAGGACCCAGTGCACTCAGTGCCACAACGTCGACCAAAGCAGGATCGTTCCGCCTGGGCTGGTGGCGCTGAAGACGCTTTGGCCGGGCTACCGGCCGGTGCCGGTCGGCAAGCGCGGCGACTCCAAGCTCAGCTACATCCTCAACTCCCGTGGCACGTTCGACGACAAGATGATCGTGGTCGATGCCAGCGACCGAGAAGAAAAGCGAGGTAACGCACTGCCGCTGCTGCTGGACCTGGACCGCACCAACCTGTTCTTGCACGACGCTTCGGTCAGCAGCCTGGACAGCTTGCTCGACCCGCGCCGGGGCGAGAAATCTCCACACCCGTTCTACCTGGCCGATGCCGCCAGGCGCGCCGACATGGTGGAGTTCCTGCGGGGGCTGCAAGTCGCGCCGCGCTGACACGTAACGACGAGGTAGCAGGACAGAGTGCTACCTCTCATGTGACCGTTTGGGTCTTGGAAATAGCCGGCGTATCCATCGTAGAACGGTTCTTGCGCTCCCTGGCAATTTTGGCACCAGCTTGCTGGGCCTCGCCATGTCACCTACGGTTCAACCGCGTACTTTCGATCGAGGGCTTTGATGGCCGGTCCTTCGAGTACGCTGCCGTCGATTGCAAAGCGGCTGCCGTGGCAGGGACAATCCCAACTGGTTTCCACTGAATTCCAATGAACCTTGCATCCCAGGTGGGTGCAGACAGACGAGACAGCATGGATTGCTCCGTCCGCGTCTCGGTACGCGGCGACACTGGTTCCGTCGATCTCCACGAGCGCGCCTGTGCCAGGCTGAAGCTTGCTGACCTCGACTTCTTGTCGTTCGGTCAAGTAGTCCTTTACCAACGACTTCACCATAGTTCCCACTTCCTCGGCTATTCCCTTGGCAGCCTTGATCGGGGCGACCCGAGAAGCTCGGAACAGGTGTGAAGCCGAGTTGGTTCGTCCAAGAATTTCGTCAGCAATCAGAGAGCCGGCCAAGGTCCCGTAGACCAGACCATCTGTGCCGAACCCGGTTGCGATGTAGTTGCCCGAAATGTCTTGCCCGATGTAGGGCAGCTTGTCTGGAGATTGGAAGTTTTGGGCGGACCATCGGTACGCGACTTGGTCAATGTCGAAGGTCTCCCGAGCTTTCGCTTCGAGCTCTCCGAGGCAAGCTTTCGCGTCGTGCTGGCCCATCTTCTGGTCTTCGCCGATGATCAGGACGTATTGATTTCCATCGACCTCCAAGCTGCGCACAGAAAGCGACTTGTCCCCCCGACCCCAGAATATGCCAGGCGGACAACTGCCCTTGCCAAGGCACACCGCGATCCCGTACTCCCGGTGGACAACCATGCCCGCCTGCGTTGAGTGAAATCCGATCGGCGAGTGGGTCGCCAGTACGATATGGTCCGCGGTGACAGTTCCATTGGCTGTGCACACTTGCCGTTTTCCGTGATCAACCTCAATCACCGCGGACCGCTCGTGCACCAGACAGCCCTGACGCTGTGCTTGCAGCGCCAAGGCACGAACGTAGCGCAACGGATGAATCTGCGCTTGATTCTCGATGACAAGCGCGGGGCCCTGGGCCCATTGCACCGGCAGCTCGTCTTCCATGCGGGCCGGCAAGCCTGCCAGCAGCGACGCCTCGTGCTCTTTGGAAATGGTTTCGCGCGCGTCCGCCGAGAGGGGGTACAAATATTGTGGGCAGCGCCGCCAGCCGAAATCGACGCCAAGTACGTTGGCCCGGCGTTCGATGTCGTTCACCGCTGTGGTTCGGGCTTGGACCACGCCACGGAGCACATCTTCACCCCACTTGTTTTGGATGGCTGCAAGGCCGCCGCTCACAGTTCCATAAAGATTGCCCGTGGAGCCCCCGGTACTGCCATAGCCAATTTCATGGGCTTCCAGCAAGCAAACGGATTTGCCCTGTTCGACCAGTTGCAATGCAAGCGTGCAGCCTGTGATGCCACCGCCCACTATGGCGACATCTACTTTAAGGTTGGTCGTTGCGAGTGCATCGAACCGACTCGCCCGGCTGGTGCCGCGCCATACAGAAGCGATTTCCATGATGGAACTTTCGTTGTTGAGCTAAGTTGAATCGCGATAAACGACTTTGCACGATCGCCGACATGTCAGATGGAGCCGCGCAACGGCCGTCACCAATTGAATCGTTTCTTACGGCATTGTTGAGCCTGAAGGGCGGCGGCTCCATCGGCCGACGGCGCGGCCGCGCTCACGCTCAACGTCGGGGCAAGCTGCTGGCCACGGCCGCCAACTCGCGCGACATGAATGCCTACCTCGACAGCCTGCCCGCTCCCGCCGCGCCCAAGGTCGGCTGCAGGTCGCGCCGCGCTGACACGACGAGCCCGGCTTGACCCGTCCAATACGTTCTGCGCGCCGCCTCAATCCGGGTCGATGTAGCCGCGCCGCACCGCGTCGGCTTCGTCGCCGAAGATGCCCATGGCGGTGCGCATGCGCCGAAATCCGAACTTCCGGTAGAAGCCTTCCTTGCCCGGCACCGCATACAAAATGATCTTGCGGTGCCCGCGCGATGCATCCACCAGCCGCTGCACGATCTCCTTGCCCAGGCCCGTGCCCTGGTGGCTGGGCAGAACGGCCACGTCGCAGATGTAGGAGCAGTCGACGCCGTCGGCCAGCGCGCGGCCGGCGCCCACCAGCTTGCCGCCGTCGCGCACGAAGCAGCGGAACATGCTGTTGCCGAAGGTGCGGCGCAGGTCGTCGGGCAGCTTGTTGCCCATGGCAATGCGGTACATCGCCGCGAGTTCGTTCCAGTCGACGCCGTCCAGCGCGTCGCTCCATGCGATGGTCGTCGTCGTCATCGGGTGCATGTCCTCATGTCGTGTTCGTGTTCTCGTCGCCGTCAGCGCACCAGCGTTACCGCCGCGGAGAAGGTCAGGAAAGCCGCGGCCGTGGTGAGCAGGATGATGCGCACGATGCGGCCCGTGTCGGCGCCGAAACGCTCGGCCAGGATCGAGACGTTGCTGGCGCTGGGCAGCGCGGCCACCAGCGTCATCACCTGCAGCGTGAAGCTGTCCAGCGGCACGCCCAGCTTGCGCGCCCCGGTGCCAACGCCGAACACCAGCAGCGGGTGCAGCACCAGCTTGGCAAGCGCCATCGGCAGGTAGTCGCGCACCGGCATCGGGCCGTGCTGTTCGGCCGCCGCCACGTACTGCGAGCGCGCCAGCACCGCGCCGATGGTGAACAGCGCCACCGGCGAGGCCGCGTCGGCTAGCAGGCCCAGCGTCTGCATCACCGGCCGGATCGGCTCGATACCCAGCGCCGACGACGCGCCGCCCAGCAAAATGGCCCACGGCAGCGGGTTCACGGCCACGCCCTTCAGCGCCTTGCGCGCCGCCTCGGCCGCGCCGTGCTCGTCGGCCGAGTCCAGCCGCGACAGCCCGATGCACAGCGAGCTGGTGACGATCAGGTCGACCAGCAGGGTGACGATGGCCGGGCCGGTCGCCTTGGCGCCCATCAGCGCCACCAGCAGCGGCACGCCCATGAAGCCGGTGTTGGAAAACGCCGCCACCAGCGCGCCGAACGACGCGTCGTTCCAGCGGATGCGCGCGTTCAGGCTGAAGCGGATGCACAGCGCCACCATCAGCAGCGCGCAGGCCAGGTACACCAGCAGCGCGGCCGGATCGAGCATCTGCGCGATGGGCTGGCCGGCGCCGAAGCGGTACATCAGGCACGGCAGCGCGAAATACAGCACGAAGGTGTTGAGCCCGCCGATGGCCTCGAACGGCAGCATGCGCCGGCGCCCGGCGACGTAGCCGGCCAGCACCAGCGCGAAGAAGGGGAATGTGACCAGCAGGATGTCAAGCACGGGGCGTATTTTCGGCGCAACGGGGACGCGGGGATTTTGCGCGGAGCGGACGCGGTGCGGCCGGTATGATTCGGCACGCTGTCCCGGCATTCTCGCCCCGCGCTGTCCCCCTCCCCCCGATGTCCAACGGCCTCAATCTCGCTCAGCAGGAAGCCGTGAACTACATGCACGGCCCTTGCCTGGTGCTGGCCGGCGCCGGCTCGGGCAAGACGCGCGTGATCACGCACAAGATCGCGCGGCTGATGCAGGCCGGGCTGGACGCCAAGCGCATCGCCGCCATCACCTTCACCAACAAGGCCGCCACCGAAATGCGCGAGCGCGCCAAGGCGCTGGTGGGGCGCGACGCCAAGCACGTGCTGATCTGCACCTTCCACGCGCTGGGCGTGCGCCTGCTGCGCCAGGACGGCGCGGCGCTGGGGCTCAAGCCGCAGTTCTCCATCCTGGACACCGACGACGTCACCAGCATCCTGAAGGATGCCGGCGGCAGCACCGACGCGGCCACCGCGCGCCAGTGGCAATGGGCCATCAGCGCGTGGAAAAGCGCCGGCCTCAATGCCGCGCAGGCCGAAGCCCAGGCCAAGGACGACATCGAACGCACCACGGCGCGCATCATGGCGCGCTACGAGGAGCGGCTGACGGCCTACCAGAGCGTGGACTTCGACGACCTGATCGGACTGCCGCTCAAGCTGCTGCGCGACCACGCCGAAGTGCGCGACAAATGGCAGGCCCTGCTGGGCCACGTGCTGGTGGACGAATACCAGGACACCAACGCCACGCAGTACGAGCTGCTGAAGCTGCTGGTGGGCGAGCGTGGGCGCTTCACCGCGGTGGGCGACGACGACCAGTCGATCTACGGCTGGCGCGGCGCCACCCTGGACAACCTGCGGAAGCTCCCGCAGGAGTACCCGACGCTGAAGGTGGTGAAGCTGGAGCAGAACTACCGCTCCACCGGCGCCATCCTGCGCGCGGCCAACAACGTGATCCAGCCGAACCCCAAGCTGTTTCCGAAGACGCTGTTCTCGGAGCTGGGCGAAGGCGAGCCGGTGCGCGTCGTCGACTGCGACAACGAGGAGCACGAGGCCGAGCGCATGGTCACGCGCATTCAATCCATCCGCGCCAACGGCGGCGGCAAGGACTGGAAGGATTTCGCGGTGCTGTACCGCGCCAACCACCAGGCGCGCATCTTCGAGCAGGCATTGCGCCGCGCGCAGATTCCGTACAAGGTGTCGGGCGGCCAGAGCTTCTTCGACCGCGCCGAAATCCGCGACCTGTGCGCCTGGCTGCGCCTGTGGGTGAACAACGACGACGACCCAGCCTTCCTGCGCTCGGTCACCACGCCCAAGCGCGGCATCGGCCACCAGACCCTGCAAAGCCTGGGCACCTTCGCCAGCAAGTACAAGCTGAGCCTGTTCGAGGCGCTGTTCTCGAATTCGCTGGCCTCGGTGCTGCCGCAGCGCGCGGTGGGCAGCCTGCACGAATTCGGCCGCTACGTGAACGACCTGGAATTCCGCGCGCGGCACACGGTGGGCGCGGAAGATGCGCGCGCCTTCCTGCTGGAGTGGCTCAAGGACATCGGCTACGAAAAGCACCTGTACGACGGCGAGGACAGCGAGAAGCTGGCCGCCTCGCGCTGGACCAACGTGCTGGAGTTCTGCGACTGGATGGCGCAGCGCTGCGGCGGCGAGATCGACGACGCGGCCGGCGTGGCGATGGCCAGCGAGAAGAAGAACCTGCTGGAGGTGGCGCAGACGATCGCGCTGCTGTCCACCATCAGCGAACGCGAGAAGGACCAGAACGTGGTGACCCTGTCCACCCTGCACGCGGCCAAGGGCCTGGAGTGGCCGCACGTGATGCTGGTGGGCGTGGTGGAAGGCCTGCTGCCCTTCAAGCCCGAGGACGAGGGCGGCAAGGTGGTCAGCGAGTCCATCACCCAGCGGCTGCAGGAAGAGCGCCGCCTGATGTACGTGGGCATCACGCGCGCCCAGCGCTCGCTGGCGGTGAGCTGGACCAAGCGGCGCAAGAAGGGCCGCGAGATGGTGGCGGCGCAACCGAGCCGCTTCATCGCGGAGATGGCATTGGAAAAAACGACGACGAGGGAAGACCCGCGCGAGAAGCTGAAGGCGCTGCGCGCGGAGTTCGCCAAGAAGGCGCAGGACACGGCCGCGGCTGCCGCGGCCGCCACCGCCGCGGGGGCGGCATGAAGCGCCTGCTTTTGGCAGCGATGCTGTCGGCTGTCTGCGCGGCGGCGTTTGCGCAAGGCTCAGCGCCCGCTGCTTCCCCCGCCTGCCCCGCGCCCGCCGAGGTGCGGCAGGTGCACATGCTCGGAACATGGCGCGCCACGTTCGACGGCCTGCCGCGCGGCGCCAGCATGCTGTTCGAAAAGCACCCCGAGTACGAGGAAAGCCTGACCGGCTTCATCACCCGCGACGCCGCGAAATCGCAACTGGCCGGCGACGTGGACAAGGGCGAGTTCACGATGGAGGAGTCGTACGACGGCACGCACATCAGCGCCGTGTGGACCGGGGATATCGTCGCAGGATCGTGCGGGCGCGAGATCCGGGGGACTTGGCAGGAAGAGAAGGATCCGCCGAAGCCTTATCCGTTCGTGCTGCGGAAGATGCAGGGGCGCCGGTAAGCCGGACGGCCAGCGCCGGCCGTGGTGGCCTGACGCTTTGTGTCGGCCAAGTCCCACAAGCTTGAGGACTGGCGCGGGGAAGATGCATCGTCATCTACCCTGGAGCACTTTCCATGAAACGCACTCTCGTCGCATTCGGCTGCGCCTTCGCCCTGCTCGGCGGCACTCAGGCGCAGCAGCAACCCGGCGGCGGCAGCCTCGCGGACAAGGCGAAGCAGGCTGCCCAGACCCTCGGGGAGAAAACCAGGGAGGCCGCCGAGAAGGTGAAGAACGCCACACAGAACGCGAAGGCAACTGCCGACCAGAAGACTACCGAGTCCGGCGGCGACGGTGGCGGCCCGGAAACCCAGCGGATGCAGAGGCAGGCGGATGCGAACTACAAGTCGGCCAGCGCTCGATGCCGGCCAATCGAGCAGAGGGCGCAAAAGACGCTGTGCGAAAAGCAGGCCACAGCCGCGCACGCCAACGCCGAAGTGGCCATCGCGAAGGCCAATCTGCGGGCCCGGGGCCAGGGCGGCAACACGGCCACCATGGGCGCCGGAAAGTCCTCTTCCCGCTAGTCGCCGCAGTCCCCGCGGGGCGCCGCGGAGCGCCTCCGATTCCATTGACTCCCCCGAAACGCGGCAATTAAGCTCGTTCCACGCGGATCGCGCTGGTCCTCGGCAACAGGGAGCCTCCATGGAACGAAGAAACTTCCTCACGCGCGCCGGGGTTGCCGGCTGGCTGGCGGCCGCGGTGCCCGCGCCCGCGCTGGCCCAGACCTCCGGCCTGCCGGAGATCCGGTGGCGCATCGCTTCGAGCTACCCGAAGACGCTGTTCACGATCTATGGGGCCATGGAGCTCGTGACGAAAAGGGTCGGCGAGTTCACGGGCGGCCGCTGCAGGTGCTCGACGCGGTCCAGAGCGGCACGGTCGACGCCGGCCACACCGCGAGCTACTTCTACATCGGCAAGGACCCCGCCTTCGGTTTCGGCACGGCATTGCCGTTCGGCCTGAACACGCGCGCCCAGAATGCATGGATCTACGAGGGTGGCGGCGAGAAGCTGCTGCAGGAGTTCTACGACGGGTACGGCGTCAACCACCTGGTGGTCGGCCAGACCAGTGCGCAGATGGCCGGCTGGTACCGCCACGAGATCAAGAGCGCCGAGGACCTGAAGGGCCTGAAGTTCCGCGTCGGCGGGCTCGGCGGGGCGGTGCTGTCCAAGGCCGGCGTGGTGCCGCAGCAGCTGGCCGCGGGCGACCTGTACTCCGCGCTGGAAAAGGGTGTGATCGACGCGGCCGAATTCGTCGGTCCCGCGGACGACGAGCGCCTGGGGCTGCACAAGGTGGCCCGCTACTACTACGTGCCGGGATGGTGGGAAGGCGCCGCGCACCTGTCGCTTTTCGTCGGCAGGAAAGCATGGGCCGCATTGCCGCCCATGTACCAGCAGGCGCTGCGCACCGCCGCGATGGAAGCGACGGCCTGGAGCACGGCGAAGTACGACGTGTCCAACCCGCAGGCGCTGCGCCGGCTGATCGCGGGCGGCGCACTGCTGCGCGCCGTTCCCCGCACCGTCACCACGGCCGCGTTCAAGGCGGCCGGCGAGCTGTACGACGAATACCAGGCCAAGAGCCCTGCCTTCAAGAAGATCTATCCGGCGTGGGCCAGGTTCCGCGAGGAGCAGGTGCGCTGGACGCAGTTCTGCGAGGCGCCGTTCGACAGCACGCTCGCCGCGCCCGTCACGCGGCGGCCGTGAGGCGCCGCGCAGGACCGGCTGCGCCCGTGCTCAGAGCCCGAACTCGTACTCCACCGTGATCGGCGCATGGTCCGAGAATTTCTCGGTCTTGTAGATCTCTTCGTTGCGCGCCAGCGCCGCGATCGCCGGTGTCGCCAGGTGGTAGTCCAGCCGCCAGCCCACGTTCTTCGCATAGGCCTGGCCGCGGTTGCTCCACCACGTGTAGCACTCCTCGGTGGATTCGGGCTTGAGCTTGCGGTACACGTCCACCAGCGCGGTCTCCGACAGCAGCTTCGTCATCCAGGCCCGCTCCTCGGGCAAAAAGCCGCTGTTCTTCTGGTTGCTGCGCCAGTTCTTCAAATCCGCGTTGCCGTGCGCGATGTTCACGTCGCCGCACAAAATGAACTCGCGCTCGGTCTTCAGGCTCGCCAAGTACGGGTCGACTTCATCGAGGAAGCGGAATTTGGCCTGCTGGCGCTCCTCGCCGGACGACCCGCTCGGGAAGTAGCAGCTGATGACGGAGAACTTGCGGCTCGGCGTGTCGAAGCGCAGTTCCACGTAGCGGCCTTCGGCATCGAATTCCGGCGAACCGAAGCCGACGATCACGTCGCTGGGCGCGTGCCTGGTGTACACCGCCACGCCGGAATAGCCTTTTTTCTGGGCAAAGTGGAAATGCCCCTTCAGCCCGGCCAGTTCCTCGAACCGGCCTTCCACGTCCGGCGCCTGCGCCTTGACCTCCTGCACGCAAATACAATCCGGCGTGGTTTTCGCAATCCACGCTTCGACTCCCTTGCTGGCGGCCGATCGGATGCCATTGAGGTTCAGGCTGGTCAGTTTGAACAAGGATCTTCCCATGGCGGTTGATGCGGGCCAGGATGCCCTGGCGCAGGAGTTCGTGCAGTTCGCGGTCGCTTCCGGCGTGCTGCGCTTCGGCGAATTCAAGACGAAGGCCGGAAGGCTGTCGCCCTATTTCTTCAACGCCGGCCTGTTCGACGACGGGGCCAAGCTCGGCCGGCTGGCGCAATTCTATGCACGCCGCATCGTCGATTCCGGCATTGCCTTCGACATGCTGTTCGGCCCGGCCTACAAGGGCATCCCGCTGGCCGCCGCGGTCGCCATCGAACTCGCCCGCCTGGGCCGCAACGTGCCCTACGCCTACAACCGCAAGGAAGCCAAGGACCACGGCGAGGGCGGCTCGCTGGTCGGCGCGCCGGTGCGCGGGCGGGTGCTGATCGTGGACGACGTGATGTCCGCCGGAACCGCCGCGCGCGAATCCATCGCCATCATCCAGGCCGCCGGCGCCACCCCGCAGGCGGTGGCCATCGCGCTGGACCGGCAGGAGAAGGCGACGGAGGACGGCAACGACGTGCCGTGGAGCGCCGTGCAATATGTCCGCGAGCGCCTGGGCTTGCAGGTTTGCGCGATTGCCAGGCTGGCCGATTTGCTCCAGTATCTGCGCGACCACAAGGGCAGCGACCTGGGGAGCCACTACGACCGGGTGCTGGCCTACCGCGAACGCTACGGCGTGGACTAGGCTCTGTTCACACGAAAAAAGGACGATGGCGTGCCGCTGACGCGAGGAACTGCTCTGGGTGTGCTGCTGGCCGGCTGCCTCGGGCCGGCCTGCGCGCAGGAGGGCATCTACACCTGCATCAATGCCAAGGGCCAGCGCATCACCGCCGACCGGCCCATCGCCGAATGCCTGGACCGCGAGCAGAAGGAACTCACCTCCACCGGCTCGGTCAAGCGCAAGATCGGCCCCAGCCTGACGGCCGAAGAACGCGCCGCCCAGGAGGAACGCCTGCAGAAGGAAGCCGAGGAACGCAACCGCCTGGCCGAAGAGAAAAAGCGCGACCGCGCCCTGCTGGCGCGCTACCCCATGCGCGCCACGCACGACCGCGAACGCGCCAACGCGCTCAAGGCGGTGGACGAAGCGATGCAGAGCGCGCGCAAACGCATTGCCGAGCTGCAGGACCAGCGCCAGAAGCTGCAGGCGGAAACCGAGTTCTACAAGGGCGACGCCGCCAAGACGCCGGCCCGGCTGAAGCGCCAGTTCGAAGAGAACGAGCAGCACACCGCCGCCCAGAAGCGCTTCATCGCCAACCAGCAGGAAGAAGTTGCGCGCGTGAACGACCGCTTCGACCATGAGCTGGCAAAGCTGCAGGGCCTGTGGGAGCAGCAGCGCCAGCTGCAAAGCGCCGCCGCCGCGGTGCGCACGCCAGCGTCCCGCCCCGGCGCGACGCCATAGGCCTCAGATGCCGAGTTTCTTGCGCAGCAGGTCGTTCACCTGCTGCGGATTCGCCTTGCCCTTGGTTGCCTTCATCGCCTGGCCGACCAGCGCGTTGAAGGCCTTGTCCTTGCCGGCACGGATCTGTTCGACGTTGGCCGCGTTGGCGGCGATCACCTCGTCGATGATTTGTTCCAGCGCGCCGCTGTCGTTCATCTGCTTCAAGCCCTTGGCCTCGATCACGGCGTCCACGTCGGCGCCCTCGCCGGACCACAGCGCCTCGAACACCTGGCGCGCGGCGTTGTTCGACACCGTGCCGTCGGCAATGCGGCGAATCAGGGCGGCGAGCACCGCCGCACCGACAGGCGCGGCTTCGATGCCGACGTCCTGTGCGTTCAGCCGGCGCGACACCTCGCCCATGATCCAGTTGCTGGCCAGCTTGGCCTGCCCGCTGGCCTTGGCGGCTTCCTCGAAGTACGCGGCCATCGCCTTGGTCTGCGTGAGCGTGGTCGCGTCGTATTCAGGCAGGCCGTAGTCGGCGACGAAGCGCGCGGCCATGGCGCGTGGCAGCTCGGGCATCTCTGCCTGCACGCGCGCGATCCACTCGGGCGCGATCACCAGCGGCGGCAGATCGGGGTCGGGGAAGTAGCGGTAGTCGGCCGCGTCTTCCTTGGTGCGCATGGAGCGCGTCTCGCCGGTGTCGGGATCGAACAGCACCGTGGCCTGCTGGATCGCCAGGCCGTCCTCCAGCTGCTCGATCTGCCAGCGCACCTCGTAGTCGATGGCCTGCTGCATGAACTTGAAGCTGTTCAGGTTCTTGATCTCGCGCCGCGTGCCCAGCGGGCCGCCCGGCTTGCGCACCGACACGTTGGCGTCGCAGCGGAAGCTGCCTTCCTGCATGTTGCCGTCGCAGATGCCGATCCAGGTGACGATCTTGTGCAGCTCCTTGGCGTACGCCACCGCCTCGTCGGAACTGCGCATGTCCGGCTCGGTGACGATTTCCAGCAGCGGCGTGCCGGCGCGGTTCAGGTCGATGCCCGACTGCCCGATGAAGTCCTCGTGCAGCGACTTGCCGGCGTCTTCTTCCAGGTGCGCGCGCACCAGGCGCACGGTCTTCTTCTCCGATTGTCCTGAGCCTGTCGAAGGGCCCAGGAAGAACTCGACCACGCCACCCTGCACCACCGGAATCTCGAACTGGCTGATCTGGTAGCCCTTGGGCAGGTCGGGATAGAAATAATTCTTGCGCGCGAAGATGCTGCGCGGCGCAACGAGCGCGCCATCATTGTTGTTGACCGCCAGGCCGAAGCGGATGGCGCGCTCGACCGCGCCTTTGTTCATCACCGGCAAGGTACCGGGCAGCGCCAGGTCCACCGGCGCCGCCTGCGTGTTCGGCTCGGCACCGAAGGCAGTGGAGGCGCGGCTGAAGATCTTGCTGTGGGTGGACAGCTGCGTGTGGGTTTCGAAGCCGATGACGACTTCGTAACCGTGAACGAGTTTTGCGCTCATGTCAGAACCCCTCCGGCTTGCGCTGGTGGAAGTCCGTCGCCTGCTGGAAGCGGTGCGCCGCGTTCAGCAGCTTGGCTTCGCCGAAGTAGTTGCCGATCAGCTGCAAGCCCACCGGCATGCCGCCCGTACCGAATCCGCAGGGAATGCTCATGCCGGGCAGGCCGGCCAGCGACGCGGGCAAGGTGAAGATGTCGGCCAGGTAGTTGGCCACCGGGTCGTCGGCCTTTTCGCCGAGCTTCCAGGCCACCGTGGGCGCCACCGGGCCGGCGATCACGTCGCACTGCGTGAAGGCCTGCTGGAAGTCGTCGGCCAGCATGCGGCGGATCTTCTGCGCCTGCAGGTAGTAGGCGTCGTAGTAGCCGTGCGACAGCACGTAGGTGCCGATCATGATGCGGCGCTTGACCTCGTCGCCGAAGCCTTCGGACCGCGTCTTCTTGTACATGTCCAGCAGGTCGCCGTGCTGCTGCGCGCGGTGGCCGAACTTCACGCCGTCGAAGCGCGAGAGGTTGGAGCTCGCCTCGGCCGGCGCGATGATGTAGTACACGGGAATGGCCAGCTCGGTGCGCGGCAGCGAGATCTCCACCAGCGTTGCGCCCAGCTTCTCGTATTCCTTCAGCGCGGCATCAATGGCGGCACGCACGTCGCCCGCCAGGCCTTCGCCGAAGAACTCTTTCGGAATGCCGATGCGCAGTCCGTCGATGGACGCGTCGAGCGACGCGGCGTAGTCCTCGGCCGGGCGGTCCAGCGAGGTGGAGTCGCGGTCCAGGTCGGGGCCGCATATGGCGCTGAGCAGCAGCGCGCAATCTTCGGCAGTGCGCGCCATCGGGCCGGCCTGGTCCAGGCTGGAGGCGTAGGCGATCATTCCGTAGCGCGAGGCGCGGCCGTAGGTCGGCTTGATGCCGGTGATGCCGCAGAACGATGCCGGCTGGCGGATCGATCCGCCGGTGTCGGTGCCGGTGGCCGCCGGCACGTAGCGCGCGGCCACCGCGGCGGCGCTGCCGCCCGAGGAGCCGCCGGGAATGCGCGTGGTGTCCCACGGGTTCTTCACCGGCTTGAAGGCGGAGTTCTCGTTGGACGAACCCATGGCGAATTCGTCGCAGTTGAGTTTGCCCAGGCTCACCATGCCGGCTTCGGCCAGCTTGCGCACCACGGTGGCGTCGAAGGGCGAGCGGTAGCCGCCCAGCTCCTTGGGGTCGGCCAGCATTTTCGAGCCGGCGGTGCTGGGGAAATCGGTGGTGACGAAGATGTCCTTGTGCGCCACCGGCACGCCCAGCAGCGGCACCGTGTCGCCGGCGGCGAGGCGCGCATCGGCCGCGCGGGCCTGGGCGCGGGTGGCTTCCAGGTTGGTCGCGAGGAAGGCGCCCAGGCCGTCGGCCAGCTGTTCCTTTTCCATCAGCCGCGCTGTGAAGTGCTCGGCCACTTCCACCGCCGACGTTTGCCTGGAACGCAAGGCCCGCGCCAACTCGGCCACGGTCAGGTCGTGCAGTTCGCCGCTCATTCGATCACCTTCGG
>NZ_JACCWG010000271.1 GCF_013697775.1 Ramlibacter sp. | reverse complement strand
TCGCGAGGCTCGCGGCGCGGGCGTCGCGGCCGGCGGCGTCGGCCAGCAGCCTGGCGATGGCCACGCCGGCGATCAGCAGCACGTTGATGCCGATCAGGCGGCTGAACAACGCCAGCGAATTGGCTTCCAGGCGGCGCGGCTCGGGCAGCTTGGCGATCATCAGGTAGCTGCCCGGCGACAGCAGGGCCAGCGCGAAACCGCACACCACGCGCGGCAGTACCAGCGCCCAGCCCTGAGCGTCCAGCGTGAGCCGCGCGGCGATCAGGAACGAGGCGATGTACAGGAGCACGCCGGCCATCACCATCACCGGCTGCAGGCGCGGCTGCGCGTACTTGCCGATCAGCGGAGACAGCACGCCGGCGATCAAGCCGGTGCTGGCCAGAACGCCCGCCACGTGCGGCAGCGGAAGCTTGAGCTGCAGCTGCATCCACAGCGTGTAGATCACCGCCGTCATCACCAGCAGCGCGCCTTGCATCGTGTTGAGGAACAGGTAGGCGGCGAAAGGGCCGTTGCGCAGCAGGGCCCAGTCGAACAGCGGCGCGGCGCGCGCATGCGTGTGCCAGCGCAGCACGACCAGGCTCACCGCCGCGGCGCCGAGGTAGAGCCAGCGCGCCGTGCCGGCGTCCTGCGCCTTGCCCAGGAAGGCTTCCAGCGCGAGCTGCCCGAACAGCAGCACGCCGGTCAGCGCCAGCACCACCAGCGCCGAGGGAGGCGGTCCGCCCCGCTCGGGCGTCACGCCCAGCTCGGCGCGGATCACGAAGATGCACAGCAGCAGGATCGGCACCTGGCCGAGGAACACCCAGTGCCAGCCGACGGCGTCCACCACCAGCGCGCCGGCCACCGGGCCGACCACCGGCGAGACCGCCAGCGCGCTGATCCACAGGCTCATGGCCAGCGCGGGGGCGTCCTTCATCATCGCCAGCAGCTGCTTTTGCGCCAGCAGCAGCACGGCGCCGGAAGCCAGGCCCTGCAGCAGGCGGCCGGCCAGCAGGATCCAGAAGTTGCTGCTGCTGCCGCACAGCACGAGCGCGGCCAGCGAGGTCGCCAGCACCGCGGAGAAGGCGGCGCGCCCGCCCATCCACTTCACCAGCGGCGGCACCGCCGGGATGGCGGCGACGATGCCGATGCCGAACGCCACGATGATCCACTGGCTGCGGTACGCCTCGATCCCCAGGTCCAGGGCGATCGGCACCAGCGCGATGTTGGCCACCGACATGTCCATGAAATGGAGGATCAGGATCACATAGACGGCGACGACCTTCAGCATGGGGCGGCTCGGGTGGACAGCGGGCTCAGTTCTGCACCACGTTGTTGGGGTCGTTGCCCAGCTGCTTGCCGTTGACGCGGGCGTTGTAGCGCACGGCGGCGGCCTTCTTCAGCACGCCCTCGTAGCTGGCATCGCGCACCAGGTAGCGCAGGATCTGGTCGTTCTGGAAATCGGTGGATGCGAAGACGTGGCCGGTGGGCTTGGTCTGGGTGACGGCGAAGATGGCGTCCTTGTCCGCCTCGACAGCATCGAGCCGTTCGGTGCCGCCGGGCGCCAGCAGCATCTGCATGCTGACGTAGCCACCGCGCGCCGGCGGCAGCGGCTGCAGCGCCGGTGCGCCGCCGCAGGCGACTTCAAGCAGCAGCTCGTGGAGCGGCAGGTCCAGGGCCTCGCTGACCATCAGCAGGAAGTCGTAGCCGCCGAACCGCACGTTCATCTCGACCAGCTCGATCTCGCCGGCCGGGGTCACGATCAGCTCGGCATGGGTCGGCCCGTGGACCAGCCCGAGCACCTTGTGCACCGCGGTGATCTTCTCGACGATCTGCGCGAGCAGGGGATGCGGGTAAGGGAACTGCGCGCCCATTTCGATGGACACGTCGCGGCTCAGCACGGTGCGCGAGGCGATGCCCAGCGGCGTGTAGCTGCCATTCGCGACCCAGCCCTCCACGGACATCAGCTCGCCCATGGCCCCCTCTTCCAGGAACAGGCCGCCGGAAGTCAGGTGGTGCCGGAAGACCGGGCGGTATGACTGCAGTTCCCGGTCCCAGACGTCCAGGCCGCGCGCCAGGTCCTCGAGCGTGCGGCAGTGCGTCACATGGATGCTGCCCAGGCCCTGGATCGGCTTGAGGAAGGCGCTGGACACGCCTTCGGGAAAGCGCCCCTCGGCCAGCACGGCGCGCGGATCGAACATGCGCAGCCGGGTCAGCCCGGCGTCGCGCAGGCGGCTGCGCACCCATTTCTTGTTGAGCAGGTTGCGCATCAGTTCCGGGCCGTGGGTGGGCAGGCCGGCCTGCCGGCGCACGATGGTTTCCAGGGGCAGCGCCGGCTCCACGCCGCCGTAGGTGCCGCGCACGCGCCGCCCTTCCAGCTTGGCGTTGACAAAGCGCAGCGTGGCCTCTTCATCGTCCCAGGAATCGAGCCGCCAGGACTCGTCGATGGATTCCAGGCCGGCCTTGTAGATGGGGCCGGTAGCCAGGTCCAGGGTGTGGAACACCACCGTGTGAATGCCGGCATGCCTGGCCGCCTCGATCAACTTGTACATGTGGTTGACCGGCTCGAAAACGACGAAACACTCGCTCATATATCGCTGTCCTGTTACGTGGCCTTGGCTGCCGTGCCGCACCGTGCGCCTCGTGGGCGCGGGTACGGCCGAGCTGACGCTCGGCAACCGCGGCATGCGTTGTCTCCCGCATCTCTCCCTCGCGGACCTGTTGCCCCGCCGCGCGCGCCGCTTGTCGCGGTGCACCTGGCGATGGCAGGCTGAAGAATGACGGTTTTTAGTGCGAAAGGCAACTGACGCCGGGTGCCACTGACATGAAATTCCTTCGCTCGTTTGCCACGGATCGCGCACATATTTCGTCGCCCGTGGCTCCTTTTCCATGCCTTGCACGTCCTTGCAAGACACACTCTCTGGAGCAAACTGATGGGCTTGAAGGACAAGAATGTCGTCGTCACCGGCGGAAGCCGCGGACTTGGACTCGGACTGGTCGAGGCGCTGGTCGCGCAGGGTGCGCGCGTGACGGTGGTCGCGCGCGACGCGGACACGCTTGCCGCGGTCGCCGAGCGGCTGGGCGTGGCCACCATCTCCGCCGACGTGACGGACGAAGCCGCCGCCCGGCGCATCCTCGCCGAGGTGCGCCCGGACATTCTGGCGCTCAACGCCGGCACGCCGCCGCGCATGGGCCGGTTGGACCAGATGAGCTGGGCCGACTTCTCGGTGCCCTGGGAAACCGACGTCAAAGCCGGGCTTTACTGGCTGCAGGCCGCGCTCAACGTGCCGCTGGCCCCCGGCAGCCGGGTGCTGGTGGGTTCCAGCGGCGCGGCGCAGGGCGGCTCGCCGCTGTCGGGCGGCTATGCCGGCGCCAAGCGCATGCTGTGGTTCATGGCCAAGTACGCCAACGGCGTGTCGCAGCAAAAGGAACTGGGCATCCACTTCCAGGCCATCGTGCCGATGCAGATGATCGGCGGCACCGGCACCGGCGATGCGGGTGCCGCCGCCTACGCGCAGGCCATGGGCATCGCGCCCGAGGCGTTCCTGGCGCGCTTTGGCGCACCGATGCCGCCCCGCCTGTTCGGCGACAAGTTGGTGGCCGCGCTGCAGGATCCGAAGCATGCACAGGACGTCGCCCTCGGGCTCAAGGGCGACGACGCGCAGCCGACGGTGCTCGAGGGCGCAGCGGCTTGAGCACGCCCGGGTCCGTGCCGGAGGGCGAACGCCGCGACGCTCTGGTGGCGCTGGCCGGCATGCTGCGGCCCGAGCTGCACCGCTATTGCGCGCGCCTCATGGGCTCGGTCATCGACGGCGAGGACGTCGTGCAGGACACCTTCCTGCGGGCCTTCGCGGCCCTGCCCGAGCTCGACGACGCGACGCCGCTGCGGCCCTGGCTGTTTCGCATCGCCCACAACCGCGCGATGGACCTGCTGCGCGCGCGGGCGCTGCGGCTGGCAGAACCGATGGACGCCGCGTCCGCCGTGGCCGACCCCGCCAACCCCGATCCCGCGGAGACGCTGATGCGCCAGGAGGCCGTGGGCACCGCGGTGTCACGCTTCGCGGAACTGCCCGTTGCGCAGCGCAGCGTCGTGATCCTGAAGGACGTCCTGGAGGAGTCGCTGGCGGACATTGCGGCGCTGCTGGGCATCAGCACCGATGCCGTGAAAGGCCACCTGGCGCGCGGCCGTGCGCGCCTGCGCGAGATCAATGCGCAGCCTGCGCCGGCGGCGCCCGCGCGGCCCGCGTCGGCCGCCGTAGCGC
>NZ_JACCWG010000254.1 GCF_013697775.1 Ramlibacter sp. | reverse complement strand
GCCAGCGGCGTGCGCAGCTCGTGCGCGAATTCGTCGGCCAGCGCCCGCTCGCGCGTGAGCGCCGCGTTGTAGCGCTGCACCAGGAGCCCGATGGCGTCGGCGATGGCGGCCAGTTCGGCGTGCCGCGCCGGCTGCGCCAGCGGGCGCGGCCGCTGGATGTCCAGCGCCAGCACCTCCTGCGACAACCGGTACAGCGGCCGCAGCCCGCGCCACACCGCCAGCCCGAGCAGCAGCGCCACCACCGGCAGCAGCCACAGGCCGGGCTGGCTGATCTGCTCGGCGATGTCTTCGGCCAGGTCGTGGCGCTCCTGCGCCGACAGCAGCACCATGATCTTGCGCGTGCGCCCCTCGTTCCAGCGCGAGAACACGCGCCAGGCCGCCGGCGGCACGCCGAGCTGCAGGGTGGCGAAACCCTGCGGCGTGGAGAAATCGGGCTCGGGCGCGTCGCCCATGCGCGTGAGCACGCGGCCCTGCGCGTCCCAGATCACCACGCTCAGGGACTGCTGGTAGTCGTGCGCCTTCAGCTGCGCGGCGCCGGCCGGCGGGCCGATCACGGTGCCCGGCGTGAACGTGCCGCTCTCGTACGCCAGCAGCAGCGCACTGGTGCTGGCCAGGTGGCCGTCGGTCAGCTCGTCGGCCTCGTGCTGGCCCGTCATGTAGCCCACGGCGACCAGGCTGCCCCAGACCAGCACCAGCGCGCCCAGGGTCCAGGCCAGCAGGTGGCGCGTGAGGCTCGGCCCCTTCATGCGCCCTCCTGCGGCACGAAGTAGCCGACGCCGCGCACCGTGCGGATCGCGCTGTCGCCGAGTTTTCTGCGCAGGTGGTGCACGTGCACCTCCACCGCGTTGCTCTCGATGCTGCTGGCCCAGTTGTAGAGCTTGGCCTCGATCTGCGCGCGCGACAGCACGCGCGGTGACGCCTCCAGCAGCGCGAGCAGCACCGCGAATTCGCGCGCCGACAGCTCCACCGGCTGCCCGCCGCGCGACACGCTGCGCGCCGCCGGGTCGACCAGCAGGTCGCCAAAGGCCAGCACCGGCTGCGCACGGCCCGCCGCGCGCCGGCGCAGCGCACGCATGCGCGCCGCCAGTTCGTCAGGGTCGAAAGGCTTGGTCAGGTAATCGTCCGCGCCCAGGTCCAGGCCGGCGATGCGCGAGGCCACCTCGTCGCGCGCGGTCATGATCAACACCGGCGTCTGCGGGTCGGGCATGCGGCCCGAAGGTGCGCCGCGCAGGCGCCGCAGCAGCGTGCCGCCTTCGCCGTCGGGCAGGCCCAGGTCCAGCAGCACCAGGTCGAAGGCTTCGGCCTGCAGCGCCGCCCAGCCGGCGGCGAGGCTCGCCACCCGGTCGAGCGCCCAGCCTTGCGCGCCCAGCGTGGCGGCCAGGCCGGCGGCAATGCCATCGTCGTCTTCCACCACAAGAACCCGCATGGGCGGGAATTGTCCGCGAACGGCCCGGCCGCATTCCGGTTTCTTAAGGATGGTTTAAGGCCCGCCGGGCAGCATGCCGGCCTGTGAATCGCATTGCCGACGCCGCGCTGGCCCCATCCGCGGCCCCCCTCCCCACCCGCCTTCCGGCGCCGGCCGTTGCCTCCGGCGGCACCGGCCGCCGGCTGTCCTCCATCGACGCGCGGGCCTGGGTCACCGCCATCGGCCTGCTGCTGCTTGCAGGCTGGGAGCTCACCGGCCTGGACATGACCCTCGCCCACCTTGCCGGCTCGGCCCACGGCTTCGCGCTGCGCGAGCACTGGTTCCTGGACGGCGTGATGCACGACGGCATGCGGCGCGTCTCCTGGTTCCTGGCGCTGCTGCTGTCCCTGGGCGTGTGGTGGCCGCTCGGCCCGCTCAAGCGCCTGGGCACCTCGCGCCGGCTGCAGCTGGCGCTGACCACCTTGCTGTCGGCCTTCCTGGTGTCCGCGCTCAAGGGCCTGAGCACCACCAGCTGCCCCTGGGACCTGCAGGCCTTCGGCGGCGTGGCGCGCCATGTGTCGCACTGGTGGCCTGGAGCGGATGGCGGCCCGGGCCACTGCTTTCCGGCCGGGCATGCAGTGTCGGGCTTCAGCTTTTTGGCCGGCTACTTCGCGTTCCGCCATACCGACCGCCGCACCGCCCACCGCTGGCTGGCGGCGGCGCTGGCCGCCGGCCTGGTGCTGGGCTTCACGCAGCAGCTGCGCGGCGCGCACTTCACCAGCCACACGCTGTGGACGGCCTGGCTGTGCTGGACCTTCGCCTGGGCTGTGGACCGGCTGTGGCCCGCGACAATGGCGATCGAACACGAACTCTGATCGCCCGCATGATTTCCGAAAGCAAGCGCCGGGACCTGGGCCCGGCGTGGCTGGTGGCCGGCAGCAGCGCCTGGATGGCGACGCTGGCCAACATTCCCCTGTGGCGTGAACTGGCGGCGCTGTCGCTGCTGGACCAGCCGGCCGGCTGGCTGCTGGCCGTCGCGCTCGCGGTGGTGATGGGCGCCCTGCTGGTCGCCCTCCTGAGTCTGCTGGCCTGGCGCTGCACGCTCAAGCCGGCAATCCTGCTGCTGCTCGTCGCCTCCGCTTTCGCTGCGTATTTCATGCTGACCTACCGCATCGTGATCGACAGCACGATGCTGGAAAACGTGCTGCAGACCGACCGGCGCGAGGCGCTCGCGCTGTTCAGCCCCAGGCTGCTGGCCGCGCTGTTCCTGCTGGCGGTGGTGCCGGGCTGGCTGGTCTGGCGCACCACGGTGCACTACCGCCCATGGCCGCACCAGCTGCTGCGCAACACCATCGCCATCGCGGTCGCCATTGCGGCGGCGGCCGGCGTGGTGCTGCTGAGCTTCCAGCCGCTTTCGTCGGCCATGCGCAACCACAAGCAGCTGCGCTACATGCTGAACCCGCTGGCCTCGGTGTATGCGCTCGGCCAGGCCGTGGCCAAGCCGCTGCGGCGCGGCCCGGGCCGCATGGAGCCGCTCGGGCGCGACGCCACCCTGGCCTGGCAGGGCGCCCACGCGCCTCTGCTGGTGCTGGTGCTGGGCGAGACCGGGCGCGCCGGCAACTTCGCGCTCAACGGCTACGCCCGGGCGACCACGCCGGAGCTGGCCGCGCAGAACGTGGTGAGCTGGCGCAACGCCTGGTCGTGCGGGACCAGCACTGCGGCCTCGGTGCCCTGCATGTTCTCGCACCTGGGACGCCAGGCCTACGAGGACCGCAAGGCCGATGCGGAGAACCTGATGGACGTGCTGCAGCACGCCGGCCTGGCCGTGCTATGGATCGACAACCAGGCCGGCTGCAAGGGCGTGTGCGACCGCGTGCCGAGCGCGAAGGTGGCCGAGAGCCGCCATCCCACGCTGTGCCCGGACGGCGAATGCCTGGACGGCATCCTGCTGGAAGGCATCGACCAGCGCATCGCGGCGCTGCCGGCCGAGCGGCGCGCGCGCGGCGTGGTGCTGGTGCTGCACCAGATGGGCAGCCACGGGCCGGCCTATGCGCGCCGCTCGCCGGCCGCGTTCAAGCGCTTCCTGCCCGAGTGCACCAGCGTCAACCTGCAGGACTGCAGCCGCGCCGAGGTGGTGAACGCCTACGACAACACCATCGCCTACACCGACCATGTGCTGGCCTCCACGGTGGAGTGGCTCAAGCGCCGCCAAGCCGACTACGATACCGCGATGGTCTACGTCGCCGACCATGGCGAGTCGCTGGGCGAAAACAACCTGTACCTGCACGGCCTGCCCTACAGCCTGGCGCCCGACGTGCAAAAGCACGTGCCCTGGATCACCTGGCTGTCGCCCGGCTTCGAGCGCGACGCAGGCACCGGCATGCAGTGCCTGCGCGCCCGCGCCGACCGGCAGGTGTCGCACGACAACTATTTCCACTCCGTGCTGGGCCTGCTGCGTGTGCGCACCGCCGCCTACCGCCCGGAGCTGGACGCCTACGCCGGCTGCGCCCCGGGCTGACCCCCGGCCAACCCCACGCCTGCGCGGGCAAGGGGTGCGCCGCTAAACTGGTTTCGATGCAATCAGCGGCCGCCAGCGACACCTCCGCTCCCGTGTGGGTGGTCTGCCTGTGCGCCGCCTGGTGCGTGGCCTGCCGCGAGTGGCAGCCGGTCTTCGAAGACCTGGCGCGCCGGCACCCGGGCCTGCGCTTCGCCTGGGTGGACATCGAGGACGAGGACGACGCCATGGGCGACGTCGACATCGAAACCTTTCCCACCTTGCTGGTCGCACGCGGCGGCGACGCGCTGTTCCTCGGTCCCGTGCTGCCTTCGGTGCCGGGCGTGGAGCGACTTGTGACAAGCCTGCAAGCTCAGGCTCAGCCAAGCGCCAACGTCGCGCCTACAGCGAAGGTGTTGCTCACTCGCTTGCAAAGCGGCGTGCTGGCTCGCGCCGCGTTGTAACGGGGCAAGGCGCAGTCCTACAGTTGACTGCATCGGCGCCTGACGAGCGTCACTAGCACATGCACGCTCAATCAATACATGGCCGATGCAGCAGTGGCCATGCAATCAACACCGTTTCAAGGAGTACCCACATGGCATCCGACAACACCCAAGCCAAGAAGAGCGGCACGTCCAACCGCGGCTTCGCCTCGATGGACCCGCAACGCCAGCGCGAAATCGCCAGCGAAGGCGGCCGCGCCGCCCACGAAAAGGGCACCGCGCACGAGTTCACTTCCGAGGAAGCGCGCGAAGCCGGCCGCAAGGGCGGACAGGCCCGCAGTCAGAACCGCGCGAAGAACAACCAGAACAGCCAGAGCGGCAGCAGCGAAGGCAACCGCTAAGCAGGCAGTCAGGTTCGTGCAAAGACAAAGGGCGCCGCAAGGCGCCCTTTGTCTTTGCGTTCGCGTGCCGCGCGGGGCTACCAGTCTTCCAGCTGCCACTCGCCAATCTGGCGAACGCGCTGGTCGAGGTCCTCGGGCAAATCCTGCGTCAGCACCGGCATGATGCTGGTGGCTTGCTTGGCTGCGGCAACCGTGCCGGCGTGCTCCTGCGATTGCGGGAAACGCACCAAGAATTTGGAATCGAAGACGCTGGATAAACGCATGTGAACACCTGTGCTTGCAGTGTAGGCAGGCACAGATGAACACGCTGTGACGGAAAGCACAGCGAGCGCCCAGTGTGGCCGCGGCACAACGCGCGCCGCGCACCATGCTGTCAGTTCTTCTGCTTGCCGCCGCGATCGGGTTCCGCCGGCGTGGAGATATCGCCCAGCGACATGGCGACGTCGACGTTGTCGTCCGGGTCCTTGGCGGCGATGTCGCCCAGCGACACGATGCCGATCAGCCGCTCGTTCTCGTCCACCACCGGCATCCGGCGGATCTGCTGCTCGGCCATGCGGCTGAGCACGTCGTCCACGTCGTCGCCCTCGCGCACGCAGCGCACGTTGGTGCTCATCACGTCGGACAGCCTAGTGGTCTTGGCCTCGAACTTCTCCTGCGCCAGGCCGCGCACCACGATGTCGCGGTCGGTCACCATGCCGACCAGCTTGTCGCCTTCGCACACGGGCAGCACGCCCACGTTCAGTTCATCCATGACCTGGGCGGCGCGCACCACGGTGTCGTTGGGGGTGAGGCTGCGAACACCTCGCGTCATGATCTCTGCCACAGTCGTCATTGCATTTCTCCTTGTGCCGCTTGAATTTACCGGCCGCCCGCGGGTGGGCTGTCGGTCCGCTCGCAAGCTGGCGTAGGAGCGCGTTGACGCGGGGCTCAGAGAATCATCTGGGTGCAGCGGAACAGGGCGATGGTCTTGCCCGTCTCCCGGTGCCGCACGGTCGCGTCCCAGACCTGCGTGCTGCGGCCCAGGTGCACCCCGCGCGCCTCCACCTCGATGGTGCCGTCGCGCGCCGTGCCCAGGTGGTTGCTTTTCAGCTCGATGGTGGTGAAGCCCTTGCCGCCCTCGGGCAGGTGCGCCACGCAGCCGTAGCCGCAGGCGGTGTCGGCCAGGGTGACCACCGTGCCGGCGTGCAGGAAGCCGTTGGGCGCGAACAGTTCCCTGCGCACCTGCAGCTCCGCGCGCACCACGCCCTGGGCGGCCTCCAGCACCCGCAGGCCCATCAGGCCCGGCAGATGGCCTTCGCTCAGGCGGTTGAAAAAGTCGGGCGTGCGTTCGGGGTTGAATGTGGACATATCCGATTCTGTCCCGGCCCGCCGCAACGCCACCCGCGCCCGCGCTAAACCTGAGCGGCGTAGCGGCCGATGCGCAGCACCTCCACGTTGGCGGGCGGCTCCTCGCAGCGCGCCCGGATGTCCGACAGAAAGGCCTTGAACGCTTCGACCGCCTGCAGCGGGCTCGGCTGGCCGGCCTCGGTCACCGACACGTGCACGAAGCTGACGCCGTCGTCCATGCGGAACGACTGGTATTCCAGTCCGGCCGGGCGGGTCCGCTGCAGTTCCTCGAACACCGCCTCGATCAGCTGCTGGTTCAGCGCCGCTTCTTCGGGGCGGACCTTGTAGCGCACCATCGTCGTCTTCTTCATCGCTTGCTCCTGGTTGGGCGGGGCCGCCACCGGCCCCGTGCACCAAAGACGCGGCGGCGGCCGCGAAGGATGCGGATCTTTTTCGGCGGGCGCCGCACCGTTTCGGCCGCGCGGAACGTCTCCTGCAGGAACGCCCACAATGGACTTCCCATGCCCGACCTCGCCCCACCGGCCGATTTCTACCAGCTTGCCGAGCGCCTGCGCCCGCGGCTGCACCGCTACTGCGCGCGCATGACCGGCTCCGCGCTCGACGGCGAAGACGCGGTGCAGGAGGCGCTGATGAAGGCCGCCGTCGGCTTCGACGCCGCCACCGTCCGCCATCCCGAGAGCTGGCTGTTCCGCATCGCCCACAACGCCGCCATGGACCTGCTGCGGCGCCGCGCCCGCGACCAGGCCCTGTTCGCCGACGACGTGGACACCGACGCCCTGCCGGCCGCCGCCGCGGCCGACCCGGGCACCGCCGCCCTGGCGCTGCGCGTCTTCATGCGCCTGCCGCCTGCGCAACGCGGCGCGGTGATCCTGGCCGACGTGCTGGAG
>NZ_JACCWG010000236.1 GCF_013697775.1 Ramlibacter sp. | reverse complement strand
GCGCAGCGCCCGGCGGGCTCCACGGCACCGGCTTGACCGGCATGTTCGGCTTCATCTTCTGGAAGCCGTCCACCACCACCTGTTCGCCCGGCTTGAGGCCGTCGAGGACGACCCAGCTGCCGGCCTGCGCGTTGCCCAGCTTCACCTGGCGCGGCGCCGGCTTGCCGTCCGGCGCCACCACCGTCACGGTGTCGCCCTGCGGCGTGCGCGTCACGGCCTGCTGCGGCAGCAGCATGGCGTTGCCGGCCTTGGCCTGCTCCAGCCGCACCCGCACGTACATGCCGGGCAGCAGCATGCCGCCGGGATTGGGCACCTCGGCGCGCACCGTCACCTGGCCGGTGCCGGCATCGACCGTCAGGTCGGCGAACAGCAGCTTGCCGGGCTGCGCGTGCACGCTGCCGTCCTCCAGCACCACCTGCACAAGCGCGCCCTCGGGACCGGTGCGCTTGAGCTGGCCCTGCTGCAGCGCGCGGCGCAGCCGGAGCACGTCGCCGGACGACTGGGTGAAGTTCACGTACAGCGGATCGATCTGCTGAACCACCGCCAGCGGCGTGGCCTCGCCCTGGCCGACCAGCGCGCCCTCGGTCACCAGCGAGCGGCCGATGCGCCCGGAGATCGGTGCGGTGACGGCCGCATAGCCCAGGTTGATCTGCGCCGTGCGCACGTTGGCGCGCGCCGCCGCCACGTCGGCCTCGGCGGACTTCTGCGCCGACACCGCGTTGACGTAATCCTGCTTGCTGATGGCATTGGCCTCCACCAGCGGCTTGTAGCGCTGGGCCAGCGCGGCCGCCTGCCCCAGGTTGGCCTCGGCGCGCGCCAGCTGCGCCTGCGCACCGGATTGCGCGGCGGCATAGGACGAGGGATCGATGCGGAACAGCACCTGGCCGGCCTTCACGTCGCTGCCCTCGCGGAACAGCCTCTGCAGCACGATGCCCGCGGCGCGGGCGCGCACCTGCGCCGCGCGCGAGGCCTCCAGCCGGCCCGGCAGCTCGGTCACCAAGCCGATATCGCCCGATTGCACGGTGATGACGCCCACTTCGGGCGGCGGCTGCGAGGCGCCCGCACCGGAGGCCGGGGTAGCGCTGCCGCCGCCTCCCTGGCCGCAGCCGGCCAGGAGCAGGATCGCGAACAGCCATGCGGCAACGGTCGGCGGAGTGACGGCCATGATGAATCTGTGTGGGGGAGGGAAAGGCGAAGTATATACATGCAAGGTTGCATGTATATTCGCCCTCCATGGCACGCCGCACCAAGGAGGACGCCCTCGCCACCCGCAGCAGGCTGCTGGATGCGGCCGAGCGGGTGTTCCTTGCCCAGGGCGTGGCCGGCACTTCGCTCAACGACATCGCGCTGGCCGCGGGCACCACGCGCGGCGCGATCTACTGGCACTTCAAGGACAAGGCCGACCTGTTCAACGCCATGATGGACCGGGTGGTTCTGCCGCTGCAAAGCGCGCTGGCCCACGTGGACGCCGCGCGCGGCGACGACCCGCTGCCCGCGCTCAAGCACGCGGTGCGCCTGGCCTTTCGCAACACGGTGGCCGACCCGCAGACCCGCCGCGTGTTCGAGATCGCCACCCACAAGGTCGAATACGTGGACAGCCTGTGCGCCGTGCGCGAGCGCCATTTGCGGGTGCGCGCGCAGTGGATCGAGGGCTTCCGCGCGGTGCTGCGCAGGGCGGCGTCGCGTCAGGGCAAGGCGTTGCCGGTGCCGGCCGCCGTCGCCGCGCAAGGCCTGCAGGCGCTGGTGGACGGGCTGATCCAGAACTGGCTGCTGGACCCCGCGGCGTTCAACCTGGAGCGCAGCGGGGGGAAGGCGGTGGAGACCTACCTGCGGGGGCTGGGGCTGGATTAGCCGCTACCGGCTGTCCGCGATGTGCGCAAGCAATCCGGTCTGCCCCACCGCGACGTGGCTGGCCAGCACGTGGCCGTCCGGGTAGTCGCCGCCGTTCTGCGCCCGAAAGGGAATCGGCACGTCCTCGAACAGGCCTTCCACGCGCGCGCGCCACGCCGCATTTTCGCGCGCGACGTCCTCCGCGCCCAGGCGCACCGCCCCGTAGGTGGCGAACGTCGGCAGCACGTCGAAGCCGGGGAAGTACAGCGAACCATGCGTGACGGGAAACAGCAGCTGGTCCAGCGGGCCGTTGATTCCGCGCGGCGCATAGTCCCGGGCCGGGCCGCCAACCGCAACTGCCAGCATGGCGCGCTTGCCCTTGAAGATGCCGTCGCCGTAGCGGTATTGATTGCCCGCATCCTTGTAGCCGTACGCGAAGCCGTAGGCCCAGACGCGGTCGATCCAGCCTTTCATGATGGCCGGCATGCCGTACCACCACAGCGGAAACTGCAGGATCAGCGCATCGGCGGCCAGCAGCTTGCGCTGTTCGGCGGCGACGTCGGCGGTCTGCGTGCCGCCGGCATAGGCGTGGCCCGATTCCTCGATGAACGACAGGCGTTGCGGGTTGGCACGCGCGGGGAAGTCGCGTTCGTCGAACACGGCTTTCCAGCCCATGCCGTACAGGTCGGACTCCAGCACGGTATGTCCTTGCCCGCGCAGCGTCTGCACCGATACGTCGACCAGGGTGCGCGTGAACGCCGTGGGTTCGGGATGCGCGTGGACGACCAGGACCGTTTTCTTCTGCATGAATTCGCTCTCCATCGGGTGTTGGATGGAAAGTCTGGCGCGCAACCTGCCATTTGTGAAATCACAAATTCATTTTGCTACCATCCATGACATGGATACCAGCCGCCTCGACCTCAACCTGCTCGCCACGCTGGAAGCCTTGCTGATGGAGCAGAACGTGACCAGGGCGGCAGCGCGGCTGCACCTGAGCCAGCCGGCTGTCAGCGCCCAGCTGAGCCGCCTGCGCGACGTGTTCGACGACCCGCTGCTGATTCCCGCGCAGCGCGGCATGACGCCCACGGCCAAGGCGCTGGACCTGCTGGCGCCGCTGCGCCAGGCGCTGGACCAGGTGCGCGCCACCGTCGCCACGCACCGCAACTTCGACCCTGCGACGGCGAAGCTGACCGTCTCCATCGCCTGCACCGACTACCTGCAGGCGGCCCTCGCCATGCCGTTGGTGCTGCACCTGCGCGGCAAGGCACCCGGCGTGCGCGTGGCGCTGCGCAACCTGGATCTGCCGCAGCTGGCAGCGCAGATGGCGCGCGGCGACGTGGACCTGGCGCTGATGACGCCGCAGGATGCGCCGCCAGGCCTGCGCGCGCGGCACCTGTTCGACGAGCGCTACGTGTTGATCGGCCGGCGCGGCCATCCACGCCTGAAGCGCGGCATCACGGTGGAGGCGTTCGCGCGGCTGGAGCACGTGGTGGTGTCGCTGCGCGGCGGCGACTTCGCCACGCCGGTGGACACGGCGCTGGCGGCACTCGGGCACCGCCGCAACGTGGTGCTGTCCGCTGCGTCGTTCCTGCTGGTGCCGCAGATCGTGGCGCAGTCCGACTTCGTGGCGCTGGTGCCGCGCCGGCTGGTGCAGGGCCGCGCGGACACGCTCAAGCTGGTCGAGCCGCCCTTCCCGGTGGAGGGCTTCGCCGTCGGCATGGTGTGGCACGAGCGCAGCCACGGGCATGCGGGGCAGCGGTGGGTACGGGAAACGCTTGTTGCGCAGAGCCAGTTTCACCAGCGGCGCTAAAGCATTCGCGCAGCGCGCTAAGCAAATGCCTGATGGGCGCGGGCCGTGCACCTTGCAGCATTGCCGGACGTGCTTGCACAGATCAAGCCGACGAGGAGACAACTGATGGGACTCAAACGCCGCACCCTGCTGGCTGCCGCCGGCGCCTGCACGCTCGCCGGGCCCGCGCTGGCGCAAAAATCCGCGCCGGGCAAGGCGGACTTCAAGCTCAGATTCGCCAACAACCTGCCCCCCTCCCACCCGTTGAACCAACGGGCGCGGGAGATGGCCCTGGCCGTGCGCAACGACACGCAGGGCAGGCTGGAGATCGAGATTTTCCCCAACAGCGAACTCGGTCCCGATACGGAGATGATCAGCCAGCTGCGATCGGGCACCATCGACTTCTTCACTTTGTCCGGGTTGATCCTGTCATCCCAGGTGCCGGCCGCCGCCATCACCGGGCTGGGCTTCGCGTTTCCCAACTACGACACGGTGTGGAGCGCGGTGGACGGCGATCTCGGCGCCTACATTCGCGCCGAGATCGCGGCCAAGGGTGACCTGCTCGCGATGGACAATATCTGGGACAACGGGTTCCGCCAGATCACCTCGTCCGCGCGGCCGATCCAGAGCGCGGCCGACCTGCGCAACATGAAGCTGCGCGTGCCGGTGTCGCCGATGTGGACTTCGATGTTCAAGGCGCTGGACGCCGTGCCCGCCTCTCTGAATTTCAGCGAGGTCTACCGCGCGCTGGAGGCGCGCACCGTGGATGGCCAGGAGAACCCGCTGGCGGTGATCGACAGCGCCAAACTGTACGAGGTGCAGAAGTACTGCTCGCTGACTTACCACATGTGGGACGGCTTCTGGTTCCTGGCGAACCGAGCCTCGTGGATGCGGCTGCCTGAAGACATGCGCAGCATCCTTGCGCGCCGCATCAATGCGGCGGCGACCGCGCAACGCACCGACGTCGCGATCCTGAATGCCACCTTGCTGAAGGTGCTGAAGGAAAAGGGCATGGTCTTCAATCAGCCCGATCCCGAGAGCTTCCGCAAGCGCATCCGGCAGGCAGGCTTCTATACCGATTGGAAAGCCAGGTTCGGCGACAAGGCGTGGGCGCTTCTGGAACGCTCCACCGGCGGACTGGCCTAACTCAGCGCCCGGCACCGCGGCGCATGCCGCGGTGCGCCTCCGGCAAGCCCAAGGGGCAGGCGCCTCAACGGGCGCGGTCTTTTGAGCGTGCAGGTGTAATCCCACACGCCGCAGCGCTTGAAACCGACAAAAATGCCCCTATCATTAGCACTCGCCGGAGTTGAGTGCTAACAGCCAAGCTGGTCATGCCCTCCTCCTAAGTTAATGAGCGCTAACTTTGTTGGCGCTTTTTGATGCCCCAGTTTCAGTTCAAGGAGATGCAATGAAACTTCGCCCCCTGCACGATCGCGTGATCGTCAAGCGCCTGGAAAACGAGACCAAGACCGCTTCCGGCATCGTGATCCCCGAAAACGCCGCCGAAAAGCCCGACCAGGGTGAAGTGCTGGCTGTCGGCCCGGGCCGCAAGAACGACAAGGGCGACCTGATCGTCCCGAACGTGAAGACCGGCGACCGCGTGCTGTTCGGCAAGTACAGCGGTCAGACCGTGAAGGTCGATGGCGACGAACTGCTGGTCATGAAGGAAGACGACCTGTTCGCAGTCGTCGAGCGCTAAGCCCTTCCATCCCCATTCACTGAATTCCGGAGTTAACCAACATGGCAGCAAAAGACGTAATTTTCGGCGGCGACGCCCGCGCGCGCATGGTCGAGGGTGTGAACATCCTGGCCAACGCGGTGAAGGTCACCCTGGGCCCCAAGGGCCGCAACGTGGTGCTCGAGCGCTCCTTCGGCGCCCCCACGGTCACCAAGGACGGCGTGTCCGTGGCCAAGGAAATCGAGCTGAAGGACAAGCTGCAGAACATGGGCGCGCAGATGGTCAAGGAAGTCGCTTCCAAGACCAGCGACATCGCCGGTGACGGCACCAC
>NZ_JACCWG010000226.1 GCF_013697775.1 Ramlibacter sp. | reverse complement strand
GGGCTACACCGCGTGAGGCCTGACCCAAGCGCGCAGGGGCCGCGGCGGCGCCAGACATAACGGGGATTGCCATTCAACCCGAAGGGCGCGGCAAGCGAAGCGACAGCGGTGCCGGCACCAAGCGCGCCCTGCGCGCGACTGCGGCACTTGATGGCAATCGCCCGTTATGTTGAATTGCGCTTCGGCGCAATTCACCCCGCGGCGCCTGCCAGGCCGGGGCCGGCTCGATGCCGGTCCTGGCCTGCATCTCAGCTCTGCGCGAAGCGCCATGCTTTGACTTCCAGCGCTGGCATGCAGCTCCGCGTCCGGAGCGCCGTCCTCACGCACGCCCAGGTGCAGCGACGGCGCGCGGCTTGCCCGCATGCTGCTGCGCCTCGATCGCCAACACGGAGCAAGCCGCGTGACGAGAGCGGACCAGATAGCCGTCACGCCTCGCACGCCAGGCGCACGGCGCTCGCGTTCAGCCGCGCGCCCTGGCGCGTCCGCCGGCAACGCCTGTCACCTCGGCGCGTAGCCCTGATACGCCAGCTCCTGGCGCAACTCTTCGCAGGCGTCCCGCATCCGCCGCGCCTCCTCGTCATCCACCGCCAGCGCCCGCCACTCGCTCCAGCCCACCCGCTTCAGGAATTCGGCCAGCGCCCAGGCCTGCTCATCGCTCAGCTCCACCTGGAAGTTCATGGCGTGTTCTCCTCTTCTTCGGCCTCATGCGCCAAAGCCTCCAGAAGGGCCTCGGCGGGGTTTTCTTGTTCGGGGTAAGGGGTAGCCAGGTCCAGCAGCAATTGCGTGTCCTGCGCGGCCTCTTGCGCCTGACCACGCTCGCGCCGACGCACGCCCGGATGCGTCATCGCGTGAACCTTGGCCAACTGGCGGATCGCCACCTGCGTGTAGATCTGCGTGGAGCTGATGTCCGCGTGCCCAAGCATCGCCTGGATGTGGCGGATGTCCGCGCCGCCTTCGAGCATCAGCGTGGCCATGGTGTGGCGAAACAGATGGCAGCTGCCCTTCTTGCCGATCTGCGCGCGCTGCACGTAGGTGGCGATCACGGTGGACAGCCACATGGGATGCAGCGGGTTGCCCTCGTTGCCCAGGAACAGCGTGGCGTCGGCCTGGTTCCAGGCGAGCTGCGGCCGCGCGTCATCGAGGTACAGCCGCACCCAGTGCGCCGCGCGCTCGCCCAGCGGCACCATGCGGTCTTTCTGGCCCTTGCCCAGGCGCACCAGCAGCACGCGCCGCTCGAAGTCGATGTCGCCCACTTCCAGCTGGGCGATCTCCATGCGGCGGATGCCGGTGGCGTAGAGCACTTCCATCATCGCCCGATCGCGCAGGCCGATGGGCGTGCCGATCGCGGCCAGCGCCATGATGCGCTCGACCTCGGCCACCGAGAGCACCGCCTGCGGCAGCCGCTTGATCTTGCGCGGCAAGTCGATGTCGGCGGCCGGGTTGGCCGGGATTTCTCCCTCGCGCGTGAGCCACTTGAAGAAGCCGCGCAGGGGCGTGATCTTGCCGCGCCGGCTGGCCACCGACAGCGGCTCGCCGTCGCGCTTCCTGTAGTGGAACAGCCAGCGCTGGTAGCGCTCCAGCACGGCGCGGCTGACCTGAGTGGGATGGGTCACGCCGCGCTCGTCGGCCCAGGCGATGAAGTCGCGGATGTAGCGCTCGGCGCCATACAGGCCCTGCGCGGTGTAGCCCTTCACGCCCAGGTGTTCGAGGTAGCGGCGCATCGCGGCGAACAGGCCGCGCAGGTCACTGGGTGCGCCGCCCACGGCGCGGGTGTCGGCGGCCATGAACGGGCGCCGGGTGCTGGGCCGGTAGGTGTAGGGGCGCGTGCCGGTGCGCATGGCCTCAGTGCTCCGATGCTGCAACTACGACCGCGTTAAGGCGCGAAGTCGCGCCGCCTCTAATACGCGGTTTCGCATCGCTCGCGTGCGAATAGGCCGCCAAGCCAATGCCGGCGCGGCTTTGCGGTCCATTCACACCCCCAGACTTGGCCCAAACTTGACCCAAACTTGGGGCAGACTTGACCCAAACTTGCGCGCCCTCGACCCAGACTTGCGCGGTCATAGTGATGGCTCCGGCTCGAAGTCATCGGGCTCGATCAGGCCGCACAGGCGCCGCTCGTCTTCATCATCGGCGCCGTCCCACAGCAGTTCATAGGTGAAGCTGTGGCCGCGGCTGCCGGCGTGCACCAGCAAGTACTCCATGTCGGCCAGGCGCGCGCAGTGCACCTTCAGCTGACTGTCGCTCCAGCCCGTGGCGCCCCGCACGTCGCGGCGCGTGAAGCGCACCTGCGCGGGTGTCATACGCTCGGCCTTCGCCCGTGCGTCCACCAGCGCGCGTATCAGGCGCAGGAGCTTGCGCGTTTGCGGCGGCAGCTCGTCCAGCGTGCGGCCCAGCACCTCGTGCGCCACCTGGTTGGCCAGCGTGATGTCGTCCTTGGTGACCTCGATGTAGCGCAGCACCTGGCCGGCATGCTCGGCGCTCTTGACTTCGCGCTGGTGCTGGTGCAACAGCGCTATGGCCGCGATCAGCGCCAGGTACTTCATGTGATCGCGCCGGGTGCGGGTCTTGTCTGCAAGGAAGGTGAGCTTGCGCGCGTAAGGGTTGACCACCGCCACGTTGGCCAACAGGCGCTGCGCGTTGTGGTGCAGCTGCTCCAGCTGCTCGCGGCCGGCGCGCTGCATGAGGCCTTCCAAGGTTTGTTTCTGGCGCTGGCGCGCGTGGATCGCGGCGGTCTGCTCGCGCGATTCGTTCACGCTCAGCACCAGGCAGCGGTTCAAGAGTTCTTCGTCGACGTCGATCGCCGTCGTGGTCAGCATCAGCATCACCGGGCCGCGCACGGTGTACTGGCGCGTCTGCAGGTTGCCCGTGGCTTCGTCCTTGGCCGTGCTGGCGATCGTGAGTTCGCCGTCCGACTGCAACAGCTTCAAGGCATAGGCGGCCTGGCGTACGCCTTCTTCTTCGGCGATGGCCAGGATCTTGTGCTGCAGGTTGTTCTCGCCCAGGTAGTAGAGGGACTGGCCGGTCATCGCGCTGTAGCGAATGCGTTCCTCGGGCGGCACCAGGTTCAACACCGCATCCATGAGGGCGCTCTTGCCGGCCGCGCTGGTGGACTGGATCAGCACGGCCAAGGGCGCATCGAGCTTGCGGCTGACGGCCGCCAGGTACGCGGCCATCAGGTTCATGTCCTCACCCACCACGCCCAGCGCGTGCAGGTCGGCGACGATGCGGGCCATGAGGTCGGGCGCGCGCAGCAGCGCGAGGGCCTGCGCTTCTTCCTCGGCCGTGAGGATCGGCGCGGCCGGCGTGCTCGGCTTGCGCGCCTGCGCCATCAACTCGTCTTGCAAGACTTCCAGCTTCAGCAGCACGGCGCCCAGCTCGCGCTTGACAGCGTCTTCGCCCAGCGCCAGCTCGATCGAGGCGGCGCGCAGGAACGAGGCGCGGCTGCGCGCGGCGTACAGGTCCAGCGTGTCCACGAAGTAGCCGGCCTCGCTTCTGACTTGCACGTTCACACGCATCGCCTCGGGGGTGAGATTCTTTTTCCAGCCACGAATGCGCCAGGCGCACACGCCCGGCTCGAGCTGCACTTCGTCGGGCAGCGCGCCGCTGCCAGCGTCGGTATCGGCTGAGGGTGCGGCGCGCGCAGAGTCGGCGGCTAAGGAAGGAAGGCGCGGGCTTTCTTCCTTAGTTGCCGGTTGTTCTTGCTTTGCTGCAGCGCCGGCCGGCGCCGAGGGAGGCGGCTTGTCCACCGGCGCCACGCTCACCGGCGCATCGCCCTCGGGCGGCCGGCGCGCGCCGCCCATCCATTGCGCCTGGTGCAGCACCAGCGCCAAGGCCTTGGCCGGCGGGCTCATCTTCTGCGCGAACTCGTTGGCATCCATCCCCTTGGGGAACTGCACGCGCAAGACCTCGAAGCCTTGCGCGATCAACTCCTTGGCCAGCTTCTCGGCCGCGCGCTCGCCGGCCTCGTCGCGGTCATACGCGATGAACACGCGCTCGATGTGGTTCGCTTTCAACACGGCCAGCATGTCGGCCGTGAATCCCTCGATGCCGTAGCTGCTGGTGGCGTTGGTGAAGCCGTGGCACCAGAAGGTGAGCGCGTCGATCAGCGCTTCGCACAGGATCGCATCGCGCTGGCCCGCAGGGCGCGCACCGGCCGCCTGGATGCCGGCCAGGTTGAACACGCCGGCATGCGGACCGGGCAAGTAGAGGTGCTTGGGTGTCCCGGCGCGCAGGTCATCGCGCAGCTTGCGGCCGTAGACCTCGACCACCTGGCCGGCCGCATCGAACACCGGGATGACGAGACTTCCATTGAAGTGCTCATGCCCGCTTTCGCGAATCAGGCCGATGCGCTGCAGGCGCTCGCGGATCGCCGCGCCCTCGATGCGATTTTTGTTCGGCAAGCGCAGGCCCAAGGTGCGGTCGGCCACGCCGAGCTTGAAGGTGTCGATCAAGGCCGGATGCTCCAGGCCTCGGCTCTTCAAGTACACCTGCGCCTCGGCGTCTTCCTTTAGCCGCTGGTGGTAGTAGTCCACGGTCTGCGCGAGCAGCGCCTGGTCGTCGGCATCCAGCGTCACGGGCGCGGCCAGCGCGCGCGTGGTGGTCACTTTCTGCGGCGTTCCCGCCGCTAAGGAAGGGTCGGCCTTGAGCAACTCCACCGCGTGGCGGAAGCTCACACCGCGCGTCTTGATCACCCAATCGATCGGCCCGCCGGCAGCGCCGCAGCCAAAGCAATGCCACAGGTTCTTCGCGGGCGTCACGAACAGGCTGGGCTCGTTGTCGCCTTCATGTAGCGGGCACCGCCCGCGCAGGTCCTTGCCCATCTTCTTGAGTTCCACGCCCGAGGCCTCCACCAGGCGCTGCACGCTCACTTCGTTCTTGATGCGGTCCAGCTCGTCTTCGGGAATGCGCGCCATGTCGTTGTGCCTTTCTTGAGCGCGTCACAGGGTCAAATCCTGTCAATACGCGAATCAGGTGTTTTTGAATTAGCGCATATGCTATATTCACTCAAGCACCTTTGCAACCGGGGGTTAGAGTGAATGCCATTGACGATTCGACTTGGTGGCTTGACATGGATTTCGCGCAACGGCTGGCAGCATTCCGCAAGGAACGCGGCCTCACCCAGCAGGCACTGGCCGACCGGGTGCAGGTGCACCTCACGCAGATCAACCGCTACGAGACCGGCGACAGCCAGCCCACGCTCGATGTGATCCGCCGGCTGGCCATCGCGCTGACCGTGACGGCAGATGAGCTAATTTTTGGTAAGGATGAACGCGGTCCCGACGATGACCTGCGATTGCAGTTCGAGGCAATCAGCCAGTTCGATGAAGAGGACCGCGAACTCGCGCGTGGCGTGATCGAAGGCCTGATCCTCAAACACCAGGCCAAGCAGTCGATGGCGCGCCAGGCGCAGCGCGCCGGCGTGCAGGCCGCACGCGGCAAGCCACCGGCCAAGAAGGCACCAGGCAAGCGCGCCGCGCACGTCAGCGCTTCCAGATGAACGAAGGGTCGCGATCAGCGGCCCTTGTTGTTTGCAGACCCCAGCCTTAGCGGCTGGGTTGCTGCAGCGTCTTCTCTCTCAAGAACATTGCTACCACCAGAACGGCAAGATGCTGTGCGGTCGAAGCTTCTTGATGTCTGC
>NZ_JACCWG010000219.1 GCF_013697775.1 Ramlibacter sp. | reverse complement strand
GTCGCTCCGGGCTTCGCCCTGCGCGACCGAGAGGCAGAAGTGAATGAACCCGGGTGGGTCAGATTTACTTCGGCGACCTTGCAGGAAAGTGGGTCAGATTTTAATCGGCGTTGACACGACAGGCCCTTTGAAGCACATGGAGCTTGTCAGCCACTTGAAGACCGAACACGGCCTGGGCCACGGTCACGCCAACGCGCTGGTGGCCGCGCACCTGGCCAAGAAGAAGTAGCCGCTGGCTGGCAGCTACACGCCCAGAAGCTGTTCGAGCTGCTTGGGCTGTGCACGCAATTCGCCGGACGTGCCCGCGAACGCGACTTCGCCCTTCACCAGGATCAAGTTCCGGTCCGTGACCTGCGTGACGTGCTTCCAGTTCTTGTCCACGATCACGCTGGAGATCCCCGATGCGCGGATCACCCCGCAAATGCGCCAGATCTCGCGCGCCACCAGCGGCGCCAGTCCTTCGGTCGCCTCGTCCAGGATCAGCACGTCGGGGTTCGTCATCAGTGCGCGGCCGATGGTCAGCATCTGCTGCTCGCCGCCGGAAAGCTGCTGGCCGCCGTGGCCAATGCGCTCCTGCAGGCGCGGGAAGGTGTCCAGCACGCGCTCATAGGTCCAGTCGCGCTGGCCGCGCGTGCCGGCGCGAGCGGCCATCACCAGGTTTTCCTTCACGCTCAGGTTGCCGAAGATGCCGCGGCCTTCGGGCACGTAGGCGATGCCCAGTTGCGCGATCTCGAACGGCGCGCGGCCGGTCATGTCGCGGCCCATCACCTTGACCCTGCCCTCGCGCGGCTTCACCAGGCCCATGATGCTTTTGAGCAGCGTGCTCTTGCCCATGCCGTTGCGGCCCATCAGGCCCAGCGTTTCGCCGCGCGCGACCTGGAAGTCGACGCCGCGCAGGATGTGGCTGGGGCCGTAGTAGGTGTGGAGCGCTTTGGCGTCGATCAGCAGGTCCGCCATCTCAGTGCTCCTCGCCGAGGTAGGCGGCCTGCACCTTCGCATCGGCGCGGATTTCCGGGGGCGTGCCGCTGGCGATGACCTGGCCATTCACCATCACCGTCAGGTGGTCGGCCAGTGCGAACACGGCGTCCATGTCGTGCTCCACCAGCATGATGGCGTGCGCGGCCTTCAGCTTCAGCAGCAGCGCCACCATGCGCTCGGCTTCGGCGGTGCCCATGCCGGCCAGCGGTTCGTCCAGCAGCAGCACCTGCGGCTCGGTGGCGAGCGTCATGGCGATTTCCAGCTGCCGCTGCTCGCCGTGGCTGATGGCGCCGGCCACCATGGCGCGGCGCGGCGCCAAGCCGGCCAGTTCGATGGCGCGTTCGGCCCGTTCGTTGGCCGGTTTGATGTTTGCTGCCAGTTCAAGCCAGCGCGCCGCATGCGGCGTGCGCGACTGCGCGGCCAGCCGCACGTTCTCCCACACGGTGAAGGGCAGGAAGATATTGGTCTTCTGGTAGCTGCGGCCCAGGCCGGCGCGCGAGATGCGCTCGGGCTTCGCGCCGGTGATGTCGGTGGCGCCCAGGCGCACTTCACCCGACGTCGGCGCGATGTCGCCGGACAGCAGGTTGGTCAAGGTCGATTTGCCGGCGCCGTTGGGGCCGATCACCGCATGGATGCGGCCACGCCACAGGTCCAGCGACACGTCATTGACGGCGGCCAGGCCGCCGAAGCGCTTGACCAGCTTGCGCGCGGAGAGCAGGACGTTCGGAACTTCACTCACCGCTGCGCTCCTTGCGCCGCGCGATGCGCTCCACCCAGCCCAGCAGGCCGCGCGGCGCGAACACCACCACGGCTACGATGAAGAGGCCCATCCACAGCTGCCAGTGCTTGCCGGTGTTGAAGCTGCCGATTTCCGGCAGGTCCTTGAACAGGTGCAGCAGGTATTCGAAGGCGAAGGCACCGGCGATGGCGCCCGCGAAGTTGCCCATGCCGCCCAGGATCACCATCATGATCGCGTGCGCGCTCATCTGGAAACCCATCAGCTCGGGGTTGATGAAGCCGGTCTGCGCGCCCCACAGGTAGCCCGCCAGCCCCGCCAGCGCGCCGGCCAGCGTGAAGGCGGCGAGCTTGTAGCCGAAGGTGCCGTAGCCCAGCGCGCGCATGCGGTGCTCGTTCACGCGGATGCCGGCCAGCACGCGGCCGAACGGGCTGAACAGCAGGCGGCGCAGGAACAGGTAGGTCGCCAGCAGCATGGCCAGCGTGAACCAATAAAAGACGCGCTTGTTCTCCAGGTCGAACAGGCCCGCGTTCGGCCCTTCGACAAAGCTCAGGACAGGCTTGAAGTTGATGTACAGGCCGTCGGAGCCGCCCAGCACCTTGTTGTCGAAGAACAGGTAGAACACCATCTGCGCGAACGCCATGGTGACCATGATGAAGTAGATGCCGTGGGTGCGCACCACGAAGAAGCCGATGACCAGTGCGGCCAGTCCCGCGGCAGCCATGGCGGCGGGCAGGGTCCACCACAGGCTGACCGGCTCGCCGGCCGGCGTGAGGAAGGCCAGCGCATAGCCGGCCAGGCCGAAGAAGGCCGCATGTCCCAGCGACACCAGGCCGGTCACGCCCTGCAGCAGGTCCAGGCTCATGGCGAAGATGGCCAGGATCATCATGCGCGCCACCATCTGCGCATAGAAGTCGGTGGCGACGAAGGGGAACAGCAGCAGCGCGATGAAGGCCAGCGCCAGCACGGCCTGCAGACCGCGCGGCAGGGTTTCGAGGTTGGCCTTGACGACGCTCATCGCAACTCCACCGTTCGCACCGAGTTTGCACTTGCCGTTCGCACTGAGCTTGCACTTGCCGTTCGCACTGAGCTTGTCGAAGTGCCGCGAGTGGCCTGGGCTTCGACAAGCTCAGCCCGAACGGGAAAGGTGGGCACCAACATTGAGATAGGGGCCTTCATTGCTTGAACAGCCCTTCGGGTTTCCACAGCAGCACGGCGGCCATCAGCATGTAGATCAGCATGCCGGACACCTGCGGCAGCAGCACCTTGCCGAAGGTGTCGACGAAGCCGACCAGCAGCGCGGAGATCAGCGCGCCGCGCACCGAGCCGATGCCGCCGATGACCACCACCACGAAGCACATGATGAGCACCTGCGAGCCCATGTTCGGGTAGACGCTGGCGATCGGCGCGGCGATCATGCCGGCGATCGCCGCCAGCCCCACGCCGAGCGCGAACACGATGGCATGGATGCGCTTGATGTTCACGCCCAACGCTTCGGTCATGTCGTGGTTGAAGGCGCCCGCGCGAATCTTCATGCCCAGCCGCGTCTTGGAGATCAGCAGGTACAGGCCGACCGCGAGCACCACGCACACGCCCGACATGAAGAGCCGGTAGACCGGATAGGAGAGATTGTCGGTGAGCGGGATGGAGGCGGACAGCAGGTCGGGGATCTTCACGGCGTGCACGTCGTCGCCCCACACGATGGAGCGCATCTCCTCGAAGATGTAGATCAGCCCGAAGGTCAGCAGCACTTGGTCGAGGTGGTCACGCCGGTAGAAGTGGCGAAACAGCAGCTTCTCCAGCAGCAGGCCGAACACCACCGACAGCACCGCCCCGCCGACGATGGCCACCACCAGGCTGCCGGTCAGCGCCGACAGCGACCACGCGAGGTATGCGCCCAGCATGTAGAAGCTGCCGTGCGCGAGATTCACCACGCCCATGATGCCGAAGATCAGGGTCAGGCCGGCGGCCAGCATGAACAGCAGCAAGCCGTACTGCACGCTGTTGAGCAGCTGGATCAGGATGTTGGCGAAGTCCATCGGGCGATGTTCGTGCGCAGGCGCGAAGCGGAAGGCGTGCCGGATCGGGCGTCCGGCACGTCAGGTGGAGTGGAGCGAGGCAGCAGCCTCAGGCCATCTTGCAGCCGGCGCCGGAGTCGGCCAGCGCCTTGGCGGCGATGCCGATCACCTTGTTTTCCTTGTTCTCGACGCGGCGCAGGTAGATGTCCTGCACCGGGTTGTGCGAGGCGCTCATCGTCCACTTGCCGCGCGGGCTGTCGATCACCTGCGTTTCCAGCGCCTTGTACAGCGCGGGCTTGTTGCCCATGTCGCCCTTGACCGCCGCCATGCCCTGCGACAGCAGCAGCCCGGTGTCGTAGCCCTGCACCGCGTACACGTCGGGCTGCATCTTGAATTGCGTGGCGAAGGCGTTGCGGAACTGCTTGTTGCGCGGCGTGTCCAGCGAGTCGCTGTAATGCATGGTGGTCATGATGCCGTCGGCGGCGGAGCCGGCGGCGTCCAGCACGCCTTCGGTCAGGAAGCCGGAGCCCCACAGCGGAATCTTGTCCTTCAGGCCCGCGGCCGCGTAGTCGCGGATGAATTTTGCGGCGCCACCGCCGGCGAAGAAGCAGGCCACCGCATCGGGGCGCAGCGAGGCGATTTCGGTGAGCAGCGCCTGGAACTCCACGTTGGGGAAGGGCAGGCCCAGTTCCTTGACGATGGTGCCGCCGGCCGCGGTGTAGCTTTCCTTGAAGCCCTCGAAGGCTTCGTCGCCGGCCGCGTACTTCCAGGTGATCCACACGGTCTTCTTCAGGCCCTTGTCCATCATCGGCTTGCCCAGCGCGCGGGTGGGCTGCGAGTTGCTGAACGAGGTGCGGAACACGTTGGGCGCACACAGCGCGCGGGTGGCGGCATGCACGCCGGCGTTGGGGATCAGGCTGAGCACGCCGCTCTCGCGCGCCACGCGCTGGATGCCCATCTGCACGCCCGAGTGCACGGTGCCGATCAGCACGTCGACCTTGTCGCGCTGCACCAGGCGGTTGGCGTTCTCCACGCCCTTGGACGGCTCGGACTCGTCGTCCACCTTGAACCATTCGATGTCGCGCCCGCCCAGCTTGCCGCCGCGCTCTGCGATCGCCATGCGCACGCCGTTCTCGATGGCCACGCCCAGCTGCGCGAAGGTGCCGGTGTAGGGCAGCATGAAGCCGACGCGGACCTTGCCGGATTGCGCGCGCGCGATCTGCGGCAGCAGCAGGCCGGTGGAGGCGGCGCCGACGGCGGCGGCACCGCGGGCAAGAACGAGACGGCGGGTGGTCATTGGCGGGAACTCCTTCGTTGTGGCCAATTGTTTAGGCTTAAAGCATTTTTACCCGAAGTCGTGCCCGGGCGCCACATGAATAACCCTCAGCCCGCCGCGGCGGCGCGCAGCTTGAAGCGCTGGATCTTGCCGGTGGCGGTCTTGGGCAGCTCGGCGACGAAGTCGATCCAGCGCGGGTATTTGTACGGCGCGAGCTGGTTCTTCACGTGCATCTGCAGCGCGGCCGCGTCGGCCTGCTGGCCTTGCTTGAGCACCACGTAGGCCTTGGGCTTGACCAGCCCGTCGGCGTCTTCCACGCCGATGACCGCTGCCTCCAGGATCGCCGGATGCGTGGCGAGGCAGGCCTCCACCTCGAACGGCGAGACGTAGATGCCGCCCACCTTCAGCATGTCGTCGCTGCGGCCGCCGTAGGTGTAGTAGACGTCGCCATTCTCCTCAGTGCGGCGGGTGTACTTGTCGCCGCTGCGGGTCCAGTCGCCGGCGAAGGTGGCTTTGGTCTTGGCGCGGTTGTTCCAGTACATGATGGCCGCGCTCGGGCCCTGGATCTGCAGCTCGCCGATCTCGCCGTCCGCGCAGTCGCGGCCGTCGTCGCCGACGATGCGCAGTTCGTAGCCCGGCACCGCCTGGCCGGTGGTGCCGTAGCGCACCTTGCCGGGGCGGTTGGACAGGAAGATGTGCAGCATCTCGGTGGAACCGATGCCGTCCAGGATTTCGCAGCCGTATTCGGCGGTCCAGCGCTTGCCGATGTCGGCCGGCAGCGCCTCGCCGGCGCTGGTGCACACGCGCAGCGCGAGGTCCGCGCCCTTGGGCCGGCCGGCGTCGGCCAGCAGCGCGGCATACAAAGTGGGCACGCCGTAGAAGATGGTGGGCTTGTGCTTGGTGAGCACGCCGAACACGTCCGCGGGCGTCGGCCGCGCGGGCAGCAGCACCGCCGTAGCGCCCACGCTCATGGGAAAGGTCAGGCCGTTGCCCAGGCCGTAGGCGAAGAACAGCTTGGCCGCGGAGAACACGACGTCGTCTTCGCGGATGCCCAGCACCGGCTTCGCGTACAGCTCCGCCGTCTGGATCAGGTGGCTGTGCAGGTGCACCGTGCCCTTGGGCGCGCCGGTGGAGCCGCTGGAGTACAGCCAGAAGCAGGCGTCGTCGCTGCAGGTGCCGGCGACGCCGTGCTCCTCGCTGCCTGAGGCGACCAGCGCTTGCACCGAGTGCGCGCCGTCGTCGCCCGCCACGAACATCTGCTTCAACGTGGAGATGCGCCCCACCAGCGGCTCGAACACCGGCAGCAGCGGCTTGGAGACGAACAGCGCCTGTGCGCGCGCGTCGCGCAGCATGTAGTCGAAGTCCTTGGTGGGCAGCAGCGTGTTGGCCGCCACCGGCACCACGCCGGCCAGGATGCAGCCCAGGAACACCACCGGCCATTCCAGCGTGTCCAGCATCGCCAGCAGCACGCGCGTTTCGGGCGCGTAGCCCTGCGCGCGCAGGGCGTTGGCCAGGCGCTGCGCCTGCCGCGCGAGTTCGCCATAGGTCAGCTGTTCGCCGTTGGCGGCGTCGATGAAGGCGACTTTTTGCGAGCGCGAGGCGTTGCGCGAGAGCAGGTCGTGCGCCGCGTTGTAGTCGCGCGGAATCTCCACGCGCGGCGGGCTGGTGCTGTGGTCGGCGTGGCTGAGGTGCATGGGCGGGTGCTCAGGCGGGGGTCTTGTTCATGACCGCGATGGCTTGCGGCAGCCATTCGCGGCACCAGGCCGAAGCCAGTTCCTCGGGCATCTCACCGCAGGTGGCGTCGTGGATGAACACCTCGCCGATGCGCTGCGCGCCCAGGCCCTGCAGCCGCTCGTCGAACTTCTTGCCGCCGAAGGCGAAGGTCTGGGTGTAGGTGCGGTCACCCAGCGCGATCACGCCGTAGCGCACGCTGCCCAGGTACTTGGGCTGGCTGTCCATCGACTCGTAGAGGCTGCGCGCGTTGTCCGGAACGTCGCCCGAGCCGTATGTAGAGGTGCAGATGAGATAAAGTGCATCTTCATCGAAAATGCTGATGTCCAGGCCGTCCATCAGCACCACTTCGATCTGCTCGACGAAATCGGCGCAAGCCATCTGAATGGCCTGGGCTACGTAATCCGCGGTGCTGGTCATGGTGCCGACCAGGATTTTCAGCTTCATGCATCGCCTCTTATGAAATAAACTGCTTGACAATTAATGTTAAGGAAGTATACTGCAAATTGCTACAACGCAAAAACAGACGATGAAGAAGGTGCTTCGATGCGGGCGATGAGCGAAACCGATGCCAGGGCCACCCTCGCGGAACTGGGTGCGCGGGTGCGTGCCTGGCGCGCGCGCCGCGGCATGACCCGCAAGCAGCTGGCCTCCGATTCCGGCCTGTCCGAGCGCTTCCTGGCCGACGTGGAAAGCGGCAAGGGCAACGTCTCCATCAATTCGCTGGAGGCCACCGCCCGCGCGCTGAACATCACCATCCTCGACCTGCTGCAGGACGCGCCGCGCCCGGCGCTGGCGCGGGTGCTGGGCATCCTGCACCGCCTGGACGAAACCCAGCTGGACCAGGCGCACGCGCTGCTGGCCGGCAGCTTCGGCCTGTCGGATGCGCAGGGCCGCGAGAAGCGCATCGCGCTGGTCGGCCTGCGCGGGGCGGGCAAGACCACGCTGGGCGGGCAGCTGGCAGCCGAGCGCGGCATTCCGTTCATCGAGCTGGACCGCGAGATCGAGCGCGAGGCCGGCACCAGCATGAACGAGATCCTGCTGCTGCACGGGCAGGCCGGCTACCGGCGCTACGAGCGGCGCGCGCTGCTGCGCATCGCCGAGGAGCATGCGGGCGGCGTGGTGATGACCACCGGCGGCAGCATCGTCAGCGAGCGCGAGACCTTCGACCTGCTGCAAAGCCATTTCTATTGCGTGTGGCTCAAGGCCAGTCCCGAAGAACACATGACGCGCGTGGTGGCCCAGGGCGACATGCGCCCGTTCGCCGCCACGCGCGGCGAGAACGGCGAAATGGCGCGAGACGCCATGAATGAAGCGCTGGACGACATCCGTCGCATCCTGGCCAGCCGCGAAGCCCTGTATGCCCGCGCCGACGCCGTGGTGGACACCGCGGCGCGCAGCTTGAAGCAATCCCTGAAAGACCTGGAGCGCGCCGTGCCCGCGGCGCCCGCCATCGACAAAGAGAAAGCCTTCGCATGAATGCCATGACCGATCCGCTGCTGTTCAAGCAGACCATTGCCGGCGAGGAGCGCGAGCTGGTGAGCTTCGCCACCGAGCCCGCGCACTACCGCCACTGGAAGCTGGCGGTCGAGGGCGACGTCGCGCGCCTGGCGCTGGACATCGATGAGGACGGCGGCATCAAGCCCGGCTACAAGTTGAAGCTGAACAGCTACGACCTGGGCGTGGACATCGAGCTGCACGACGCGCTGAATCGCATCCGCTTCGAGCATCCGCAGGTGAAAGTTGTGGTGTTCGAAAGCGGCAAGGACCGCATCTGGTGCTCTGGCGCCAACATCTACATGCTGGGCCTGTCCACCCACGCCTGGAAGGTGAACTTCTGCAAGTTCACCAACGAGACGCGCAATGGCCTGGAGGATTCCTCGCGCCATGAAGGCCTGAAATCGGTGGCCGCGGTCACCGGCGCCTGCGCCGGCGGCGGCTACGAGCTGGCCCTGGCCTGCGACCGCATCGTGATGGTGGACGACCGGTCCTCCACCGTCAGCCTTCCGGAAGTGCCGCTGCTGGGCGTGCTGCCCGGCACCGGCGGCCTCACGCGTGTGACCGACAAGCGCAAGGTGCGGCGCGACCTGGCCGACATCTTCTGCACCACCAGCGAAGGCGTGCGCGCCGACCGCGCCAGGGAGTGGAAGCTGATCGACGCGCATGCCAAGCCGCAGCAGTTTGCGCAGCTGGTGGCGGCTGAAGTGGAGGCGCTGCGCCGGCAGTCCACGCGGGGCGGCACGCAGCAGGGCATTTCGCTCACGCCGGTGCAGTTGGTTATCGACGAAGAGGGCTACCACTACGGCACGGTGGACGTGCGCATCGACCGCGCGGCGCGCATCGCGACGCTGACGGTGCAGGCGCCCGCGGCGCATGTGGAATCCACGCCCGAGACCATCGTGTCCGCCGGCGCAGGCTGGTGGCCGCTGAAGCTGGCGCGCGAGCTGGACGACGCGATCCTCAACCTGCGCGCCAACGAGCTGGAGATCGGCACCTGGGTGCTGAAGACGCGCGGCGACTCCGTGCTGCTGGCCCAGGCCGACGCCGCGCTGGACAAGCTGCAGGACCACTGGCTGGTGCGCGAAACCATCGGAATGCTCCGCCGCACGCTGGCCCGCCTGGACGTGACCAGCCGCTCGCTGATCGCGCTGGTGGACGCCGGCTCGTGCTTCGCCGGCACGTTCTATGAACTCGCGCTGGCCTGCGACCGCATCTACATGCTGGACCTGCCCGATGCGCCCGACGCCGCGCCGGTGCTGCGCCTGGAGACCGGGAACTTCGGCCGCTACCCCATGGTGAACGGCCTCACGCGCCTGGCCAACCGCTTCTATGAAGACGCGGACACGCTGACGCAGCTGCAGACGCTGGTGGGCAGCGCGCTGCGCGCCGACCAGGCGCTGGCGCTCGGCCTGGTGACGGTGGCGCCCGACGACATCGACTGGGACGACGAGATCCGGCTGATGCTGGAGGAGCGTTCTTCGCTGTCGCCCGACGCGCTGACCGGCATGGAAGCCTCGCTGCGCTTTCCGGGCAAGGAGACCATGGAGACGCGCGTGTTCGGGCGTCTCTCGGCCTGGCAGAACTGGATCTTCATCCGCCCCAACGCCGTCGGCGAGGAGGGCGCTCTGAAGCTGTTCGGGACGGGCAAGAAATCGAAATTCGACTGGAAGCGCGTTTGAGATGTTCCCGTTCGGGCTGAGCCTGTCGAAGCCGCGCGAAGCCCTTCGACAGGCTCAGGGCGAACGGATATGAGCCTTACCTAGGATCCCAATGACCACCATCGACCTGCAAGCCAAGATCCCCAACAACGTCGGCCTGGCCGACAACCGGCAGCTGCAGCGCGCGCTGGAGCACTGGCAGCCGGCCTTTCTGCGCTGGTGGGACGAAATGGGCCCGAGCGACTTCAAGGCCAAGAACGTCTACCTGCGCACCGCCGTCGGCGTGGACGCACAGGGCTGGGCGCAGTACGGCTACACGCCGATGCCCGAGTACCGCTGGGGCATCTTCCTGGCCGACCGGCAGGAAAACCGCAAGATCGGCTTCGGCGACTTCATGGGCCAGGACGTGTGGCAGGAAGTGCCCGGCGAATTCCGCTCGGTGTTCCGCCGCCTGATAGTGACGCAGGGCGACACCGAGCCGGCGTCGGTGGAGCAGCAGCGCCTGCTGGGCCACACCGCGCCGTCGCTGTACGACCTGCGCAACCTGTTCCAGGTGAACGTGGAGGAGGGCCGCCACCTGTGGGCCATGGTCTACCTGCTGCACGCCTACTTCGGCCGCGACGGCCGCGAGGAGGCCGAGGAACTGCTGGAGCGCCACAGCGGCGACCCGGACAAGCCGCGCATCCTGGGCACCTTCAACGAGCCCATGGACAACTGGCTGTCGTTCTTCATGTTCACGTATTTCACCGACCGCGACGGCAAGTTTCAGCTGAAAAGCCTGGCCGAAAGCGCGTTCGATCCGCTCTCGCGCACCTGCCAGTTCATGCTGACCGAGGAAGCGCACCACATGTTCGTGGGCGAGACCGGCATCGGCCGCGTGATCCGCCGCACGCTGGAGGTGATGAAGGAGCTGGACACCGACGACTGGCACCGGGTCCGCAATGCCGGCGCGATCGACCTGCCGACGATCCAGAAATTCATGAACTTCTGGTTCACCAGCTCGCTGGATTTGTTCGGCTCGGAGGCCTCGTCCAACGCGGCCAACTATTTCAGCAACGGCATCAAGGGCCGGCCCGATGAATCGCGCTTCGCCGACCACGTGGAAACCGGCACCAGCATGACAATCCAGGTGCCGGACGGCAACGGCGGCGTGCGCGACGAGGCGATCTCGGTGCGCAACGGCATCAACGAGATCACGCGGCTGGAATACGCCAAGGACTGCAATGTGGGCCTCACGCGCTGGAACATGGGCGTCAAACGCGCCGGCGTGCCGTTCGAGTTCAAGCTGCCGTCCACGCGCTTTCGCCGCCAGGTGGGCGCCTGGGCCGGCCTGCACACCGACCTGCTGGGCAAACCAATCACAGCGGCCGAATTCGAGGCGCGCAAGGACGAATGGCTGCCCAACGAAGACGACATCCGCTTCGTCAAGAGCCTGATGCAGCGCGTGACCGAGCCCGGCAAGATGGCCGGCTGGATCGCCCCGCCGGACCGCGGCATCAATGCGCAGGCGGTGGAGTATGAATACGTGAGGCTGTGAGTGGATGCGCGGCGCTCAGCCGCGCAGCACGCGCTTTTGCAGCAGCGTCTGCATGTCGCGCCGGCCGTCTACGATCAGGTAGACGTACACCCGACGGTCGATGACACGGTAGACGATGCGGTACGGCTTGAAGTAGGTTTCGCGGTACTCGCGCATGCCGACCGCGAGCAGCTCCTTCGTGTGGGCGCCGCGCTGCGGCATGCGCGCCAGGCCTTCCAGCGCGGCTTCGATGCGCTCCAGCACGTGGTCCGCCTTGGCGGGCGCGTCGTGTTCGGCAATGTAGTCGTACAGCTCCTGAAGGTCCTGCGCCGCATCTTCGGTGAGGACAACCTCGTAGCTGCTGCTCATTCCCGGCCGCGCCGCTTGCGCACGGCAGCCATGGCCTCCTTGGCCGGCACGGTGCGGCCCTGTTCGATCTGCTGCGTGCCGAGCGCCAGGATCTTCAGCAGTGCCAGCGTCTCCTGGTCCGCTTCGTAGGAAGCAATGTCCTGCAGCACGGCTGCCGCTTCGCCGTTTTGCGTGATGACCAGCGGCTGCCGGTATTCGGCCAGTTCTTCCAGCACCTTGGCGGCGTTGGATTTGACGTAGCTGATCGGTTTGACTTGGCTGGAGTAGCGCATCGGACCGAATATAGTCTTTTATCGGTCCTGTCGCAATCGCGGACTGCGCGAGCGCGTAGAATGCGCGCTGGCGGAGCGTAGCGCAGTCTGGTAGCGCATCTGGTTTGGGACCAGAGGGTCGTAGGTTCGAATCCTATCGCTCCGACCACTTATGGCACAGCCGTCGCAGCAACCGCGACGGCTTTTTTATTGCTGTGCCGTCGGACCTCGTCCTACCGCACTGTGGGCGCGGGCGTACAAAACATGGCGCAGTCTCCCCACTGACGGGGGACGGCAGGGTTCCTAGATTGGTTGACATCCGGCGCGACGCCGGTGCTTCAAACACCAAGTCAACCACTCTCTAAGGATTACCAATGGTCAAGAACACTCTCGCGATTCTCGTTTCCGCAGCCGCACTCGCCATGGGCGGTGCCGCCATGGCCCAGGGCAGCGGCGGTGCTGCCGGGGGTGGGGGCGGCAGCGCTGGCGGCTCCGGCGCTGCCGGTGCCAGCGCGGGCTCCAGCGGCGGCTCGACCG
>NZ_JACCWG010000211.1 GCF_013697775.1 Ramlibacter sp. | reverse complement strand
GCGCGAATTCGCGGACGCGTTCGCGCAGTGCGGGCTCAAGCCGAACGTGGTGACGCCGTCGTACGGCCTGGCGGAGTCGACGCTGCTGGTGAGCGCGAGCCTGCAGGCGCAGCCGGATGCCATCGCGTCCACGCGTGTGGTGGAGCGTGAAGGACTGGCAGCGATCGAATTGGTGGGCGCGGGCGAGGCGACTGCCGGCAGCGAAGTCGTCATCGTCGACACGCAGGCGAACACCGCGCAGCCGGTTGGCACCGTCGGCGAAATCTGGGTGCGTGGTCCGTCGGTGGCCGCGGGCTACTGGGGGCGGGACGAAGAAACCGAACAGGTGTTCGGCGCCACGCTCGCCGGTGGCGGACAGCGCTACCTGCGCACCGGCGACCTCGGCTTCCTGGACGAAGGCGGCCACCTGTATGTGAGCGGCCGGCTGAAGGAGATGATGATCTTCAACGGCGAGAACGTCTATCCGCAGGACATCGAGGCGACGGTGGAGGCGCTGGACCCCGCCTTCCGCGCCAACGGCTGCGCCGCGTTTTCGGTCGAGGAAGAGTCGGGCAACGCGCGGCTGGTGATCGTGCAGGAGCTGGAGACGCGCGGCAAGCCGGACACCGATGCACTGGTCGGCAAGCTGCGGCTGGCGCTGTACGAGCGCCACGGCATCACGGAGCTGGCGGCGGTGCTGCTGGTGAAGGCGGGGCAGTTGCCGCGCACCTCCAGCGGCAAGATCCAGCGCGTGCAGTGTCGGCGCATGCTGCAGGACGGCGCGTTCGCGCCGGTGTGGGAATGGCGCGAAGGCGGCCAGGGGCAAGATGCGCAGGCCGCGTCCGGCTACGTCGCGCCCGGCACGCCGACCGAAGCGGCGCTGGCGCAGATCTGGCAGGAACTGCTGGGCTTGTCCAGCGTGTCGGTGGAGGCGGAATTCTTCTCGCTGGGCGGCCACTCGCTGCTGGCCAGCCAGATCGTCGCGCACGTGCGCGACAGCTTTGGCGTAGAGCTGACGCTGGCAATGCTGTTCGAGGCATCCACGGTGCGGGCGTTGGCGGGGAAGATCGATGAACTGGTGCAGAGCGGTGAGGCGAGCGTGGAGGACATTCCGCTCGTGCAGCCCTCACCCCAACCCTCTCCCGCGGGCGGGAGAGGGAGTGAAGAACAAGGCGGTAGCCCCTTGTCGTTCGCGCAGCAGCGGCTGTGGTTCCTGGACCAGTACCAACCGGGTGATGCGTCGTACAACATTCCTGTCGCGGTGCGTCTGCGCGGGCGGCTGGACCGCGATGCGCTGCGGGATGCGCTGAACGGCGTCGTCGCGCGGCACGACGCGCTGCGCACGCGCTTCGGCAAGGACGACGGCGGCGCGGCGCGGCAGATCGTCGACGCGCAGCTGCACCTCGAGCTGCCGCTGCGCGACATCGGCCGGGACGAGGCGGCCCAGGCCATGCAGGCCGAGGCGCGGGCGCCCTTCGACCTGGGGCGCGGCCCCCTCATCCGCGCGCTGTTGCTGCGCAGGAGTGCCGAGGAGCACGTGCTGCTGCTCACGTTGCACCACATCGTGTCGGACGGCTGGTCCATGGGCGTGCTGGTGCGCGAACTCGGTGCGCTGTACGCGGCGCGCGTGCAGGGCCGCGAAGCGAGCTTGCCGCCGCTGCCCATGCAGTACGCCGACCACGCGCGCTGGCAGCGCGAGCGGCTGCAAGGCGAGGAACTGCAAAAACACCTGTCTTACTGGACGCGGCAGCTGGCCGGTGCGCCAAGCGTGCTGACGTTGCCGACGGACCATCCGCGTCCGGCCGTGCAGCAGCACCGCGGTGGCCGCCACGATTTCTCGATCGGTACCGAACTCACTCGCCAGGTCAAGGCCTGTGTGCAGGCGCAGCAGGCCACGCTGTTCATGGGCCTGTCGGCCGTGTTCGCGGTGCTGCTGGCGCGCTATGCCGGCCAGCAGGAAGTGAACCTCGGCACGGCCGTGGCGAACCGCGGCCGCAGCCAGACCGAAGGGCTGATCGGCTTCTTCGTCAACACGCTGGTGCTGCGCATCGGGCTGGAACCGGGCGACAGCTTCGCCACGCTGCTGCGCCGCGTGAAGCACACGGCGCTGGAAGCTTTCGCGCACCAGGAGCTGCCGTTCGAAAAACTGGTCGAGGTGCTGAATCCGCAGCGGCACGGCGGCCATGCGCCGCTGGTGCAGGCGCTGCTGGTGCTGCAGAACGCGCCGCTGGGCAAGGCGCAGTTGCCCGGCCTGGTGCTGGAGGAGCTGCCGATCCACAACGGCACGTCGAAATTCGACCTGGTGCTGACGGTGACGCAGGAGCAGGGCGCTCTCGCCGGCAAGCTGGAGTACGACAGCGACCTGTTCGAACCCGCAAGCATCGCGCAGCTGGTGCGGCATTTCGTGCGCTTGCTGGAGCAGGCAGTGGCGCGGCCCGAAGCGCGGGTGATGCAACTGCCGCTGCTGGACACGGACGAACAGCGGCAGGTGGTTGTGGAGTGGAATGCGCCGCGGGTCAGTTATCCGCAAGGCGGGACGATCGCGCAGCTGTTCGCGCAGCAGGTACAGGAGCGCGCGAATGCGGTTGCGGTGAGCTTCGGGGGCGCGCACCTCAGCTACGCCGAGCTGAACGCACGGGCGAACCGGCTTGCGCATCACCTGCGTGCGCAGGGCGTCGGCCCCGACGTGCTGGTGGGCGTGCGCATGGAGCGCGGCCTGGAGCTGATCGTCGTGCTGCTGGCGGTGCTGAAGGCGGGTGGCGCCTATCTGCCCATCGATCCGAGCTATCCAGAAGAACGCATCGCGGGGATGCTGACGGACGCCAGGCCGCGGCTGGTGCTGACCGATGACGTGCTGCGCGAACTGCAGCCGTCGCTGCAATCGCAGCCGGCCACCGATCCTGTCTCGCTAGGCACGGCGGAGAACCTCGCCTACGTCATCTACACCTCCGGCTCCACCGGCGTTCCAAAAGGCGCGCAGCTCACGCACGCCAACGTCACACGGCTGCTGGCTTCCACGCAGGACCTGTTCCGCTTCGACAGTGCCGACGTGTGGACGCTGTTCCACAGCTATGCCTTCGACTTCTCCGTCTGGGAGATCTGGGGCGCGCTGCTGCATGGCGGCAAGCTGGTGGTGGTGCCGCACCTGGTCACGCGCAGCCCCGAGCAGTTCCTGCAATTGCTGGTGCAAGAGAACGTCACGGTGCTGAACCAGACACCGTCGGCCTTCCAGCAGCTGATGCAAGCCGACCAAGGCGTGGACGCGAAGCTCGCGCTCAAGCACGTGATCTTCGGCGGCGAAGCGCTCAACCGCGCTGCGCTGGCGCCCTGGTTCGCCAAGCACGGCGACGGCACGCCGCGGCTGGTCAACATGTACGGCATCACGGAAACGACCGTGCACGTGACCTGGCACGTGCTGGAGGAGGACAACGACAACAACAACGACACCGCGCCCGGCGCCATCGGCCGCCCGCTGGCCGACCTTGCTTGCTATGTGCTGGATGACTTCCTGAACCCGGTGCCTGTCGGCGTGGCCGGCGAGCTGTACGTCAGCGGCGCGGGCGTGGCGCGTGGCTACCTCAACCGCCCGGCACTCACGGCTGAACGGTTCATCCCCGACCCGTTCGCTCCCGAGCCCGGTGCCCGCATGTACAAGTCGGGCGACCTGGCCCGCTACCTGCCCGACGGCACGCTGGATTACCTGGGCCGCGCGGACCACCAGGTGAAGATTCGCGGCTTCCGCATCGAGCTTGGCGAGATTGAGGCGGCGCTGGCCGTGCAGCCCGGCGTGCGAGAAGCGCTGGTGCTGGCACGCGAAGACGCACCCGGCGACAAGCGGCTGGTGGCCTACGTGGTTGCCGACAGCGAAGCCCTGGACGCAACCAGCCTGCGCAAACCGCTGCTGGCGCGCCTGCCCGACTACATGGTGCCCGCGCACTACGTGCTGCTGGACGCCTTCCCGCTGACTTCCAACGGCAAGATCGACCGCAAGGCGCTGCCCGCACCCGAGGCAGGCGCACAGGCCGGCAGGGCCTACGAGGCGCCGCTGGGCGACACCGAGGAGAAGATTGCCACCGCCTGGAGCCAGCTGCTCGGCGTGGAGCGCGTCGGGCGCAACGACAACTTCTTCGCACTCGGCGGGCATTCGCTGCTGGCTGTGAACCTGATCGAGCAGCTGCGTCGCCAGGGCGTCGCCGCCGACGTGCGCAGCGTGTTTGCCTCCGCCACGCTGGCGGAGCTGGCCGCACGCGCGGGCGCGCCGGACCGTGTGGACGTGCCGCCGAACCGCATCCGCCCCGGCAGCAAGACCCTCACGCCCGACATGCTGCCGCTGGTGCAGCTCACGCCCGCCGAGATCAGGACGGTGGTGGACAGCGTGCCCGGCGGCGCCGCCAACATCCAGGACATCTACCCGCTAGCGCCGCTGCAGGAAGGCCTGCTGTTCCTGCACCGCATGCAGCAAGAGGGAGACGCCTACCTGCAGCGCGCCATGCTGGCCTTCGGCAGCCGCGACGCACTGGACCGCTTCGTTGGCGCGCTGCAGGAAGCCATCGACCGCGAGGACATCCTGCGCACTGGCTTCCTCTGGGAAGGCCTGCGCCAGCCGGTGCAGGTGGTGTGGCGCCGCGCGCGCATCGACGTCGACGTGCTGGCGCTCTCGCCGGCCGAGGGCGACGTGGCCGCGCAGCTGCGCGCGCGCCACGATCCGCGCCGCGACAAGCTCGACCTGTGCCGCGTGCCGCTTTTGCACTGCACCGCCGCGCAGGATGCGTCGAACGGGCGCTGGCTGCTGCAGGTGCTGTTCCACCACCTGGTCCACGACGCCGCGTCGATGCGGCTGCTGGTGGCGCAGGTGCAAATCATCCTGGCGGGACAGCGCGAGCTGCTGGCCGCGCCGGTGCCGTTTCGCAACTACGTGGCCAGCGCACGGCGCATGCCGCAGGCCGAGCACGAGGCGTTCTTCAGGGCGCAGTTGGGCGACGTGGAAGAGCCGACGGCGCCGTTCGGTTTGGCCGCGACGCAGGACGCCGGCATGGACATCGTCCAGGCGCGCGTGGCGCTGGACGAGGACCTGGCGCGCCGCGTGCGCGCGCAGGCGCGCAAGGCGGGCGTGAGCGCCGCCAGCCTGATGCACCTGGCCTGGGCGCAGGTGCTGGCGCGCGGCTGCGGCCGAACGTCCGACGTGGTGTTCGGCACCGTGCTGTTCGGCCGCATGCAGGGCGGCGCGGACGCGGGCCAAGCGCTGGGCCCCTTCATCAACACGCTGCCGATCCGCATCTGCCTGGGCGTGCAGGGCGTGCGCGTCGGCCTGCTGCAGGCGCACCAGGCCTTGTCCGCGCTGCTGGTGCACGAGCATGCGCCGCTCGCCCTGGCGCAGCGCTGCAGCGCGCTGCCGGCGCAGGTGCCGCTGTTTACCGCCCTGTTGAACTACCGGCACGACCTGCCGCAAGACGGCGTGGCCGCGGCCGAACACGGCCTGCAGGCGCGTGTGCTGGAGACCGAGGAGCGCACCAACTATCCGCTGGCGCTGATGGTCGACGACCTCGGCGAGGGCTTCGGCCTGGTCGCCCAGGTGGCCGCCGGCACGGTGGCGCCGCAGCGCATCTGCGGATACATGCTGGCGGCGCTGCGCGGCATCGTCGACGCACTGGAATCGCAGCCTGAAGCGCCGATTGGCCAAGTGGACGTGCTGCCGGCCGAAGAACGCAAGCAGCTGCTGGTGGAATGGAACGCGACGGCGCTGCCGTACGCGCGCGAACTGGACATGGTGCGGCGTGTGGAGCTGCAGGTGGGGCGCACGCCGGATGCGGTGGCGGTGGCGTTCGAAGAGGCGTCGCTCACGTACGCGGAGCTGAACGCAAGAGCGAACCAGCTGGCGCACTGGCTGCGCGGGGAGGGCGTCGGGCCGGAAGTGCTGGTGGGCGTGTGCATGGAGCGCGGGCTCGATGTGGTCGTTGCACTGCTGGGCATCCTGAAGGCAGGCGGCGCGTACGTGCCGCTGGACCCGGCGTATCCCGAAGAGCGCA
>NZ_JACCWG010000209.1 GCF_013697775.1 Ramlibacter sp. | reverse complement strand
GTCCAGCAGCTTCGAGGTCGGCACCACCACCTGCCTGGACCAGATCGTGCGCGGCCACGTCGGCCACGAGAGCCTTGCGCCCGGCGGCGATTCGCTGCTCTCGGCGCTGTACCGCAGCGGCCTGTGTTCGGCGACGGCGCACAGCGCCGGCGGGCGCGAACTGCTGGTGCCGCGCATCGACCGCATCGGCCACCCGATCGACGCCACCGGCCAGCCGGTGCGCCCGCTCACGCTGCTGGGCGTGCCGACCGAGGGCGTGACCTACTTCAACCACTACGTGCCGTCGCCGAAAAGCCGCTCGCACGTGTGGGAGCGCGTGCAGGCTGCGCTGGACGGCGCGCTTGCGGAAAAAGTGGCATCCTCCGCGTCCTGATCACCCACAACATGGAGACAACAATGGAGCGATTGAATCGCCCGGCGACACTGTTCGCCGCGGTCCTGTTCGCCTGGAGCGGCGTCGCGCAGGCCGCCTCGGTGGCACCCGCGGCCGCCGACAACGGCATGGTCGTCACGGCGCACCGACTCGCCACGCAGGTCGGCGTGGACGTGCTGAAGAAGGGCGGCAACGCCGTCGACGCGGCAGTCGCGGTCGGCTACACGCTGGCCGTGGTCTACCCGGCCGCCGGCAACCTGGGCGGCGGCGGCTTCATGACCATCCAGCTGGCCGACGGGCGCCGCACCTTCTTCGACTTCCGCGAGAAGGCGCCGATCGCCGCCACCGCCAACATGTACCTGGACAAGGACGGCAACGTGGTCAAGGGCGCGTCCGAGCGCGGCCACCTCGCGGTCGGCGTGCCCGGCAGCGTGGCCGGCTTCGAGGAAGCGCTGGCCAAGTACGGCACCATGAAGCGCGCCGCGCTCATCGCGCCGGCCATCCGCTACGCCGAGAAGGGCTTCGCGCTGGACCAGGGCGACATCGACCTGTTCGCCACCGCCACCGACGACCTGAAGCAGGATCCGGCGTCCGCCGCGATCTTCCTGAACAAGGGCATGCAGCCTTTCGCGTCCGGCGACACGCTGGTGCAAAAGGACCTGGCGCACACGCTCAAGATGATCAGCCGCAACGGCCGCGACGGCTTCTACAAGGGCCCGGTGGCCGCCGCGCTGGTGGCCAGCAACCAGGCCGGCAAAGGCATCATCACCCAGGCCGACCTGGACCAGTACAAGCCGCGCGAACTCAAGCCGGTGGAATGCAACTACCGCGGCTACGGCGTCGTCTCGGCGCCGCCGCCCAGCTCCGGCGGCGTGGTGATCTGCGAGGTCCTGAACATCCTCGAAGGCTATCCGCTGAAGGACCTGGGCTTTCGCTCGGCAGAGGCGGTGCACTACCAGATCGAGGCCATGCGCCACGCCTACGTGGACCGCAACAGCTACCTGGGCGACCCGGACTTCGTGAAGAACCCGCTGGACCGGCTGCTGGACAAGGGCTATGCGGCGCAGATCCGCGCCGCCATCGACCCGAACAAGGCAGGCGTGTCCCAGGCCATCAAGCCGGGCGTGGCGCCGCACGAAGGCATAAACACCACGCACTACTCCATCGTGGACAAGGCGGGCAACGCGGTGTCGGTGACCTACACCCTGAACGACTGGTTCGGCGCGCGCGTCACTGCGGCCAGGACCGGCGTGCTGCTGAACAACGAGATGGACGACTTCACCGTGAAGATCGGCGTGCCGAACCTCTACGGCCTGGTGCAGGGCGAGGCGAACGCCATCACCCCGGGCAAGCGGCCGCTCAGCTCCATGAGCCCGACCATCGTGACAAAGGACGGCAAGCCGGTGATGGTGGTGGGCACGCCGGGCGGCAGCCGCATCATCACGCAGGTGCTGCACACCATCCTGAACGTGGTGGACTACGGCATGAACGTGCAGGAAGCCATCGACGCGCCGCGCTTCCACCAGCAGTGGCTGCCCGAGACCACCGGCGTGGAGAACTTCGCGCTCAGCCCCGACACGCGCAAGATCCTCGAAGGCATGGGCCACAAGCTGGCCGCACCGCCGCCCCCCGGCCACCTGGCCGCCATCCTGGTCGGCGCGCCTTCGCTGGGCGGCAAGCCGGTCGGCACCAAGCGCTTCTACGGCGCCAACGACCCGCGCCGCAACACCGGCCTGGCGCTCGGCTACTGACGCTGCGCACGCATGAAAAAAGCCAGGGCGATGCCCTGGCTTTTTTCTTGGGGGAACCGGATGCGGCGGCGTTCAGCGGCTGCCGCCCTGGCCGCCCTTGCCCTTCCCGCCTTCGGCCTGGGTGCCGCCACCCTGGCTGGCACCGCCCTGGTTGCCGCCGCCCTGGTTGCCGCTGCTGTGGGAAGCCTGGCCGCCCTTGCGGCCGGCCTCGCGCGCCTCGTCCGAATCGAACTGGTGCGCTGTGCCGCGCTGGTGGGCCGCCTTGCCGCCCTTGCTGCCGGCCACCCGCGCCTCCTCGGAGGTGAACTGGTGGGCAGTACCCTTCTCGTGGGCGGCCTTGCCGCCCTGGCTTGCGATTTCGCGCTGGCGCTCGGGGTCCATGGAAGCGAAGCCGCGTCCGGAGCTCCCCTGCTTGCCACCGCCCGGGTTGCCTTGCCCGTTGTTGCCTTGGTTGGCCTGGTTGGATGCCATTGGTCACTCCTAGTCTGCATGTCACTGAACCGTGGGCCGGCATGGGCCGGCCTCAAGTTCATTGAGCCGCGCGGACTGCGCGGCGGCAGTCGGCGCATCCGTGATGGAGGCGTAGGAAGGGACCGATGGCGCGCAGGACTCAGGCGGCCACGCTGTCCACGTGCGGCCGGCCCCAATGCCGGTGCCGGGCGATCGCGGCGATGAACTCCTGGGCGAGTTGCTGGCGCGTGCCGGGCTCGTTCTTGCCGACCACTACGCCAGGCAAGCCGGCCGGGTTGTTGTCGAGCTCCGGAATCTTCAGCAGCTGCGCACCCTCGCCGATCACGCAGATCGGCTTGCAGTGGCGGTACGCCTCCATCACGAAGTGCACGGCCGAGCCATTCGCCATCAGCTGCTGCGCGCTGGTGGCGCCGCCGGGCACAAGCACGGCGTCGAACAGCACCGACGACGTGGCGAGCAGCGCATGGTCCACCGGCAGCTGCTGTCCCGACGACGAGGCCACGAAGCCCAGGTTGGGCCCGATCACGCAGGTGACGGCGCCGGCGTCCTGCAGCGCCTGCTGGATCACTTTGAAAGCGCCCAGCTCCACGCCCGGCGCGACCAGCACCGCCACCCTGCGCGTGTGGATCGCGCCGCCCGCGGTGTCCATGCTGAGCGCGGCCGATGTTTCCACCAGCTGCTTGCGCCGCAGCTCACGAAAGCCGGCGCGGCCGGCCGCCGCGCGCGGGTCGGGCAGGTCGATGCCCAGCGGTTCGGCCACCTTGCGGGCCAGCCGCGCATCCACGTGCGCCAGGTTGTCGACCACGCGCTGGCGCACCGCGGCGGTGTCCACGCGCGACAGCTCGTATTGCAGGGCGGCGACGATCTGGTCGCGCTCGGCCGGGCTCTGGCTGTTCCAGAACAGCGAGGCCTGGCTGAAATGGTCGTCGAAGTCTTCCGGGCGCCGGCGCAGCTTGGCCGGATCGCCGGGCTCGGCCGTGCTCTGGAAGCCCTGCTGGCCGCCATCGACGCGAAACTCCGCACCGTTGGCCAGCGTATGCGGCTCGTAGGCCACGCGGCCCTTGCCGATGGTGTTGCGGCCGCTGCCGTCGCGCTGGAAGTTATGCACCGGGCACAGGCTTTTGTTGATCGGCAGTTCGCTGTGGTTAGGGCTGCCCAGGCGCCAGCTCTGCGCGTCGCTGTAGGCGAACAGGCGGCCCTGCAGCAGCGGGTCGTTGCTGAAGTCGATGCCCGGCACCACGTGGCCCGGGTTGAAGGCCACCTGCTCGGCTTCGGCGAAGAAGTTGTCCGGATTGCGGTTGAGCACCAGTTTGCCCACGGTGAGCACCGGCACCAGTTCCTCGGGGATCAGCTTGGTCGGGTCCAGCAGGTCGATCGGCAGGCTCTCGGCCTTGGCTTCCTCGATGAGCTGCACGCCCAGCTCCCATTCGGGGAAGTGGCCGTGCTCGATCGCCTCCCACAAGTCGCGCCGCAGGAAGTCCGGATCGCGCCCGGCGAGCTTCTGCGCCTCGTCCCACAGCAGCGCATGGCGGCCGAGCTTGGGTTTCCAGTGGAACTTGACGTAGTGCACGGCGCCGCGTGCGTTGACGAAGCGAAAGGTGTGGACGCCGAAACCGTCCATCATCCGCCAGCTGCGCGGCAGCGCCCGGCCCGACATCAGCCACATCAGGGCATGCGTGGTCTCTGGCACCAGCGACATGAAGTCCCAGAAGGTGTCGTGCGCGCTGGAGGCCTGCGGCATGTCGTGGTGCGGCTCGGGCTTGGCCGCGTGCACGAAGTCGGGGTACTTTATCGCGTCCTGCACGAAAGCCACCGGCATGTTGGCGCCCACCAGGTCGTAGTTGCCTTCGCGGGTGTAGAACTTCACGGCGAAGCCGCGCGCCTCGCGCGCCGTGTCGGCCCCGCCGCGCGCACCCATGGCGGCGGAAAAGCGCACGAACACCGGCGTGCGGCTGCCCACGTCCTGCAGGAAATCGGCCTTGGTGTATTCGCCCAGCGGCCGCGTCAGCTCGAAGTAGCCGTGCGCCGCGGCGCCGCGCGCGTACACCACGCGCTCGGGGATGCGCTCACGGTCGAAGTGGGTGAGCTTCTCGCGCAGGATGAAATCTTCCAGCAGCGTCGGTCCGCGCACGCCCGCCTTCAGCGAGTTGTGGTTGTCCGGAATGGGCACGCCCTGCTGGGTGCTCAGTTGGCTCTCGGCCGCCTGCGTGAAGGCTTCCAGCTGCTTGGTCTTGGCGCCGGCGCTGTCGCTCGCCTTGGCTTTGTTTCGGGTGTCCGGTCGGGACTGGGCCATCAACGGCTCCTGTGGGATTCGGGAACGACGCACGACACCAGGCCGCGCCGCGCGGGCCCGTTGCCGCGGCAAGGGTCATTGCAGCTCGAAGTCCAGAGCGGCTTCGAGGATGCGGGCAAGCGTGGCGAGGGCGACCGCACCGGCAGCGCCGGCGGTGCACCAGACCAGCCACTCGGGGACTGCGGACAGCACTTCCATGTCGATCTTCCTTGCACGCGAGCTTGAAGCCTTGATTGGAACAAACGCCTGCAGAGTCAACCGTAGCCGCTCAGCGGGACGGTTCGTCGGCACGCAAGACAATTGCATGTAGGAGCCGGCTGGCGATGAGCAGGCTGCGGCGGCGTCCTACCGCCGGGCGCCGCACCGGCATGGAACATGGGGACAAAGGACACCTCCATGCAGACATCCAACAGCCGCGACAAACCGACCGAAGGCGAGACCACGCCGGTGCAGGGCGAGACGCAGCAGCCCTCGCTGAAGCAGCCGCACGAGCGCGACGAATCCGCCAGCAGCCAGGCGCCCGACGAGCCCAGCGGCAAGCGCCTGGGCCAGATCGCGCATGCCAGCGTGGCGCAGGGCCAGGTCGACACCGACAAGGGACCGGCGCTGGATGCGGCCTACGACAAGGTGCGCGAAAGCACCTCGCAGCCCGACAAGCAGTTCAGGCGCTGAAGGCCGTTCAGGCGCGGAGCGCGGCGCGCATGGCGTCGACCACGGCCTTGTAATCCGGCTTGCCGAAGATCGCGCTGCCGGCCACGAAGGTGTCGGCGCCGGCGCTGGCCACGCGCGCGATATTGTCGGCCTTGATGCCGCCGTCGACTTCCAGCCGGATGTCCTTGCCGCAAGCATCGATGCGCTTGCGCGCCTGCTCGATCTTGCGCAGCGCCGAGTCGATGAAGCTCTGGCCGCCGAAGCCCGGGTTCACGCTCATGATCAGGACCAGGTCGATGTCCTCGATCACCCAGTCCAGCACGTCCAGCGGCGCGGCGGGGTTGAACACCAGCCCGGCCTTGCAGCCGCGCGCCTTGATCGCCTGCACGCTGCGGTGCACGTGGGCCGACGCGTCGGGATGGAAGCTGATGTAGTCGGCGCCGGCATCGGCGAACGCCTGCGCCAGCGCATCGACCGGCTGCACCATCAGGTGCACGTCCACCGGCACCGGCACGCCGGCGGCGGTTGTCGCCAGCGGCTTGAGCGCCGAGCAGATCATGGGGCCGAAGGTGAGGTTCGGCACGTAGTGGTTGTCCATCACGTCGAAATGGATCCAGTCGGCCCCGGCGGCGATGACCTTCGTCACCTCCTCGCCCAGGCGGGTGAAATCGGCCGAAAGGATCGATGGTGCGATGCGGTGCTGCTGCGTCGTGCTCATGCGCGAATTGTCGCCGACCGGCAGGGCCAGGCCCTCGGGTAGCATTCGGGCCATGGCCAAGTACCAGTTCAAGGTGGACGCGCAGCCCCAGTACCTGCCCGAGCAATCGGCGCCGGACCAGGGCATCTACAGTTTCGCCTACACCATCAGCATCACGAATACGGGCGAGCTGCCGGCGCAGCTGATCTCGCGCCACTGGCTCATCACCGACGCGCGCGGCCAGGTGGAGGAAGTCAAGGGCCTGGGCGTGGTGGGCCACCAGCCGCTGCTCAAGCCCGGCGAGTCCTTCGAATACAGCAGCGGCTGCCGCTTGCGCACCCCGAACGGCACCATGCACGGCCACTACTTCTGCGTGGCCGAAGACGGCGAGCGCTTCGAAGTCGAGATTCCGCCGTTCATGCTGGAAGACGGCGGCAGCCGCGTTCTGCATTAATTTCCCAGGCGCTGCCGAGCCTCTCTGTCAAGGGCCTGACCGCCCGATGGCGATGCGTCCTTGTCCTACGCAGACAAGGTCTCACGGCACCTACAGTCCGCCGCGGAGGGCACCTCTATGGATGAAGTGATGGCCATCTGGGCCGAGTGGCTCAAGCCCTCGGCCGGCCTGCCCACCGTGCAATGGTCGCTGCTGCTGGCCGTGGCCGCCGCCACCGGGCACCTGCTGCAGCGCCACACCGGCCTGCCCAAGGTGGTGGGCTATTCGCTGGTGGGCACGCTCGCCGGGCTGGCCGGCTTTTCCGGCGCGGCCTGGCCGCTGCAGGGCGTGGCGCTGTTCCTGCTGGAACTAGGCGTTTCGGTGGTGCTGTTCGAGGCCGGCGGGCGCATTCCGCTGCGCTGGTTCCGCCACAACCCCATGGTGCTGCTGCAAAGCATCCTCGAATCGGCGTTCACCGCGCTGGCGGTGTACTACATGCTGCGCTGGATGGGCGTGCGGCCCTCGGTGGCCGAGGCGGTCGCGCTGATCGCGATGGCGTCGGCGCCGGCCGTGCTCAGCCGCGTGGTGATGGACACGCGCGCGGCCGGCCCGGTGACCGAGCGCGCGATGGTGCTGGCCACGCTCAGCACCTTCTATGCGCTGACGCTGGTGAGCGCGCGCGCCGGCGTGATGCACCGCCCGCCCGACACCTTGTCCACCACGCTGTATCCGGTGGCCGTGGTGCTGGGCATCTCCTTCGTGGTGGGCGCGCTGCTGGCGCTGCTGCTGCGCATGGCGTTGCGGGTGATGAGCCCGACCAGCGAGAACACCTCCATCCTGCTGGTGGCGCTGGTGGCGGCAGGCACGGCGCTGGCGTCGCACTTCGGCGGCTCGGCGCCGCTGGCCGCGCTGATCGGCGGGCTGATGCTCAAGCAGCTCAATCCGCGCCCCTGGGCCTGGGCGCGCCAGCTCGGCACGGCGTCGTCGCTGCTGACCATGCTGATGTTCGTGCTGGTGTCGGTGGTGGCGGCCAAGGCCGACTGGAACCCGGCCGTCGCAGGGCTCGTCGCCGCGCTGGTGCTGGCGCGCGCGCTGGCCAAGATCTGCGGCGTGGAACTGGCGCACTGGGGCAGCGGCATCAGCTGGCGCCAGGCGTTCTGGACCGGCTGCGCCCTGTCGCCGATGTCGTCGGTGGCGCTGCTGCTGGTGCTGCAGTTCATGTCGTCGTCGCTCACGCTCGGGCCCCGCATCGCCAGCATCGCGCTGCCGGCCATCCTGCTGATGGAGATCCTGGGCGCCATCGTCACTACCTTCGCGATCTACGAGGCGGGGGAAGGCACCCGCCCGTGGCCGCAGCGCGCGGCGGCCAGCGGCGTGCCGACGACGCAGGCGGGCGAGCTGCGCACGGAGCCGCGCGGAGACCTGCATGGATAAAGGCCTGGAAGAACGCGTGGGCCAGGCGCGCGAATTGCCCCTGGTGCTGGAGCCGTTCCAGCACTCGCAGCCGCTCACGCTGGGCGTGGAACTCGAGCTGCAGCTGGTCAACACGCACGACTACGACCTGGCGCCGTTCTCCAGCGAAATGCTGCGCCTGATGTCGAAGATCAAGCTGCCCGGCGCCGTGGTGCCGGAGATGACCTCCAGCATGATCGAGGTGTCCACCAGCGTGTGCCATTCGGCCTCGGAGGTGCTGGGCCAGCTCACGCAGATGCGCGACGCGCTGGTGCGCAGCGCCGACAAGCTCAACATCGCGGTAGTCGGCGGCGGCACCCATCCCTACCAGCAGTGGCACGAGCAGCGCATCTACGACGGGCCGCGCTTTCGCCAGCTGTCCGACCTGTACGGCTACCTGTCCAAGCAATTCACCATCTTCGGCCAGCACGTGCACATCGGCTGCCCCGACGCCGACGCCGCGCTGCTGATGCTGCACCGCATGTCGCGCTACATCCCGCACTTCATCGCGCTGTCGGCCAGCTCGCCCTACGTGCAGGGGCAGGACACGCAGTTCGATTCGGCGCGCCTGAACTCGGTGTTCGCCTTCCCGATGTCGGGCCGCGCGCCCTACACGCTCAGCTGGGACGAATTCGGGAAATTCTTCGCCAAGACCACGCGCACCGGCGTGGTCAAGAGCATGAAGGACTTTTACTGGGACATCCGTCCCAAGCCGGAGTACGGCACGATCGAGATCCGCGTGTTCGACACGCCGCTGACGATCGAGCGCGCCACCGCGCTGGCCGGCTTCGTGCAGGCGCTGGCGGCCTGGTTCCTGCACGAGCAGCCGTTCGTGCCGCAGGAGGACGATTACATGGTCTACACCTACAACCGCTTCCAGGCCTGCCGCTTCGGGCTGGACGCGGTGTACGTGGACCCCGCCAGCGGCGAGCACATGCCGCTGCGCGAGCACATCGTGCACACGCTGCGCCGCATCGACACGCACGCGCAGGACGTGGGCGCCACCACCGCAATCGACATGCTGCGGCTGGCCGCCGACCTGGGCGCCAACGACGCGCGCTGGCTGCGCGAGACGCAGGGCCGCGAGCGGCTGCTGGCCGAGGTGGTGCGGCAGGCGGCCGTGCGGTTTCGAGGCGCCCGGGGTTAGGCTGCGTTCAAAATCGGCTGTCCGCCTCTGCTCTGGTCATGACCGAATTCGACCTCATCGCCCGATTTTTCAAACGTCCCGCCGTGCGCAGCCCGCTCGGCGTGGGCGACGACTGCGCGCTGCTGCAACCGGCCCCCGGCATGCAGCTGGCGGTGTCGACGGACATGCTGGTCGAGGGCCGGCATTTCTTCGCCGGCACCGATGCGCGGCGGCTCGGGCACAAGGCACTGGCCGTCAACCTGAGCGACCTGGCCGCCTGCGGCGCGCGGCCGCTCGCCTTCACGCTGGCACTGGCCTTGCCGCAGGCCGACGCAGCCTGGCTCGCGCCGTTCGCCGACGGCCTGTTCGCATTGGCCGATGCGCACGGCTGCGAGCTGGTGGGCGGCGACACCACGCGCGGGCCGCTCAACATCTGCATCACCGTGTTCGGCGAAGTGCCGGCCGGCGCGGCCCTGCTGCGCAGCGGCGCTCAGGCGGGCGACGACGTCTGGGCCACCGGCACGCTGGGCGACGCACGGCTGGCGCTACAGGCGCTGCGCGGCACGCTGGCGCTGCCCGCCGACGTGCTGCTGGCGGCGCGCGCGCGGCTCGAAC
>NZ_JACCWG010000207.1 GCF_013697775.1 Ramlibacter sp. | reverse complement strand
GCACCACGATGCCCACGAAGTGGACCAGGCTCTCGCGCTCGGGGCTGACGCGCCGGCCTCGGATCGCCTCGATCAGGATGAAGAAGATCCGCCCCCCGTCGAGGGCGGGGATCGGCAGCATGTTGGCGACCGCTAGGCCCGCGCTGAACGTGCCGGTCATGACTAGGATCGGGAACCAGTAGCCCGACTGGAGCGAGGCATCGACCGCCTGCGCCGTGACTTGTGCCATGCCGGGCAGGCCGATCGGGCGGAGCATCTCGCCGGGCATGGCGCCCTGGAAGTAGAGGATCGGCGCCCAGAGGGTGAACGCGACGATGCTCGCGGCCCGCACGGTCCCCTGCCACATCGACTCGAACGGGCCGTACTGCATCGGCCGCGTCGGCTGCTGGATCGCCACGCCGATGGCCCCCTGGCCCGGCGGCGGGTTCGTGCGCGGCGTCAGGGTCACATCGACCGGGGCGCCGTCGCGTTGCAGCTGGATCGCGAGCGGGTTGCTCCCGTTGTCGCGCGTGATCTGCTGGAACTGCCCGGTCGAGGCGACGGGCTGGCCGTTCATCGAGATCACGCGGTCGCCGGCGCGCAGGCCGTCGCGGATCACCCAGCCCTTGCCGCCGGGCATGTCGGTCCACTCGCCGGCCTGTACCGGGCGCGAGGTGGCGACCAGCGCGCCCTTCATCTCCGGCTTGTCGCTGGGGGCCACCACGTAGACGAACTTGCCCTGCGGGCCTTCCAGCACGGCGCGCTGCGGCACCTGCACCACGTCGGGCCGATGCGCGCCGGACAGGCGCACGCGCACGAACTGGCCGGGTTTGATGCGCTGGTCGGGGTTGGGCAGCTCGGCCTGCGAGCGCACCGTGCCCGTGGCCGCATTGACCAGCGGCTCGCTGAACTGCACGCGGCCGCCAGAGGCAAGCGGCGTGCCGTCGCCAGCGAACACCTGCACGGTGAAGCCGCCGGGCGGCAGCACCAGCTTGCGCTCGCGGATGTCGGCCTGCATGCGGCCCTGCTCGGCGTCGGGGATGCCGAACACCGCGCGGATCGGGTTGGTCTGCACGATGGTGGCCAGCAGCACGTCGGGCCCGGACACCAGGCTGCCTTCGGACTTCGGAGCGCCGCCGGCCAGGCCGGACACCGGCGCCGTCACCTGCGTGTAACTCAGGTTCAGTTTCGCCTCGGTAACCTTGGCGGCCGCGGACTTCACGTCGGCGGCCGCCACGTCCTGCGCCGACAGCGCGTCGTCGTAGTCGCGCCGGCTCACCACGCCGCTTTCGGCCAGCGGCTTCATGCGATCGAGAAGGCGGCGCGCATTGGCCTGGCGCGCCATCGCCGCGGCCTGGTCGGCTTCGGCCTTGGACAGCGCGGTGCGGAACGGCGCCGGGTCGATGGTGAACAGCGACTGGCCGGCCTTGACCGGCAGACCCTCGTTGTAATTGCGCTTGAGCAGGATGCCGGTCACGCGCGCGCGCACTTCCACCTCGCGCGAGCCCTGCGTCTGCCCGGTGTACTCGAAGCTCACGGGCAGCGTCTGCGGCTGCACGGTGACCACGTTCACCTGCGGCGGCGGCCCGCCCATGCCGGGAGGCCCACCCTCGCCGCGGCTCTCGCCGCAGGCGGACAGCACCGCCACAAGAACGGCAGAAACGAAAACTCCCCCCGACAAGCGCCCCGCGGGCGTCCCGAGCCAATTCATGCGTATTCCTTGGAATTGTGATTGCCGCCCGCGTGCGCGAGCGCAGCCGCGCATGTTAACGACCTGTGAAGACCCGCGCGCGGCGTGGGAATGCGGCGGCTGCCAGCGGATGTCAGGAACTCAGCCGGCCAGCAGCGCCTGCAGCTTGGCGAGAGCGCCGGCCCAGCCGCGCGCATGGTCGTCGCGGGCGTGCTGGTCGAACAGGCGCTCGTGCAGGAAGTCGAGTTCGGTGCCTCCGTCCACCGGCCGCAGGACGACGGTGACCAGCGACACGCGCTCCGGCGTGCTTTTCCACGCCCAGGTGAAGGACAGCCTGCGGTGCGGCACCACCTCCTGGTAAACGCCCGCGACGTCGTGCTCCTGCCCGTCCTCGGTGAAGAAGCGGATGCGGTAGGCGCCGCCTTCGCGCACGTCGAGTTCGGCGCTGTCCACGCGCTGCGTGTCGCCGGGGCCGAACCAGCTGCTCAGGGCTTGCGGGTCCGTCCAGGCGCGCCAGACCTTTTCGCAGGCGACGGGGTAGCGGCGGGCGAGGCGAAGGCGCGGCTTGTCCTCAAGGGGGCTTTCGGGATTTTCGGCGTTCGGGGGTCCGGCGGACATGGATCGATCTCCTCCTGGTGGTACAGATAGCGCCCGAGCGCGTCGAGCCGGGCATTCCAGAATGTCTCGTAATGGGCCAGCCACATCGCCGCATCCTCCAGCGCCTGCGGCGCCAGTTCGCACCGCACCGTGCGGCCCTCCTTGGCGCGCACCACCAGGCCGGCCTGCTCCAGCACGCGCAGGTGCTTCATGAAGCCGGGCAGCGACATGCCGCAGGGCGCGGCCAGTTCGCTGACGCTGGAGGGCCCGTGCGTCAGGCGCTCGATCACGCCGCGCCGTGTGGCGTCCGACAGCGCCGAGAACACGCGGTCCAGCACCGCCGGGTCGTCGCGCATCGCCGCGGCTCCTTCACTTCCCGTCGAAGGCGCGCTGCAGCGCCGCGATGTCGAGCTTCTTCATCGTCATCATGGCGCCGAATGCGCGCCCGGCACTGGCCGGTTCGCCCTCCAGCAGCGGCGCCAGCGCGTTCGGCGTCACCTGCCACGAGAGGCCGAAGCGGTCCTTTAGCCAGCCGCATCGCTGCGCCTGCGGGTCGCCTCCGGGCGTGAGCGCGTTCCAGTAATGGTCCACCTCGTCCTGCGCGTCGCACATCACCTGCAGCGACACCGCCTCGTTGAACTTGAACATCGGCCCGCCGTTCAGCGCCAGGAAGGCCTGGCCGGCCAGCTCGAACGACACCGTCATCACGCTGCCGGGCGGCTGGCGGTGGAACTCCTGCCCGGCTTCGGTGTAGCGGCTCACGTGCGTGATGCGCGACTGCGGGAAGATGCCGGTGTAGAGCTTCGCCGCCTCCTCGCCCTGGCCGTCGAACCAGAGGCAGGGCACGATCTTGGGCGCCGTGGCGCCGGCGCCGCCGCCGCCGCGGTGGAGCACCTGCCACGACACGCCGTAGCGATCCTTCAGCCAGCCGCCCTGCTGCTCCTTCGCGCCGTCGCCGGCCAGCAGCGCCTTGCGGTAGTGGTCCACCTCCTGCTGCGAGCCGCACATGATCTGCAGCGACACCGCTTCGTTGAACTGGAACACCGGCCCGCCGTTCAGCGCGGTGAAGGCCTGGCCGGCCAGCTCGAAGGCCACCGCCATCACGCTGCCCGGCGGCCGGCCGTGGACGTTCTGCCCCGCTTCGGAATAGCGGCCGACGTGCGTGATGCGCGAATCCGGAAAGATGCCGGCGTAGAACCGCGCGGCCTCCTCGCCCTGGCTGTCGAACCAGAGGCAGGGAACGATCTTGCTGGCCAATTGCATGGATGGACTCCTTTGGCATGTGCCGCCATGGCTGAGAAACTTAACTGATTGGTTTAGTTTAGCGGACTTCAGCGCCGTGTCAAACGCTTGGGAACCGCAGCCCGATCGCCGGTCCGGAATCGGCGAGTGCATTGCGCGCCGCGAACGCAGACTGCGCCGCTGGTTCAACACAAGGAGAAATACATGAATGAACTCGCAGGCAAGGTTGCCATCGTCACCGGCGCCAGCTCGGGCATCGGGCGCGCCAGCGCGCTGCTGTTCGCGCGGCGCGGCGCGTCGGTTGTGGTGGGCGCGCGGCGCCGGTCGGGGCTCGATACGCTGGTGGACGAGATCCGCGCGCAGGGCGGCAAGGCCATCGCCGTCGGCGGCGACGTGCGCGAGGAGGCCTTCGCCCGCGCGCTGGTCGACCACGCGCAGGAACACTTCGGCGGGCTCGACATCGCGTTCAACAACGCGGGCTCGATGGGCCAGCTCGGCCCGACGCTGGACGTGACGCTGGCCGGCTGGCAGGAAGCGGTGGACACCAACCTCACGGCGGCGTTCCTGGGTGCCAAGCACCAGATTCCGGCCATGCTGGCGCGCGGCGGCGGCTCGCTGATCTTCACTTCCACCTTCGTCGGCTACACGGCGGGCATTCCCGGCGCGGCGGCGTACGCGGCCAGCAAGTCGGGGCTGATCGGGTTCACCCAGGCACTGGCCGCCGAATTCGGCGCACAGGGCCTGCGCGTGAACGCGCTGCTGCCCGGAGGCACCGACACGCCCCTGGCGCGCGAGATGAACCCCACGCCTGAAGCCTGGGCTGGGGTCGCTGCGATGCATGCGCTCAAACGTGTCGCGCAGCCCGAGGAGATCGCCGAGGCGGCGCTGTTCCTCGCCGGCAGCGCGTCGTCGTTCATGACGGGCACCGCCATGCTGGTGGACGGCGGAGTGTCGATCAACAGGGGATGAGGTGCTCAAGCTGATCCATTGACCCCGGCAAATGATTGCCGGACACTGGACAGATGAACACAGCCGTTGCAGCGCAGGTTCCCGCCGCCCAGGTCAAGGCCGTTCGCGCCTTCAACCGCTTCTACACCCAGCGCATCGGCGTGTTGGACCGCTACCTTGGAAGCGACTTCAGCCTGAGCGAGATCCGCGTGCTGTACGAACTGGCGCACCGCGAGCAGCTTGCCGCCGCCGACCTGGTGCGCGAGTTCGGGCTGGATGCGGGCTATCTCAGCCGCATGCTGCGCCGCTTCGAATCGCAAGGCTGGATCACGCGCACCACCTCTGCACGCGACGCGCGGCAAAGCCTGCTGCGCATGACCAGGCAAGGCCATGCCGCGTTCGCGCCGATGCAGCAGCGCTCGCGCGACGAAACGGCCGCCCTGCTGGCCACCGTGCCGCCCGAAGCCCGGCCCCGGCTGGTGGAGGCGCTGCAGACGGTACAGGCTCTGCTCGACCCCACTACCGGCGGCGCCAGCGCCCCCGCCGCGCGCCAGGTGCTGCTGCGCGACCCGCGGCCCGGCGACATCGGCTGGGTGGTGCAGCAGCACGGCGAGGTCTACGCGCGCGAATGTGGCTTCACCCTCGAATTCGAAGCGCTGGTGGCCGACATCACCGCGCAGTTCATCAAGAAATTCGACCCGGCCGCGGACAGGTGCTGGATCGCCGAAGTCGATGGCCAGCGCGCGGGCTCGGTGTTCGTGGTGCGCCGCTCGGCCACGGTGGCCCAGCTGCGCCTGCTGATCCTCACACCCGAGGCGCGCGGCCTGGGCCTGGGCGGCCGGCTGGTGGACGAATGCATCGCCTTCGCACGCGCCCAGGGCTACCGCACGATGCGGCTGTGGACGCAGAGCAACCGGCCGGCCGCGCGCGCCATCTACGCCGGCCGCGGCTTCGTGCAGAAGACCAGCGAACCGAAACACTCCTACGGCCAGGACGTGGTTGTCGAGGAGTGGGTGCTGAAGCTCTGACAGCGGGCAGACAGCCGCCGCTTCGATAATGGCGCGATGAAGTCCGCGCCCGATGCGGCCACGGCGGCAGTGCCCGCCGAGCCGCGCCCCCAGCCCCGCTCCCTCACCGATCTCTTCATTTCCTTCACGCTGCTGGCCCTGCAGGGCTTCGGCGGCGTCCTGGCGGTGGTGCAGCACGAACTGGTGGAGCGCAAGCGCTGGATGACGCGCGAGGAGTTCGTGGAGGACTGGGCGGTCGCGCAGATCATGCCCGGCCCCAACGTGGTGAACCTGGCGCTGATGATCGGCGGGCGCTACTTCGGCCTGGCCGGCGCGCTCGTTGCGCTGGCCGGCATGCTGGTGCTGCCGCTGCTGGTGGTGCTGCTGCTGGCGCTGGTGCACGCGCGCTTCGCGAACGACCCGCACGTGGCTGGCGCGCTGCGCGGCATGGCGGCGGTGGCGGCGGGCCTGGTCACCGCCACCGGCCTGAAGCTGTTCGGCGCACTCAAGCGCAATCCGCTTGGCATGGCGCTGTGCGTGGTCCTGGGCGTGCTGACTTTCATCGGCATCGGCCTGCTGCGGCTGCCGCTGGCCTGGGTGCTGTTCGGCCTGGGTGGGCTGGCCTGCGTGGTCGCCTGGCGCAACCTGGGAGGCACGCGATGAGCATCGCACTGGGCTGGGCCGACTGGCTGTCGCTGTTCGCGCACTTTCTCGCGCTGTCGCTGCTGGCCGTGGGCGGTGCCATCACCACCGCGCCGGACATGCACCGCTACCTGGTGGACGAGAAGCACTGGCTGACCGATCCGCAGTTCAGCGCCTCGATCGCCATCGCCCAGGCCGCGCCGGGGCCGAACGTGCTGTTCATCGCGCTACTGGGATGGAACGTCGGCCTGAACGCCGGCGGCATCGGCACCGCGCTGCTCGGCATGGCGGTGACCATGATAGGGATCATGCTGCCCAGCACCACCCTCACCTACCTGGCGGCGCGCTGGGGCCATGCCAACCGCGAGCTGCGGGCGGTGCGCGCCTTCAAGCAGGGCCTGGCGCCCATTGTCATCGGCCTCTTGGTCGCCACCGGCTGGATCTTGGCCACCGGCAGCGGCTACGGCTTGCAGCACTGGCCGGTCTGGGCCATTGCCATCGCCACCGCGCTCATCGTCTGGCGCACGCGGGTGCACCTGCTGTGGCTGCTCGGTGCGGGTGCGCTGCTCGGCGCCTGGGGTTGGGTCTGATCGGCGCGTCAGCGCGGGTTCTCGAAGAACACGTAAGTCCCGAAGCCGCCGATCTCGAAATACACCCGCTTCTCGCCGGGGTCGGCCTGGAAGTTCAGGTTCTCGTCCAGCACGCCCCAGCCGTAGCGGTAGCTGCGCGGCGCGTTGTCGTCGGTGCCGAGCGCGGTGCTGAGCTTGTCCACTTTCAGGAAGCGCCGCACCACCTTGTCGCCGGCATAAACCTCCAGCACGCCATTCGTGCCGGTCCAGTTCTGGACGTCGCGGCCCAGCTTGTTCTGCTGCTCCTGGGTGCAGGATGCCAGCAGCGCCAAAGCGGCCAGCGCGGGAAAAAGTGTTCTCAGTTTCATGGGTGTTCCTCCAGCAATTGGGGCAGCAGGACGGCGGCGCCGCCGCGCAGCACCGCATCGGCGACCGCGTCGAGGTCGCTGGCCTGCGGGTTGATGACGACCACCCGCCCGGGCGTGGCGCGCGCCAGGCCGGCGGCCGGATAGACCACGCCGGAGGTGCCGACCACCAGCATCAGCTGGCTTGCCAGCGCGGCGTCCTGCGCGGCCTGCAGTACCTCGGGCGGCAGCGTCTCGCCGAACCACACGACGGCCGGCCGGCGCAGGTTGCCGCACACGGCGCAGCGCGGCGGCGTGCCCGGCAGCAGGTTGGCGTCGGTGCAGCAGGCGCGCGGCGCCTCCAGCCATGTGTCCTCGGCGATGTTGCCGTGCAGCGCCAGCACGCCCGGCGAGCCGGCGTGCTGGTGCAGGCCGTCCACGTTCTGCGTGGCCACGGTGAGCCGCCCCGGATGGCGCTGCTGGAAGGCGGCGATGGCGCGGTGCCCCGCGTTCGGCTCCACCTTCGCGACCATGGCGCGGCGCATCGCGTACCAGTCCCACACCATTTTCGGATCGGCGCGGAACGCGTCCTCGGTGGCCAGATCCTCGGGGCGGAACTTCGCCCACAGGCCGGTCTGCGCATCGCGGAAGGTCGGCACGCCGGACTCCGCGCTCATGCCGGCGCCGCTCAGCACCACGATTCGGCGCGCCGCGCGCACCCAGCCGCGGACCTTGCCGACGTCGCCCGCCCCGTCCGTCACGGCGTTCTCTGGCGCAGCGCCTCGTACAGGCAGATGCCGCTGGCGACCGACACGTTCAGGCTTTCCACCGCGCCGCGCATCGGGATGGACACCAGCGCGTCGCAGGTCTTGCGCGTGAGCTGCCGCAGGCCGGAGCCCTCGGCACCCATCACCAGCGCCGTGGGCGCGCGCAGGTCGGCCTGGTAGACCGTGCGGTCGGCATCGTCGGCCAGGCCGGTGCACCAGATGTTGCGCTCCTTGAGCTCGCCCAGCGTGCGCGCGAGGTTGGTGACCATGAAGTAAGGCACCGTCTCGGCCGCGCCGCTGGCCACCTTGGCCACCGTGGCATTGACGCCCACCGCATGGTCCTTGGGCGCGATCACCGCGTGCGCGCCGGCGCCGTCGGCCACCCGCAGGCAGGCGCCCAGGTTGTGCGGGTCGGTCACGCCGTCCAGCACCAGCAGCAGCGGCGGCCCCTCGATGCCGTCCAGCAGGTCGTCCAGCGAATGCGCCTGCGGCAGCATCTGCACGCGCGCGACCACGCCCTGGTGGCCGATGCCGCCGGCCAGCCGCGCCAGCCGCGGCCCGTCGGATTCGAGCACGCGCACGCCGGCCTCGGCCGTGCGCTGCAGGAACTGCCGCATGCGGGCGTCGCGCCGGGCGGCGTCCACGTAAATCTCCACGATGGACTGGGGCGCGGTCTTGAGCCGGACGCCGACAGCGTGAAATCCAAACAGCACTTTGTGTGAAGCCATGCCCGGATTATCCCGTGGGCTTTGGGTCTGCTCATGTATACAATCGACTGACATTCTTGGAGTTCGAATGGGTCTGCGGCTGAAGTTCAACCTGGTCTTGATCGTTGTGTTCCTGGCGGGTTTCATCGCCGCCGGCCTGGTCTCTCGCCAATTGCTGATGGAGAACGCGCGCGAGGAAGTGGTGCGCGACGCGCGCCTGATGATGGAAGCCGCGAGCGCGGTGCGCACCTACACGGTGGAACAGGTGCGCCCGCACCTGATCAAGCAGATGGACGAGGTGTTCCTGCCGCAGACGGTGCCGGCGTTCGCAGCCACCGAGGCCATCGGCCACCTGCGCAAGAAGTACAAGGAATACAGCTACAAGGAAGCCACGCTCAACCCGACCAACCCGCGCAACCGCACGCTCGATTGGGAGGCCGACCTGGTCAACCAGTTTCGCGGCAATGCCGACACCAAGGAAATCGTTTCGGAGCGGCTCTCCTCCACCGGCCGCAGCCTGTTCATCGCCCATCCCATTCAGGTGGGCAACCCCGCCTGCCTGCAGTGCCACAGCACCGCCGCCAGCGCGCCGCCTTCCATGCTGAAGATCTACGGCGAGGCCAACGGCTTCGGCTGGAAGCACAACGAGATCGTCGGCGCGCAGGTGGTCACGGTGCCGATGGAAGTGCCGCTGCGCAACGCCGACCGCGCCTTCACCACCTTCATGGCCTCGCTGGCCGCCGTGTTCGTGGCGGTGTTCGTGGTGCTCAACGTCATGCTCAGCTGGCTGATCGTGCGGCCGATCCGGCGCATGTCGGAAGCGGCTGATCGCATCAGCACCGGCAACTTCGGCGTGCCCGAATTCAAGGAGAAGGGCCGCGACGAGATGGCCGTGCTGGGCAGCTCGTTCAACCGCATGCGCCGCAGCCTGGAAAAGGCCATGCAGATGATCGGCGACCATTAAAACGCCTCCCATGGACCCCCACGCCGGCGCGGATGCTTCCGCCCTGCCCGCCGGCTGCCGCATCAAGGAATACGAGATCGAGCGCACGCTGGGCGGCGGCGGCTTCGGCCTGACCTACCTGGCGCACGACCGCAACCTGAACCTTCAGGTGGCGCTGAAGGAGTACTACCCCGGCGACCTGGCCGCGCGCGGCGCAGACCATGCGGTGCGGGTGCGCGGCGGCGGCGCCGACGGCGGCGACGGTGACGCAGCCGAGCGCTACCAGTGGGGGCTGGAGCGCTTCCTGGACGAGGCCCGCGCGCTGGCCACCTTTCGCCACCGCAGCATCGTGCGCGTGCTGCGCTACTTCCGTGATAACGGCACCGCCTACATCGTGATGGAGTACGAAACCGGGGAGCCGCTCAAGCGCTGGGTGCCGCACAACGCGCCGCTGTCGCAGCGCGCGCTGCTGTCGATCCTGAACCCGCTGCTCGATGGCCTGGAGCAGGTGCACCAGGCAGGTTTCCTGCACCGCGACATCAAGCCCGACAACATCTACGTGCGCGCCGACGGCACGCCAGTGCTGCTGGACTTCGGCTCGGCCCGCCGCGTCTCGACCAACCAGGACTTCACCAACATCGTGAGCCCGGGTTTCGCGCCCTTCGAGCAGTACCACTCGCAGGGACACGAGGGGCCGTGGACCGACCTGTACTCCATCGGCGCGGTGCTGTACTGGATGGCCACCGGCCGCAAGCCGCTGGAATCCGCCGCGCGCGTGAAGACCGACAGCATGCCGGGCGCCGCGGCGCTGGGGAACGCCGCGGTCCACGGCGCCGACCTGCTGCGCGCCATCGAATGGGCGATGCGGTCGGACGAAGCCGCGCGGCCGCAATCGGTGGCCGAATTCCGCGAAGCCATCCGGTCCTGCGCCGCCGTCGACACCGGAATGAGCGTCCCCGTCGGGGGACGCGGCGGCGGGGCCGCGTCGGGGCAATCGGTCACCGGTCCTTCCGGCACATCCAGCACTCCGACCCGGCGCAACCTGCTGGGAACGGTGCTGGCACTGGACCTGGTCGCGCCCGGCGGGCGCGCGCCGGACGAGCTCAAGGACCTGAGGCGCATGTTCGCCGAGCTGGTGGCCAGCGCGCTGCGCGCCATCCCCGACGACCAGCGCGCCACCGCGAGCACGCCCGATGGCCTGGCGGTGTGCTTCATGGGCGACCCCGAGGAGGCGCTGAAGTCCGGGCTGCTGGTGCGCGACCTGCTGACCGGGCGCCACGGCCGCGCGCTGGGCGTGCGCGTGGGCCTGCACATGGGCCCGGTGCGCCTGATTCCCGACACTGCCGGCCGGCTGCAGGTGATGGGCGACGGAATCAACGTCGCGCAGCGCGTGATGGACTTCGCCCAGCCCAACCAGGTGCTGGTGTCGCGCGCGTATTACGACGTGGTGTCGCGCATCACCGACGACGCGGCCGACACCTTCTCCTACCTCGGCCCGCACGAGGATAGGCACGGCCGCGTGCACGAGCTCTATGCCGCCCATCCGGCCCAGCGCGCCAGCACCACGCGGCGCGAAGGCCCGTCCACCGGCTACAGCATGACGATCCCGGCGCGCCCCGCGCTGCTGACCGGGGACGAGGTGCTGGAAGTGGAAACCGAGCTGGCGCGGCACATCGGCCCGATGGCGCGCATGCTGGTGCGCAAGGAAAGCGCGCGCAGCGCAACGCTTGCGGAACTCGCGCAGGCGCTGGCCGCGCACCTGGACACGCCGCCGCAGCGCGAAGCCTTTATGAAGGCGCTACGCGAAGCGCTGCCGCGCAAGGGCTTCTGAGCCGCCGGGTCAGGCGTGGACGACCTCGCCGGCCTCGATGGCGATGCGGCGCTCGCAGCGCTGCGCGATGGCGCGGTCGTGCGTCACCAGCACCAGGGTCGTGCCCAGCTCGCGGTTGAGGTCGAACATCAGCTGCATCACGGTTTCGCCGGTGGCGAAATCCAGGCTGCCCGTGGGCTCGTCGGCCAGCAGCACGGCCGGCTGCACGACGAAGGCACGCGCCAGCGCCACGCGCTGCTGCTCGCCGCCGGACAGCACCTTCGGGTAATGGCCGAGCCGCTCGCCCAGGCCCACGCGGCGCAGCATCTCGCCGGCGGTGGCGCGCGCATCGCGCCGGCCGGCCAGCTCCAGCGGCAGCATGACGTTCTCCAGCGCGCTGAGGTTGCCCAGCAGCTGAAAGCTCTGGAACACGAAGCCGACCTGGCGCGCGCGCAGTGCGGCGCGCTCGTCCTCGTCGATGGAAAACAGGTCCTGGCCCGCGAGCTTCACCGTGCCGCGGGTAGGCGTGTCCAGTCCCGCGATGATGGACAGCAGCGTGCTTTTGCCCGAACCCGAGGCGCCGACGATGGCCGCGGTTTCCCGCGGCGCCAGGGCGAAGTCGATATCGCGCAGAATGTCGAGGGTGCCGGTCGAATCCGTCACCGATTTGAAAACGTGTTCGACGGAGATGATGGGTTCTGACATGGCGGCCTTGAAGCGGCGCGACTTTATCGCGGCAGCCTTAGCTGGGAGTTATCTGGAAATGGCCGATGCGGCTGGCGCGCCGGTGATCCTGGTGGTGGGCGACTCGTTGAGTGCCGAGTATGGCTTAAGACGCGGCAGCGGCTGGGTGGCGCTGCTGCAGCAGCGCCTGGCGCAGGAGAAGATGCCCACGCGGGTTGTCAACGCCAGCATCAGCGGGGACACCACCGCCGGCGGCCGCTCGCGCCTGGCGCCGCTGCTGGCCCAGCACAAGCCCACCCACGTGGTGATCGAACTCGGCGGCAACGACGCGCTGCGCGGCCTGCCGCTGAACGGCACCGAAGACAATCTGCGGCAGATGGCAAAGGCCGCGCAGGACGCCGGCGCCAAGGTGCTGGTGGTCGGCATGCAGGTGCCGCCGAACTACGGCAGCGACTACGCCAACCGGTTCGCCGAAATGTTCGAGAAGGTGGCACGCGAACGCAAGGCTGCCTTCGTGCCGTTCCTGCTCAAGGGCGTGGCCGACCGGCCGGACGCGCTGCGCTTCTTCCAGTCCGACCGCATCCATCCGACCGAGCAGGCGCATCCGATCATGCTGGACAACGTCTGGCCCGAACTGAAGAAGCTGCTCAAGTGAGCGTCAAGCCGATTTCCGCTGGCGAAGCCGTCGAACGCCTGGGCGAGTTCGACGCCGTCATCGACGCGCGCAGCGAGTCCGAGCACGCCGAAGACCGGCTGCCCGGCGCGATCAACTGGCCCTCGCTGAACGACGAGGAGCGCAAGGTCGTCGGCACGATCTACAAGCAGGTCAACCCGTTCGAGGCGCGCAAGCGCGGTGCCGCGCTGGTGGCGGCCAACATCGCGCGGCACATCGAGCGCGACGTCATCGACAAGCCAAAGAGCTGGCAGCCGCTGGTCTACTGCTGGCGCGGCGGCCAGCGCAGCGGATCGCTCTCGCTGGTGCTGGGGCAGATCGGCTTTCGCGTGCACATTGTCGAAGGCGGCTACAAGGCATTCCGCGCCGCGGTGCTGGCATCGTTGCCTGAACTGGCGGCGCGCTTTTCCTACCGCGTGATCTGCGGCCCCACGGGCGCCGGCAAGACGCGGCTGCTGCACGCGCTGGCCGATGCGGGCGCGCAGGTGCTGGACCTGGAAGGCCTGGCGTCGCACCGCAGTTCGGTGCTGGGCATCATCCCTGGTCAGCCGCAGCCCACGCAGAAGCGCTTCGATACGCTGGTGTGGGAGCGGCTGCGCTCGCTCGATCCAGCGCAGCCGGTGTTCGTGGAGAGCGAGAGCAAGAAAGTCGGCAATTGTGCCGTGCCCGAAGTGCTGATGGCCGCGATGCGCGCGAGTCCGTGCCTGCGTCTTGAATTGTCGGAAGACGAGCGTGTCGCACTGCTGCTGGAAGACTACGATTTCTTCGTCAAGGATCCGGAGTTGTTTTGCGGGCGTCTTGCGGCGCTGACGGAGATTCGGGGGAAGGCGCAGGTGCAGGCTTGGCAGGGCCAGGTTGCTGCCGGGGATGTGGAATCCGTTGTGCGGGAGTTGCTGGTGAAGCATTACGACCCGGGGTATGCCTCCTCGACGCGCCGCAACTTCGTGCAGTTCGCCGATGCGCCTGTGATTGCGCCAGCGGATCGATCTGCTGCCGCCATGGGGGCTCTGGCTCGGGAGCTGCTCTCCTCGCTTTGAGACCGCGCGGCGTCGCGGCGCGTGGCGCCCGGTATGGGCTCATGCTGTGGCGGTCGGCGCTGCGCGCCGACTTCGC
>NZ_JACCWG010000197.1 GCF_013697775.1 Ramlibacter sp. | reverse complement strand
CGCTCCTCGTCCGACAAGATCAAATCCGCCTTTGGCCTGCCCGTTCTCATTGCGTATCTCCGCTCGAAAGATACCGCAAGAGCAAGCACGATTAATGCCTGTTATTTACGGGACAGGACACTAGTTGCTATTGGCTGTGGTCTGCGCGCCGAGCAGGGCGCCTTGCAGCGGACCATCGGGCGGCTTGGGGCCGAACCAGATCTTGAACATCATGCTGCTGAACTGCGGGCTCTTGAAGACATCGCCCTGCTGCCGGCCGCGAAAGCCGATGGACAGTCCGGTGCCGGGCACGTAGTCGACGGTGATCACCTCGCCTTTTCGCAGCGCGTGCGCGTCGGCGAAGATCTGGCCCATGCGCACCACGTCGGCAATCGACTTGGCGAATTCCTCGCGCGAGGCGTTGTCCTCGATCGCGCGGGCGAACAGCTTGCCCAGTTCGTCGCCGCCCGTATCGCGCAGCGCGACCAGTTGCACGCGCTTGGGCATGTCGGGCTGCAGCACGTCTTCGGTGCGCAGCGCCTTGCGCGAGGTGTACAGCGCCGCGGCGTAGACCTTGATGAACAGCTTGAAGCGCACGCCCGCGCCATTGAGCTGCAGCCGCTGGCCGCCGACGGTGGCCTCGGGTTCGAAGCGCACACCCGCCACCGTGGTCTGCGCCCCTGCTTGAAATTGCGCCAGCGCCAGTGCGGCAGCCAGCAAGCCATGTCGTATCGACATCGTTCCCCTCCCTGAAAAGCCCGTTTGTTTTTCACATTCTCCAAGGCAGATAAGCTCATCAGCAACAGGGTTTGCCAGGAGGACCGGCGGGCACCGGGGAAGGGCATCGGCTTTGCTACACTGGCCGCGTATGTTCATCCACCGCACCGTCATTACAGGTCGCAGCGACCGGGGAGCCTGGCCCTGGCGCAAGCCTGACGTGCGCAACTGAGACTGCACGGGGCACCGCCCGTGCCCCGCGCCCCGTGCTATTCGGGGCATCGCTGGTTTCCTGGCGGCACCGTCGCCGCCGAGCTTGTGGAGGCTCACCCTTTGATCACTGAACTCGAATTCAAAAGCCTTGCGTTGCAGGGCTACAACCGCATTCCCCTCATTGCCGAGGCGTTTGCCGACCTCGAAACCCCGCTGTCGCTGTACCTCAAGCTGGCCCATGCCAAGGGCGGCGGACGGCTCAGCTTTTTGCTCGAATCCGTGGTGGGCGGCGAGCGCTTCGGCCGCTACAGCTTCATCGGCCTGCCGGCCAACACCTTGCTGCGTGCCAGCGGCTTTGGCGCCGACGCGCTGACCGAAGTGGTCACCGGCGGCGAAGTGGTCGAGTCGGCGCGCGGCAATCCGCTGGACTTCATCGCCGACTACCAGAAGCGCTTCAAGGTGGCGCTGCGCCCGGGCCTGCCGCGCTTTTGCGGCGGGCTGGCCGGCTACTTCGGCTACGACACGGTGCGCTACATCGAAAAGAAGCTGGAACACAGCTGCCCGCCCGACACGCTGCACTGCCCCGACATCCTGCTGCTGCAATGCGAGGAGCTGGCCGTCATCGACAACCTGTCGGGCAAGCTGTACCTCATCGTGTATGCAGACCCATCGAAGCCCGAGGCCCATGCCAACGGCAAGAAGCGGTTGCGCGAGCTCAAGGAGTTGCTGAAGTATTCAGTGAGCGCACCGGTGGTGCGGCAGACGCAGGGCTTTCCGGCCGAGCGCGAATTCGCCAAGGCCGATTACATCGCCGCGGTGGAGCGCGCCAAGGACTTGATCGCCGCAGGCGACTTCATGCAGGTGCAGGTGGGCCAGCGCATCAAGAAGCGCTATACGGAGTCGCCGCTGTCGCTGTACCGCGCGCTGCGTTCGCTCAATCCCAGCCCGTACATGTATTACTACAACCTGAGCGGTGCCGACGGCAAGGGCAGCGATTTCCACGTGGTGGGCGCCTCGCCGGAAATCCTGGTGCGCCAGGAGCACACGGCCGAAGGGCAGAAGATCACCATCCGCCCGCTGGCCGGCACGCGCCCGCGCGGCGCCACGCCCGCGCTGGACAAGGCCACCGAGGACGAGCTGATCAACGACCCCAAGGAGCGCGCCGAGCACGTGATGCTGATCGACTTGGCGCGCAACGACATCGGCCGCATTGCCAAGACCGGTTCGGTGAAAGTGACCGAAGCCTTCGTGGTCGAGCGCTACAGCCACGTGATGCACATCGTGAGCAACGTCGAAGGCGTGCTGAAGGACGGCATGACGGCGATGGACGTGCTCAAAGCCACCTTCCCGGCTGGCACGCTGACCGGCGCGCCCAAGGTGCACGCGATGGAAATGATCGACCAGTTGGAGCCGAACAAGCGCGGCCTGTACGGCGGCGCCTGCGGCTACCTCAGCTATGCCGGCGACATGGACGTGGCCATCGCCATCCGCACCGGCATCGTCAAGGACCAGATGCTGTATGTGCAGGCGGCGGCCGGCGTGGTGGCCGACTCTGTTCCTGAGTTGGAGTGGAAGGAGACGGAGGCAAAGGCGCGGGCGCTGTTGCGGGCGTCGGAGCTGGTCGAGGAAGGCCTGGAGTAAGCCATGAAACTCCTCATGATCGACAACTACGACAGCTTCACCTACAACCTGGTGCAGTACTTCGGCGAACTGGGCGCGGAGGTGGAGGTGTTCCGCAACGACGAGATCACCGTGCAAGGCGTCGCCGAACGCCGGCCCGACTGTTTGGTGGTGTCGCCCGGTCCGTGCTCGCCCGTCGAGGCCGGCATCTCGGTCGAAGCCATCCGCCATTTCGCCGGCAAGCTGCCGATCCTGGGCGTTTGCCTGGGCCACCAGGCCATCGGCGCCGCGCTGGGCGGCAAGGTGGTGCGGGCGCAGCAGCTGATGCACGGCAAGACCAGCGTGATTGCCACCACGCGCCAAGGTGTGTTCGCCGGCCTTCCCGAGCGGTTCACGGTGAACCGCTACCACTCGCTGTCCATCGCGCGCGAACATTGCCCGCCCGAGCTCAAAATCACGGCTTGGACCGACGACGGCGAGATCATGGGCGTGCGGCATGAAACGCTGCCGCTGCAGGGCGTGCAGTTCCACCCGGAATCCATCCTCACCGAACACGGGCATGCAATGCTGAAGAACTTTTTGGAGCAGACCGAATGACAGCAGTGGATTTGCGCAGCGACACCGTGACCCAGCCCACGCCGGGCATGCGCGAGGCCATGGCCGTCGCGCCCCTGGGCGACGACGTGTTCGGCGACGACCCCAGCGTGAACGCGCTGCAGGAAAAAATCGCCGGCATGCTGGGCTTCGAGGCGGCGCTGTTCGTGCCCACCGGCACCCAGAGCAACCTGTGCGGCGTGCTGGCGCATTGCCAGCGCGGCGACGAGTACATCGTCGGCCAGCAGCAGCACTGCTACCGCTGGGAGGGCGGTGGCGTGGCGGTGTTCGGCAGCGTCCAGCCGCAGCCGCTGGACCACCAGCCGGACGGCACGCTCGACCTGGACGCGATCGCCGACGCCATCAAGCCCGACGATCCGCATTTCGCGCGCACGCGCCTGCTGTCGCTGGAGAACACGCTGGGCGGCAAGGTGATCCCGATGGACTACATTGCCAAGGCGACGGAGCTGGCGCGCGCCAAGGGGCTGGCGCGGCATCTGGACGGCGCGCGGCTGTTCAATGCGGCGGTGGCCTCCGTCCGATCCGTTGGATCTGTTGGCTCCGTTCACCCTGAGCTTGTCGAAGGGAGGGCTTCGACAAGCTCAGCCCGAACGGCTGTGGGAGTGGCTCGAACGGAAGCGGGAGCGGTCCGATCGGCGGTGGAGGCTGCCCGGCAGATCGCCCAGCATTTCGATTCCGTCTCCGTGTGCTTCAGCAAGGGCCTCGGCGCACCGGTCGGCTCGGCCTTGTGCGGCTCGCGCGAGCTGATCGGCCGTGCGCGGCGCATCCGCAAGATGGCCGGCGGCGCGATGCGCCAGGCCGGCGTGCTGGCGGCGGCGGCGTCGTTTGCGCTGGACCACCAGGTCGCGCGCCTGGCCGACGACCACGCGCTGGCACGGCGCCTGGCCGAAGGGCTGGCCGGCATTGACGGGCTGAAGGTCGAACCGCCGCAGACCAACATCCTGTTCGTCGACCTGGTCGGCGCGGCGCGCGAACGCTCGCAGCAGCTGATCGACCATCTGAACACCGAAGGCGTGCTGGCCACCGGCCTGTACCGCCTGCGCTTCGTCACGCACCTGGGCGTGGACGCTGGCGGCATCGACCATGCGGCGAGTGCGATCCGCCGCTTCTTCAACGCCTGAACGGGAGCGCGCGCAATGCCCGACGCCCACCATCTGCTGCTGTTCGTCGCCGCCGGCTGGCTGCTCAACCTGACGCCCGGGCCGGACGTGCTCTACATCGTCACCAGCTCGCTGCGCGCCGGCGTGAAGGCCGGCATGGTCGCCGCGCTGGGCATCGTCACTGGCTGCTTCATCCACGTGTTCGCCGCCGCCCTGGGCGTGAGCGCGCTGATGGCGGCGTCGGCCACCGCGTTCTCGGTCCTCAAGTGGGCGGGCGCGGCCTACCTGCTGTGGGTGGGCGTCAAGCTGCTGACGGCGCGCGCGCCGCAGGGCGAGACCGACTGGAACGCGCTGGCACGCGACGGCTCGGCCCTGGGCCTGCGCGCCGTGTTCACAGGCGCGTTCTGGACCAACGTGTTGAACCCCAAGGTCGCGATCTTCTTCCTGGCCTTCGTGCCGCAGTTCATCGCGGCCGACACGCAGAACAAGGCGCTGGCCTTCATCCTGCTGGGCGTGCTGTTCAACGTCAGCTCGTTCCCGGTGAACTGCGGCTGGGCCTGGGCGGCCGCATGGATGGCCCGGCGCGGTGCGGTGCGGCGCGGCATGCACTGGCTGGACCGTGCCGCCGGCGCCATGTTCATCGGCTTCGGCCTGAAGCTCGCGTTCACCGACAACCCGTCGCGCTAAGGAAAGACATGCCCATCACCCCCCAGGAAGCCCTGCAGCGCACCATCGAGCACCGCGAGATCTTCCACGACGAGATGCTGAAGATCATGCGCATGATCATGAGCGGCGAGCTGTCGCCCGTGATGACCGCGGCCATCGTCACCGGCCTGCGCGTGAAGAAGGAAACCATCGGCGAGATCACGGCCGCGGCGCAGGTGATGCGCGAGTTCGCCACGCAGGTGCACGTGGCCGACAAGACCCACCTGGTGGACATCGTGGGCACCGGCGGCGACGGTTCGCACACCTTCAACATCTCCACCTGCTCCATGTTCGTGGCCGCGGCGGCGGGCGCCAAGGTCAGCAAGCATGGCGGGCGCGGCGTGTCCAGCAAGAGCGGCAGCGCCGACGTGCTGGAAGCCCTCGGCCTGAACATCAACCTGAAGCCCGAGGCGATCGCCCGGTGCATCGAGCAGGTCGGCATCGGCTTCATGTTCGCGCCCAACCACCACCCGGCCATGAAGAACGTGGCGCCGGTGCGCAAGGAGCTGGGCGTGCGCACCATCTTCAACATCCTGGGGCCGCTGACCAACCCGGCGAGCGCGCCCAACATCCTGATGGGCGTGTTCCACCCCGACCTGGTCGGCATCCAGATACGTGCGCTGCAGCGCCTGGGCGCCGAGCATGCGCTGGTGGTCTACGGCCGCGACGGCATGGACGAAGTGAGCCTGGGCGCCGCCACGCTGGTCGGCGAGTTGAAGAACGGCGAGATCCGCGAGTACGAGATCCACCCGGAAGACTTCGGCATGGCGATGGCCAGCAACCGCGCCTTCAAGGTCGAGACGCCCGAGCAGTCGCGCGACTTGATGCTGACCGTGCTGGGCAACCAGCAGGGCCCGGCCCGCGACATCGTGGTGCTCAACGCCGGCGCGGGGCTGTACGCGGCGAACGTGGCGCCGACCATGAAGGACGGCATCGCGATGGCGCGCGCCGCCATCGAGTCGGGCGCGGCCAAGGCCAAGCTCGAGCAACTCGTCTCCGTTTCGAAAACTCTGGCCGCCTGAGGACCTTGTGACCGATATCCTGACCCAGATCGTCGAAGCCAAGCGGCAAGAGATCGCCGCCGCCCGCAAGAAGCGCTCGCTGGAAGCAGTGCGCGCGGATGCCGAAAGCCGCGTGCTGACGCGCGACTTCGAAGGCGCGCTGCGCGCCAAGATCACAGCCGGCGGCGCGGCCGTCATCGCCGAGATCAAGAAGGCCAGCCCCAGCAAGGGCGTGCTGCGCGAGGACTTCATTCCGGCCGACATCGCGCAGAGCTATGCGGAGCATGGTGCTGCCTGCCTGTCGGTGCTGACCGACCGGCAGTTCTTCCAGGGCCAGACCGACTACCTGAAGCAGGCGCGCGCCTCGTGCGACCTGCCGGTGCTGCGCAAGGACTTCATGGTCGATGCGTACCAGGTCTACGAATCGCGCGCGATGGGCGCGGACTGCATCCTGCTGATCGCGGCCTGCCTGGACGACGCGCAGATGGCGCAGCTGGAAGCGATCGCGTGCAGCCTGGACATGGCCGTGCTGGTCGAGGTGCACGACCGCGCCGAGCTGGAACGCGCGCTGAAGCTGAAGACGCGGCTGGTCGGCATCAACAACCGCAACCTGCGCAGCTTCGAGGTGTCGCTGGACACCACGCTGGGCATGCTGGCCGACGTGCCGGCGGACCGCCTGGTGGTCACCGAGTCGGGCATCGCCTCGCACGACGATGTGAAGAAGATGCGCGACGGCGGCGTCAACGCGTTCCTGGTCGGCGAGGCCTTCATGCGCGCTGCCGACCCGGGCAAGGCGCTGGCCGAGCTGTTCGCAAACTGATGCCCGTGCAGAGCCTGCAGGCGTGGACGCCCGAGCGCTGGCCCGTGGGCGAGGGCTGGCAGGAGGTCGTCCACGATTTCCTGCACAGCCCCCAGGGGCGCGCGCTGGCGGAGTTCATGCGGCAGCGCCTGGCCGCCGGTGCAGTGATCTACCCGCCGACGCCTTTCCACGCGCTCGAGCTCACGCCGCTGGCCCAGGTGCACGCCGTGGTGCTGGGCCAGGACCCGTACCACGGGCCGGGGCAGGCGCACGGGCTGGCGTTCTCGGTGCAGCCGGGCGTGAAGATCCCGCCCTCGCTGCGCAACATCTTCAAGGAGCTGGGCGAGCGGCCGGACAACGGCTCGCTGGTGGACTGGGCACGCCGCGGCGTGCTGCTGCTCAACGCCAGCCTCACTGTCGAGGACGGCCAGGCCGGCAGCCACGCGCGCAAGGGCTGGGAAGCGCTGACCGATGCGCTGCTGGCCAAGGTGGCGGCCACCGCGTCGCCCTGTGTCTACCTGCTGTGGGGCGCGCATGCGCAGGCCAAGGCGGAACTGATTCGGGCCACGGCCCGCCAACACGGCCGCGAAGCGCTGATCCTGCAGGCCAACCATCCGTCGCCGCTGTCTGCCAGCCGGCCGCCGGTGCCGTTCCTGGGCTGCGGCCACTTCGAGCAAGCCCGGCAGTGGCTGAACGAACGGGGGGTGCAGGGCATCTTCTGACGCCGCGCCAGGATTGCGGCCGTCAAACCATGCTATATTTCGAGGTTCTCCGGAGGGGTGCCCGAGTGGCTAAAGGGGGCAGACTGTAAATCTGTTGGCTTACGCCTACGTTGGTTCGAATCCAACCTCCTCCACCAAGGCTTGTCTGCAGGCCCTGGTGACCCGGTGAAGAAGTTTGTTGATGGTCGAGTGCCGATAGGATCGTGGCGGCTTGAGGGCCTGCTGGGGAGCTGTTGAGCTGCTTCCGATGCGGGAGTAGTTCAATGGTAGAACCTTAGCCTTCCAAGCTAATGACGCGGGTTCGATTCCCGCTTCCCGCTCCACGAACCGTCCGGTGCGCGCGTCAAGAGAATTTCGCCCTTGTGGCTCAGTGGTAGAGCACTCCCTTGGTAAGGGAGAGGTCGCGGGTCCGATTCCCGCCAAGGGCACCAAGTTTTGCGGTGCGCGCTGCCAAGCGGCACCGAGCTTCGCGAGTCGTCTGATTTCTTTTTTTCGGAGTCGAAAAAAATGGCAAAGGGTAAGTTCGAGCGTACGAAGCCGCACGTGAACGTGGGCACGATCGGTCACGTGGACCACGGCAAGACGACGCTGACGGCGGCGATCACGACGGTGCTGTCGAGCAAGTTCGGCGGCGAAGCGAAGG
>NZ_JACCWG010000196.1 GCF_013697775.1 Ramlibacter sp. | reverse complement strand
CCCCGGGCGGCGTGCGCGCGCTGGCCGCCGCCACCGACGCGGCGGCGCAGGAGCTCGCCGCCTGGCTGCGGCAGGTGCGCTGATGCCTTCCTCCCTGCAGCAGCAGCTGGAAGCCGCCGGATTGCAGGTGCTGGGTCCATGCGAGCAGCTGTCGCAGCGTCCCGGGCTGCTGGCCTCCTCGCCGCTGCTGCAGGACTTCAGCGCCGCCGAGGCCGACCTGCTGGGCACCGCCATGCTGCGGGTGCAGGGGCAGCCGGGCCAGGTGCTGATCGCTGAAGGCGACGCCAGCGACTGGCTGATGCTGCTGCTGCGCGGCACCGTCGACGTGGGCAAGCGCGACGCCCTCCTGCCCGAGGCGGCGCCGCCCCAGGCCGACGGCAGCACGCGCATCGCCGTCGTGCGCGAAGGCGCGGTGCTGGGCGAGATGTCGATGTTCGACGGCGAGCCGCGCTACGCGAGCTGCTGGGCGCTGACCGAGGTCGAGGCCGCGGTGCTCAGCCGTGCCGGCGTCGGCGACTTGGTGCAGCGGCACCCGGCCGTGGGCGCCAAGCTGCTGGTCAAGCTCACCCAGCTGCTGGCGCAGCGGCTGCGCAACACCAGCAACCAGCTGGTGAAGGCGCTGCGCCGCGCCGAAGCGGCGGCCGATCCGGTCAGTGCGCCAGCGCCGGGAACAGCTTGAGCAGGCCTTCGGACATCACTTCCACCGCCAGCGCAGCCAGGATCAGGCCCATCAGCCGGGTCATCACGTTGATGCCGGTCTTGCCCAGCACGCGGGCAATGGGCCCGGCCAGCGAGAAGCACAGGGCCGTGGCCACCCCGATGACGATGCCGTAGCCCACCAGCGCCGACATCTGCCACACGCTCTTGGCGCGCTCGGCGTAGATCACCACGGTGGAAATCGTCGCCGGCCCGGTCAGCAGCGGAATGGTCAGCGGCACCACCGCGATGCTGGCGCCCATCGCCGCCTTCTCGGCGCCTTGCTCCAGCTCCCGCGTTTGCGGCTTGGCCTCGGCCGGCTGGGCGTTCAGCATGTTGAGCGCACTGGTCAAGAGCAGCATGCCGCCGCCCACCTGGAAGCTGGCCAGCGAGATGCCGAAGAACTGCAGGATGCCGGTGCCGAACACCGCGCTGGCGGCGATCACCAGGAACGCCGACAGCGAGGCCACGCCCACCGTGCGGCGGCGCTGCATGCGCGTGAAGCCCTGCGTGTAGTGGATGTAGAACGGCACGATGGCCAGCGGATTGACGATGGCCAGCAGCGTGACCAGCGGCTTGTAGTCGATGGCGATCATGCGGCGCCGCGCCCGTTCGCGTCCATCAGCGGCCTCCGGACACGTCCAGCAGGGACATGGTGGTGTAGCTCGCGGCGGGCGACAGCAGCCAGGCGATGGCCTGCGCCACTTCGTCGGCCGTGCCGCCGCGCTGCATCGGGACCTGGGGCGCGAGCCGCTCCACCCGGTCCGGGATGCCGCCGGAGGCGTGGATGCCGGTCACGATCAGGCCGGGGCGCACCGCGTTCACGCGGATGCCCTCGTTGGCGACCTCGCGCGCCAGCCCGATGGTGAACGCGTCGATCGCGCCCTTGGCCGCCGCGTAGTCCACGTACTGGCCCGGCGCGCCCAGGCGCGCGGCCGCGCTCGACACGTTGACGATGGCGCCGCCCGCGCCGCCGTGGCGCGTGCTCATGCGGCGCACCGCCTCGCGCGCGCACAGCAGGCTGCCGATCACGTTGATGTCGAACATGCGCTTCCAGCGCGCCATGCTCATCTCGTCGACGCGGGCGGTGACGTCGACCACGCCGGCGTTGTTGACCAGCGCCGTCATGCGGCCGAGTTCGCGGTCGATGGTGCCGAACATGGCCAGCACCTGGGCTTCATCGGCCACGTCGGCGCGCACGGCGATGGCCTTGCCGCCGTTCGCGGCGATGCGCGCCACCACCTCTTCGGCTGCATCCGGCCGGCTGGTGTAGTTGACGGCCACGGCGTAGCCCTGCGTCGCGGCCAGCAGAGCGGTGGCCGCGCCGATGCCGCGGCTGCCCCCAGTCACCAGAAGCACTTGATCCAAGGAACCCTCCTGCACAAAACGGCGCGCGATGCGCTACAAAGCGCGATTACATCAACAAAGCCAGGAGTGTGTCATGGGAACTTACGTGCACCTGAAGGCGGCCGACGGCTTCGTGTTTCCGGCGTACGTGGCCGAACCCGACGGCCCGCCGCGCGGCGGCATCGTGGTCGTGCCGGAGATCTTCGGCGTCAATTCGCACATCCGGGCGGTCGCCGACGGCTTCGCGGCCGAAGGCTACCTGGCCGTCGCACCCGCGACCTTCGAGCGCGTGCAGCGCGGTGTCGAGCTCGGCTACCGCGCCCACGACATGCAGGCCGGATCGGCCCTGAAGAAATCGGCGGAGGCGCTGCCCGCGCCCGGCGTGCTGCCGGACCTGCAGGCGGCGGTGCAGCACGCGGCGCACGGCGGCAAGGTGGGCATCGTCGGCTACTGCTGGGGCGGCCTGCTGGCCTGGCGCGCCGCCTGCGAACTGGACGGCCTGACGGCGGCCGTCACCTACTACGGCGGCGGCATGGCCGGCGAGACCGAGGCGGCGCGCAAGCCGCGCGTGCCGGTGCTGTCGCACTTCTCCGACCGCGACAAAAGCATTCCGATGGAGGGCGTGGAAGCTTTCCGCAAGGTGCATCCGGAGGTGGAAATGCATGTCTACCCGGCCGAGCACGGCTTCAACTGCGACCAGCGCGGCGCCTGGAACGCCGAGGCGGCCCAGCAGGCGCGCGCGCGCACGCTGGCCTTCTTCGGCAAGCACCTGGGGTGAGGCCCGTGCGCGCGTTCACGCCGTTCACGCAACTGCTGGCACTGTGTGCGCTGGCGGCCAGCGCGGCGGCGGCCGACTACACCGGCCCGCTGTTCGATGCGCACCTGCACTACAACGAGGAGGCCTGGAACGGACAGGCCGGCCCGCATCCGCTGGAGGACGTGCTGGCGCGCATGCAGCGCAACGGCGTGCGCGCCATCGTCGCCAACTCGCGGCCCAACGACGGCACCAGGTCGCTGGCGTCCTCGCCGCAGGTGCGCCAGGCGGGCGTGACGGTCGTGCCTTTCGTGCGCCTGTACCGCAGCCGCGCCGACTACGACAACTGGTACCGCGACCCGGCCATCTACGAGATGGTGGAAACGGAGCTCGCGCGCGGCACCGCGTCCGGCCCGTACCGCGGCATCGGCGAGTTCCACCTGTACGACAGCGCCAATGCCAACGGCCCGATCGCGCGCAAGCTGATGGCGCTGGCCGACGACAAGGGACTGGCGGTGCTGGCGCACGTGGACGACGCGGCCATCGACCTGCTGATGGCGAACACGGGTTCGCGCGGGCAGAAGACGCGGCTGATCTGGGCGCACACCGGCATCGGCGGCGCGCCGGTGGCGCGGGTGGACCAGCTGTTCGCGCGCTATCCGCTGCTGATGGGAGAGCTGTCGTACCGGCCCGGCCTGACCTGCGAGGGCGGCACGCTGTGCCCCGAATGGCGTGCGCTGCTGGTGAAGTATCCCGGCCGCTTCATGGTCGGCTCGGACACCTGGGTCAACCAGCGCTGGCAGTATTACGACGACACGATGAAGGGCTACCGCACCTGGCTGGGCGAGCTGCCGCCGGCGCTGGCGCGGCGCATCGCCTGGGACAACGCGGCCGATCTGTTTGGAGTGAAGGCGCCCTGAACCGGGGCGAGCGGTCAGGGCTTCTTGCGGCCCGAATGCGGGCCGCTGCCGCCTTCCTGGCGGTAGGCCTCCTCGATCTGCCGCGCCAGCGCCTCCGGCCGCGTGGCCTCTTCCAGCGCGCGCAGCTCGCGGTCTTCCACCGGCGCGCCGACCTGCCTGGCGATGGCTTCCAGCAACTGCAGCATCTTGGTGTTCTCCTGCTCGGACAGCAGGTTGATCTGCAGGTCCAGCTGGCTGCGCCGCTCGCTCACCCGCATTTCGTAGTTCTGCGCGATCAGGATGAAGGACGACAGGAAGATCGCTTCCAGCGACACGCACAGCGTGAGGAAGGTGAAGGGATAGGGGTCGAAGCGGGGCAGCTCCGGCAGCACGTTCCACGTGATCCAGGCCGCGAAGAGGGCCACGTGGATCCAGACGAAGACGATGCTGCCGCAGAAGTTCGCCACGAATTCGGCGATGCGGTCGGCGAAGCTGCGGTTGGTCTTGGCCAGATCGTCCAGCTTGCGCATCGCCTGCACGTTCTTTTGCGTCACGTCGTTCACGCTGCGCTGTGAACGGTAGCTGGAGGAAGAGGGCGCGTTCATGTCTGTTCCTGGTACAGGGCGCGCAACAGCGCGAGCGCATTATCGGCCGCAGCGCCCGACGCCGTGTTGTCGAAGATGCACCAGACCTCCTGGCCCGCGTCGCTCGCCTGCCGCATGCGATGCGCCACCGCCTGCAGCTGCTCCGGCGGATAGGACGAGTAGTACATGCGCGGCGAGCCGTGCAGCCGCAGGTACACGCGCTGCGGCCAGCCGCCCGGCCACTGCCCCGGCGCATGGCGCACCGGGTCGGCCAGCACGCGGGCCACCTGCATGCGCTGCAGCAGGCCGTCGGCTTCGTCGGTGAACCAGCTCGCATGGCGCGGCTCCATGGCGAGCGCGGTGTCGCCGCACGTGTTGCGCAGCGTTTCGAGGAAGCGCGCGGCGATGTCCGCATCGAACGCCAGGCTGGGCGGCAGCTGCACCAGCAGGCAGGCCAGGCGTGTGCCCAGGCCTGCCACCTGGCCGAGGAACGCATGCAGCTCGCCCTCGCAATCCACCAGCCTGCGTTCGTGCGTGATGGTCTTGGGCAGCTTGGCCGAGAACCGGAAATCCGCCGGCACGCTGTCGGCCCAGCGCTCGTACAGGCTGCGCGCGTGCGGCCGGTGGAACGAGGAATTGATCTCCGCCGCATTCAAGCGCGTGGCATAGCGCTGCAGGTGGCTGCCGCCTTCGCCGAACGCCTGCTGCACCGCGCGCGGCAGGCTCCAGCCTGCGCAGCCGATCCGGATCATGCCTGGCGCCATCGTGATGAAGGCGCTACCGCGCGCCGGTGCGCGCCAGGTAGCGCTTGCGCCAGAACACCACGCCCAGCCCCACGGCGATGGCGGCCATGGCCCCCATGGTCCACAGGAAGCCGGCTTCGCGGTGGATGAAAGGCAGGAACTCGAAGTTCATGCCGAACACGCCGGCGATCAGGTTGAGCGGCAGGAAGATGGCCGTCAACGCGGTCAGCGTCTGCATGATCTCGTTGGTGCGGTTGCCCAGTGCCGAGAAGTGGATCTGCACCGCCGTCTCGGCGCTGCCCTCCATGCGGCGCACGTGCAGCACCACGCGCTGGATGTGCTCGACCACGTCGCGTGCGCGGGCCAGCAGGCCGTCGCGCTCGGCCTGCGGCATCCAGGGCGCCGGCTGCTCGCGCTGCGTGTCCAGCCATTCCTGCATGGCGTCGTTCTGGCCCTCGCTCAGGTCCTCCAATGCGTGCAGTGCGTTGCGCGCGGTCATGAGCGCCGCCCAATCGGCGCCGCGCGAGCCCGGCGCCAGCAGCTTTTGCTGCCAGTCGTCGAGTTCGGCGCTCAGCTCCTTGCGCAGCTCCAGGTAGCTGTCCACCATCAGGTTGAGCATGCGCAGCATCAGGTCGGCCGGGCTGCTCGGCAGGCGGCTGCGCGCGGCGGCGGTCATCAGCCCTTCGCTGTGCAGCGCGTCGGCCAGGTAGCGCGCGATGAAGGAACGCGCGGTGAAGCAGCCGGCCGGGTGCACGGTGACCAGCAGCCGGTCGAACACCACGAAGCCGACCGCGCGCGTGCGGATGCGCCCGAAGCCGCCCAGCGGCGTGGCGCGCGGCGGGCCGGTCTCGCCCAGTTCGATGCGCACTTCCTCCTCGGTGGCCAGGCGGCGGAACACCACCGTGTCGTAGACCGAGGTGTAGTCGTAGCGCGAGGGGTGCGCGCGGTTGGCCAGGTCGTTGACGTGCAGGTCCAGCATCGGCGAGCCGCCGAGGGTCTGGGCGGCGCGCTGCAGCGCCGGCAGTTCCGCTTCCAGCGCCTCGCGCTCAAGGAAGATCCAGACAAAGCCGTTGGCAGGCGCGCGCTCGGGCGGCTGGTCCAGGAAGCGCAGGGTGCCGGCGCCGAATTCGACGATCTGCATGGGCATCAGCGGGCGCAGGGGCGCACGTCAGGCCTTCAGGCGGCGCGCCGCATCCAGCGCGAAATAAGTCAGCACGCCGTTGGCGCCGGCGCGCTTGAAGGCGAGCAGGCTCTCCAGCATGACCGCGTCGTGGTCCAGCCAGCCGTTCTGCGCCGCCGCCTTCAGCATGGCGTACTCGCCGGACACCTGGTAGGCGAAGGTCGGCACGCGGAACTCGTCCTTCACGCGGCGCAGCACGTCCAGGTAGGGCATGCCGGGCTTGACCATCACCATGTCGGCGCCCTCGGCGATGTCCATGGCCACCTCGCGCAGCGCCTCGTCGGTGTTGCCCGGGTCCATCTGGTAGACCTTCTTGTTGCTCTTGCCCAGGGTGGCGGCGGACCCCACGGCATCGCGGAACGGGCCGTAGAAGGCGCTCGCGTACTTGGCGGCATAGGCCATGATGCGGGTGTGCACGTGGCCCTTGCCTTCCAGCGCCTGGCGGATCGCGCCGATGCGCCCGTCCATCATGTCGCTGGGCGCCACGATGTCCACGCCGGCGTCGGCCTGCACCAGCGCTTGGCGCACCAGCACCTCCACGGTCGGGTCGTTCAGGATGTAGCCGCTGTCGTCCAGCAGGCCGTCCTGGCCGTGGCTGGTGAAGGGGTCCAGCGCCACGTCGGTCATCACGCCGAGCTCGGGAAACCGCTTTTTCAGCTCGCGCACCACCCGGGGCACCAAGCCCTCGGGATTGAAGGCCTCCTGGCCGTCCGGGGTCTTCAGCGACGGGTCGATCACCGGGAACAGCGCCAGGGCCGGCACGCCCAAGGCGAGGCACTCCTCGGCCACGGGCAGCAGCAAGTCCAGGCTCAGGCGATCCACGCCCGGCATGGACGCCACGGCTTCACGGCGCTTCTCGCCCTCGTGGACGAACACCGGATAAATGAAATCGTGCGCCGTCAGGGTGTGCTCGCGCACCAGGTTGCGGGTGAATTCGTCGCGCCGCAGCCGGCGGGGCCGGCCGTGGGGATAGGAGGCGAAGGGCGTCATGGGGAAAATTGTGCCCGATTGGCGACACTGCGCCCGGCGAATGAACGCTTTGGACGTCATCTTGAGCAAAACAACGCCCAGTAAGCAAAATCTGTACATGGGGAAACTTGAAACCTGCCGCGTGGTTTGTTAAATTACGTCTGGGCGGCTTGCCGCTCCCCGCTTTTCCTCCCTGAGCGGGTGCCTTAATGTGTGACAGCAAAAAGGCTTCCCACCCCGGCTTATTGAGCCGGGGTTTTTTTTGCCCGCGCTTTTCCTCCCAATTCATGGGCTTCAGCCGACGCGGCCGGGCGAGTGACCCCCACTACACTCGCGCCATGCTTTGGGTCAAGGCCTTCCACATCGTGTTCGTCGCGAGCTGGTTCGCGGGGCTGTTCTATCTGCCGCGGATCTTCGTCAACCTGGCGATGGTTCCTGCCAACTCGCCGGCCGAACGCGGCCGCCTGCTGCTGATGGCGCGCAAGCTGCTGCGCTTCACGACGCTGCTGGCCGTTCCGGCGCTGGCCCTGGGCCTGTGGCTGTGGCTCGGCTGGGGAATCGGGCGCGGCAGCGGCTGGCTGCACGCCAAACTGGTCCTGGTGCTGGCCACCCTGGGCTACCACCATGGCTGCGGCGTGCTGCTGCGCCGCTTCGAGGCGGGCGCCAACCGGCGCAGCCACCGCTGGTACCGCTGGTTCAACGAGGCGCCGGTGCTGCTGCTGACGGCCATCGTGGTCCTGGTCGTCGTCAAGCCCTTCTGAACCGCATGCACAAGACCTCGGCCTGGCCCCTGTCCGAAGCGTATGTGGCGCTCATTGTCTACGCGAGCCTGTACCCGTTCACCGGCTGGCGCGACCAGGGCGTCAACCCGTTCGCCTTCCTGAGCAGCCCCTGGCCGAAGTACTGGACCGGCTTCGACATCGGGGCCAACGTGGTCGGCTACGTGCCGCTCGGCTTCCTGCTGGCCCTGAGCTTTTTGCGGCGCGGCATCGGCCTGCGCCGCATTCCGCGCAGCAACGGCGTGGCGATTGCCATCGCGGCAGTGGTCGCGGCGCTGCTGTCCCTGTGCATGGAAGCCGTGCAAACCTACCTGCCTTCGCGGGTGGCGTCCAACCTCGATTTCGGCCTGAACGTCGGTGGCGCGGTACTGGGCGCCCTGCTGGCGGCCGGGCTGGAACTGGCCGGCGCCATCGACCGCTGGAGCCGCTTTCGGGTGCGCTGGTTCGTGCCGGAGGCGCGCGGCGCCCTTGTGCTGCTGGCCTTGTGGCCGTTCGCGCTGCTGTTCCCGGCTTCCGTTCCGCTGGGCCTGGGGCAGGTGCTGGAACGGCTGGAAGCGACGCTGGCCGAATGGCTGCAGGACACGCCGTTCCTGGAATGGCTGCCGATGCGCGAGGTGGAGCTGCAGCCGCTTGTGCCCGCGGCCGAGCTGCTGTGCGTGGCGCTGGGCGTGCTGGTGCCGTGCCTGCTGGCGTTTTCGGTGATCCAGTCGATGTGGCGGCGGGGACTGTTCGCCCTGCTGCTGGTCAGTGCCGGCGTTCTGCTGACAGCTTTGTCGGCGGCGCTCAGCTGGGGCCCGACCCACGCCTGGGCCTGGCTCAGCCTGCCGGTGCAGTCGGGCCTGCTGTTCGGGGTGCTGCTGGTGGCCATCCTCATTGCCTTGCCGCCGCGCGGCTGCGCCGCGGTGGCCGTGCTGGCATTGGGCGTGCAGCTGAGCGTGATCAACCAGGCGCCGGCCAGCGCCTATTTCGCCAATACGCTGCAGACCTGGGAGCAGGGACGCTTCATCCGCTTCAACGGGCTGGCCCAATGGCTGGGCTGGCTGTGGCCATATGCGACCCTGGTTTATGTAGTGGTTCGGCTGTCCCGGCGCGAGCGCGAACCTAAAATGGCCCCATGAGCCAGTCCACCGACCCCTCGTACTACGAGCGCCACATCTTTTTCTGCTTGAACAAGCGCGACAACGGCGAGGCATGCTGCTCCGACCACAACGCGGATGCGGCCTACGCGCGCTGCAAGTCGCAGGTCAAGGCGCACGGCCTCAACGGGCCCGGCAAGGTGCGCGTCAACAAGTCCGGATGCCTTGACCGCTGCGCCGCCGGACCGGTGGTCGTGGTCTACCCGGAAGCCGTCTGGTACAGCTATGTCGACGCGGCCGACATCGATGAGATCGTCGAATCGCACCTGAAGAACGGCCAGGTCGTCGAACGCCTGCTCACCCCGCCGCACCTGGGGCGCTGATGCAGGCGCGCACCGGGCGCTTCGACGTCGCTGGCCCCTCCGGACGGCTGCAGGCCCAGCGCGACGAGCCGCTGGACGCCGCGCCGCGCGGCACGGCGGTGATCGCGCATCCGCATCCGCTGTTCGGCGGCACCATGCACAACAAGGTGGCGTATACGCTGGCGCGCGCCTTCGTGCAGGCCGGCTGGGCCGCGGTGCGCTTCAATTTCCGCGGCACCGACCAGAGCGAAGGCGTGCATGACGAGGGCCGCGGCGAGGTCGACGACATGCTGGCCGTGATCGACCAAGCGGCGGCCGACGGCCCGCTCGCCCTGGCCGGTTTTTCCTTCGGTTCCTGTGTGACCACGCACGTGGTGGCTGCGCTGGCGGGCAAGCGCGAGCTGCAAAGCGTGGTGCTGGTCGGCACGTCGACCGAGCGCTCGCCGGCCGCCGCGATTCCCGAACACCTGCACGAACGCACGCTGGTCGTGCACGGCGAGCAGGACGAGACGGTGGCGCTGGCCTCCGTGCTCGGATGGGCGCGGCCGCAGGCACTCCCTGTCACGGTCGTTCCCGGAGCGGAGCACTTCTTTCACGGACAATTGCCGCTCCTGAAGAACCTGGTGATTCGCCACCTTCGCTGACAGATGAACATTTGCATGCCCAAGGCGCTGCTGGCGCCTTTGCTGACGTTGTTCTGCCTGGTGGCCGCGGCTCAGGCGCCGCAACCGCCGGACATCGCGGCGCGCAGCTACCTGCTGATGGACCTCAGCGCCAACCAGGTGCTGGCTGCCCGCGCCATCGACGCGCCGGTGGAACCCGCGTCTCTGACCAAGCTGATGACCGCTTATCTGGTGTTCGACGCGCTGCGGGCCAGGAAGCTGGACCTGAAGCAGCCGGTGCCGGTGAGCCAGCGCGCTTGGAAGATGGGCGGCTCGCGCATGTACATCGACTCGAAGATGCAGGTGCCGGTGGAAGACCTGATCAAGGGAATGATCGTGCAGTCGGGCAACGACGCCACCGTGCTGCTGGCCGAGGCCGTGGGCGGAACGGTCGAGCATTTCGTCGAGCTGATGAACCAGCAGGCCAGGGCGCTGGGCATGAAGTCCACCACCTTCAAGAACCCTGAAGGACTGCCCGCGCCCGGACACACCACGACGGGGCGGGACCTGGGCGTCCTGGCCGCCCGGCTGCTGCAGGACTACCCGGAGGACGTGAAGTACTACGCCATCAAGAAGTACCGCTACGAAGGCACCCCGGCCGCCAACGACACCAACCGGAACATGCTGCTGTTGCGCGATCCGACGGTGGACGGCCTCAATACAGGCTACAGCGATGCGGCCGGCTACGGCCTGGTCGCCACCGCGCGGCGCGACTTCCCCAACCTGCAGGGCCGGCGCCTGGTGGCCGTGATCCTCGGCGCCACCAGCGAAAGCAGCCGTGCCAACGAGGCGCAGAAGCTGCTCAACTGGGGTTACACGGCTTATGAAGGCGTCAAGCTGTTCGACGCCAACCAGGCGGTGGCGCAACCGGTGGTGTGGAAGGGCACGACCAGGAAGGTCAAGCTCGGCCAGCCGCGGCAGGTGGTGGTTGCCGTTCCTACCGGCACCGGCGCCAAGCTCAAGACCCAGATCGCGCGGCCCGACCCGCTGATCGCGCCCATCGGCAAGGGCCAACAGGTCGGCATGCTCAAAGTGTCGTCCGGCGACCAGGTGGTGGTCGAGGTGCCCATGGTGGCGCTGGAAGCGGTGGAGCAGGCTGGTGTCGTCAGCCGGGCCTGGGACGCGATGCGCTTGTGGATCAGATAAAGACAAGGTGCCGGACCCAGCGCCACTGTTCGGCACCTCTGACTAGAGTTATTCCCCGCTTCGCTTGAGCCTCAGCCCCACCCGGGCTATACTGGAGGGCTTTTCCGCGCTTGGGGCGTGGGAAAGTTTTTTGTTTTCACGTTTCAGGAACCTGTTTTTCATGCCAACCATCAATCAACTCGTGCGTCACGGGCGGGAGGTCGAAAAGACCAACTCCAAGTCCCCCGCGATGCAGAACAGCCCGCAGCGCCGTGGCGTGTGCACCCGCGTGTACACCACGACCCCGAAGAAGCCGAACTCGGCCCTGCGCAAGGTCGCCAAGGTGCGCCTGACCAACGGCTTCGAAGTCATTTCCTACATCGGCGGCGAAGGCCACAACCTGCAGGAGCACTCGGTGGTGCTGGTGCGCGGCGGCCGTGTGAAGGACTTGCCGGGCGTGCGCTACCACATCGTGCGCGGCTCGCTGGATCTGCAAGGCGTGAAAGACCGCAAGCAGTCCCGCTCCAAGTACGGCGCCAAGCGCCCGAAGAAGGCCTAAAAGAATTTTCGTTTGTCGGTGCTTTCATCGCTCGGCAGGCGATGAGAAGCGTAGTGACCCACAAGCCGCGAATCGTCGGGCCGGGTCGAGTAAGTGGGCAGTCTTGATGGCTCCCGCGGCCTCCGCAAGGATGGCCAACTGAAGCAATTTTGAAGAGGTAAATCATGCCGCGTCGTCGCGAAGTTCCGAAACGTGAAATCCTGCCGGACCCCAAGTACGGCAATGTCGAGCTGGCCAAGTTCATGAACGTCATCATGCAAGGCGGCAAGAAGGCCATCGCAGAGCGCATCGTCTACGGCGCCCTCGAGCAGATCGAGAAGAAGAACCCGGGCCGTGACCCGGTGGAAGCCTTCACCATGGCGATCAACAACATCAAGCCCATGGTCGAAGTGAAGTCCCGCCGCGTGGGCGGCGCCAACTACCAGGTGCCGGTGGAAGTGCGCCCGGTGCGCCGCCTGGCGCTGTCGATGCGCTGGCTCAAGGAAGCTGCCAAGAAGCGCGGCGAAAAGTCCATGGCCCTGCGCCTGGCCAATGAACTCATGGAAGCCACGGAAGGCCGCGGCGGCGCCATGAAGAAGCGCGACGAAGTGCACCGCATGGCCGAGGCGAACAAGGCCTTCAGCCACTTCCGCTTCTAACGTCCGTCCCCATCTAGCGAATTAGGGAAATGGGGCCCGCCAAGCGCGGGCCTTTCCTGTTTTTAACGAAAGACCATCATGGCCCGCAAAACGCCTATTGAGCGCTACCGCAACATCGGTATCTCGGCGCACATCGACGCCGGCAAGACGACCACGACCGAGCGCATCCTGTTCTACACCGGCGTGAACCACAAGATCGGCGAAGTGCACGATGGCGCCGCCACGATGGACTGGATGGAGCAGGAACAGGAACGTGGCATCACGATCACGTCGGCTGCGACCACCTGCTTCTGGAAGGGCATGGACCTGTCTTTCCCCGAGCACCGCATCAACATCATCGACACCCCCGGCCACGTGGACTTCACCATCGAGGTGGAGCGTTCCATGCGCGTGCTGGACGGCGCCTGCATGGTGTACTGCGCCGTGGGCGGGGTGCAGCCGCAGTCCGAGACTGTCTGGCGCCAGGCCAACAAGTACAAGGTGCCGCGCCTCGCGTTCGTCAACAAGATGGACCGCACCGGCGCCAACTTCTTCAAGGTCTACGACCAGATGAAGCTGCGCCTGAAGGCCAACCCGGTCCCGATCGTGATCCCGATCGGCGCCGAGGAAAACTTCACCGGCGTGGTCGACCTGCGCAAGATGAAGGCCATCTACTGGGACGAAGCGTCCCAGGGCATGAAGTTCAACTACGACGAAATCCCCGCCGCGCTGCTCGCGCAGGCCAAGGAATGGCGCGAGAAGATGGTGGAGGCCGCGGCCGAAGCCAACGACGAGCTGATGAACAAGTACCTGGAAGAAGGTGACCTGACCGAAGAGGAGATCACCTTCGGCCTGCGCACGCGTACCATCGCCAGCGAAATCCAGCCGATGCTGTGCGGCACCGCGTTCAAGAACAAGGGCGTGCAGCGCATGCTCGACGCCGTCATTGAACTGATGCCTTCGCCGGTGGACATTCCTCCGGTCAAGGGCATGGACGACGACGAAAAGCCGGTGACCCGCAACGCCGACGACGGCGAGAAGTTCTCCGCGCTGGCGTTCAAGCTGATGACCGACCCGTTCGTGGGCCAGCTCACTTTCGTGCGCGTCTACTCGGGCGTGCTGAGCAAGGGCGACAGCGTCTACAACCCGATTCGCGGCAAGAAGGAACGCATCGGCCGGATCGTGCAGATGCACGCCAACAACCGCCTGGAAGTCGACGAAATCCGCGCCGGCGACATCGCCGCCTGCGTGGGCCTGAAGGATGTCACCACCGGTGAGACGCTGTGCGACCCGAGTGCGATCGTCATGCTCGAGCGCATGGTGTTCCCCGAGCCCGTGATCGCGCAGGCGGTGGAGCCGAAGACCAAGGTCGACCAGGAAAAGATGGGCATCGCCCTGAACCGCCTGGCGCAGGAAGACCCGTCGTTCCGTGTCCGCACCGACGAGGAAACCGGCCAGACCATCATCGCCGGCATGGGCGAGCTGCACCTGGAAATCATCGTCGACCGCATGAGGCGTGAATTCGGCGTGGAAGCAAACGTCGGCAAGCCGCAGGTGGCCTACCGCGAGACGATCCGCCGCGTGGTGGAAGATGCCGAAGGCAAGTTCGTGCGCCAGTCGGGCGGCAAGGGCCAGTACGGCCACGTCGTGCTGAAGCTCGAGCCGAACGAACCTGGCAAGGGCATCGAGTTCGTCGACGCCATCAAGGGCGGCGTGGTTCCGCGCGAGTTCATCCCCGCGGTCGAAAAGGGCATCAACGAAGCGGTGACGCAGGGCGTGCTGGCCGGCTATCCGGTGGTGGACGTCAAGGTCACGCTGCACTTCGGTTCGTACCACGACGTGGACTCGAACGAACTGGCGTTCAAGATGGCTGCCATCTTCGGCTTCAAGGAGGGCGCGAAGAAGGCCCAGCCGGTCATCCTCGAGCCGATGATGGCCGTGGAAGTGGAAACGCCTGAAGACTACGCCGGCAACGTGATGGGCGACCTGGCATCGCGTCGCGGCATGGTGCAGGGCATGGAAGATATGGTTGGTGGCGGCAAGGCCATCAAGGCCGAAGTGCCGCTGTCGGAAATGTTCGGCTACTCGACGACGCTGCGCTCCATGTCGCAGGGCCGCGCGACGTACACGATGGAGTTCAAGCACTACAGCGAAGCTCCGAAGAACGTCGCCGACACCATCATCGCGTCCCGCGCGAAGTAACGGCCGGCCAAAAGCCAGGAATTGTCTGCGACCCGACCCCCCTCGCTGCCCGTGGCGAAGGAATCAGGAGCCGGGTGCAGACGTAAAACCAATACACGGGCATTGCTCTTTATCGGAGAGATTTGAATGGCAAAAGGTAAGTTCGAGCGTACGAAGCCGCACGTGAACGTGGGCACGATCGGTCACGTGGACCACGGCAAGACGACGCTGACGGCGGCGATCACGACGGTGCTGTCGAGCAAGTTCGGCGGCGAAGCGAAGG
>NZ_JACCWG010000186.1 GCF_013697775.1 Ramlibacter sp. | reverse complement strand
GCCACCGAGACGATGACGTTGATCGGCTCGTCCTCTGGCGAGAACTTGATGGCGTTGGAGATGAGGTTGGTGAGGATCTGCTGCAGGCGGAAGCGGTCGCCCACCAGCTGCACCGGGGCGCGCCGCTCGATGAAGGCCCGCAGCTCGAGGCCCTTGCCGCGCGCGCTCTCGGCCAGCATGGCGACGGCGGCGTCGACCACCTCGGAGAGGTTGAACTCGGCGTGCTCGAGCTCGAGCTTGCCGGCCTCGATCTTCGACAGGTCGAGGATGTCGTTGATGATCTGCAGCAGCGCGTCGCCGGAGCTGCGCACCATCGAGGCGTAGCCGCGTTGCTCGTCGGAGAGCTCGGTGTCGAGCAGCAGCTCCGCCATCCCGATCACGCCGTTCATCGGCGTGCGGATCTCGTGGCTCATGTTGGCCAGGAAGTCCGACTTCAGCTGCGTGGCCTGCTCGGCGACCTCCTTGGCGCGGCGCACTTCCTCCTCGGCGCGCTTGCGGGCGGTGACGTTGCGGCTGATCGACAGCACGCCGATCGGCGCGCCGTGGCTGTCGCGCAGCAGCTCGCGCACGGTTTCGTAGTAAAGCGTTTCGCCCGACGGGTCGCCGTAGCTTTCTTCCACGGTGGCCGGCTGCTGCGAGCCGAGCACCTGCACGTCGCGCGCCCGCACGGCCGCCGCATGCTGCGCGGGAAATACCTGCTCGATGGTGCGCCCGACGATTTCTCCCGCGTTCCTGTCGACCACGCGGCAGAAGGCGGGGTTGCAGCCCAGCAACACGCCCCGCGTGTCGCGGTAGCTGATCGGGTCGGTGATCGAATCGATCAGGCTGTGCAGCAGCGCCTGCTGGCGCAGAGCTTCGCGGGCCTGCAGCTTTTCCTGGGTGATGTCCTTGAAGTTGACGATGTAGATCGGCCGCTCGCCGTCGTGCGCGAGCGAGGCGATCGCGTCCACATTGCGCTGGCTGCCGTCCTTGTGCGCGTAGCGCGTCTTGAAGCTGACCGGCCGCCCGGTGCTTTGCAGCTGCGCGTTCATCGCGTCCAGGTTCGCGTCGTCGAGGCCGCGGTCGAAATCGTTCGACTTGAGCGCGGTCAGCTCCTCGGCGGTGTAGCCCAGCATGTGGCAGGCGGCGCGGTTGGCGTACATCACCCGGCAGCTGTCGCGGTCGATCCACAGCATTGGCCCGGAGCCCTCGACCACCGACCGGTTGAACATCATCTTGTGCTGGAAGCGCACGCGCTGCGTCACGTCGCGGTAGTTGACGACGCGGCCCACGCTTTTGCCGTCCACCAGCTGCGCACGGGCGCGGCGCTCGAACACGCGGCCGTCCTTGAGCTCCACCACGCTGAAATCCTCCGACTGCGTGTCGTAGGTCCTGATGCAGCGCATCAGCTGGTCGGGGTCCTTCACCTGCGCCGCCTGCAGCGCGTTCATCTCCTGGCGCCGCAGGGTGGCCAGCAGTTCCGGCGGCAGGCTCCACATGCGCGCGAAGGCCTCGTTGCAGTAGAAGGTCCCGCCTTCGAACTGCAGCGCGAGGATGCCGTCGTCGGTGGATTCCAGCGTGGCCGCCAGCAGCGACTCGCGCGAGCGGCTGCGCGCCAGCTCGCCGCGCAGCTGCTGCACCACGCGGCGGGCTTCGCGCAACTCCTCGCCGGCGTCGGCGGGAAGGTCGAAGCGGTCTGGATGCATCGGCGGCCGAACCCTAGTGCAGCCGGTCGGCCATCTCGCGCAGCTCCACCGCGGCGGCGGCGCGCTCGGTGGTGGGCAGGCGGTCCAGGTCGATCAGCACGCGCATGCCCAGCCGCTCCCACTGGAACACCTTGCGCGCCGTGTCGTCGGGGTGCGACTCGCCGCGCACCGCGTAGGTGTCGATCGGCTCCGGGAAGCCCTTCACCGACAGCGGCTCGCGCGCGTCGGCGGTGATCTCCTCGCGCACCAGCGACCAGGTTTCCTTGGAGATCAGAACGCCGCCGGGGTCGGCCGCCTGCTCGATGCGCGCGGCCTTGTTCACCTCGGCGCCGATGATGGTGTAGTCCATGCGCATGTCGCTGCCGAAGTTGCCGACGTCGCAGTAGCCGGTGTTGATGCCGCAGCGGATCTGGAAGGTCTTGTCCGAGCCCATCTCGCGCCACAGGATCTGCAGCTCGGACATGCGCCGCTGCATCGCCAGCGCCATCTTCACGCACTGCAGCGCGTCCTGCTTCACGCCGCGCGTCTCGGGGTCGCCGAAGAAGATGACCATCGCGTCGCCGATGAACTTGTCCAGCGTGCCGCCGTACTCGGAGGCGATCTTGGACATCTCGGAGAAATAGCTGTTGAGCAGGAAGGTGATGTCCTCCGGCTGCCAGCGCGCGGTGGAGGCGGTGAAGTCCTTGATGTCGGAGAAGAACACCGTCAGCTTCTTGCGCTGCGTGCGCAGCTCGGCGTCGCGCGAACCGTCGAACAGCGACTTGTAGACCTGCGGCGCCAGGTAGCGGGCCAGTTTTTCCGACAGCGCCTGCAGCCGGCGTGCGTTGGCGCTGCGCTCCAGGTGCGCCTTCACGCGCGCCAGCACCACCGGCGGGCTGATCGGCTTGGTGATGTAGTCCACCGCGCCCAGGTCCAGGCCGTACTGCTCCTCCTCGATGCTGGTGAGCGCGGTCAGGAAGATCACCGGAATGCCGGTGGTCGCGCGGTTCTGGCGCAGCCGGCGCATCACCTCGTAGCCGTCCATCTCCGGCATCATGATGTCCAGCAGGACCAGCTCGGGCGGTTCGGCGGACGCGGCGATCTCCAGCGCGGCCTTGCCGCTCTCGGCGGTGACCACGTCGTACTCGTCCTCCAGCAGCGCGGACATCAGGTACAGATTGTCCGGCGTGTCGTCGACCACCAGGATGCGGGCCTTGCGATTTTCCTTCTTCGCGGTGTCCATGTGCTCTCTCCAACCGGCGCCCGACAGGATGGTGGGCGGTGCAGCAATGACACCATTTGCAGCAGGCCCCCGGCTACGGAAATTCCTGGGAGGGCCTAGGCAAATTGCTGGCGGTGGAAAGTTCTAGCGCGCCGTGCAGGGCGCGCGCCGCGGGGTCACTGCGCCGCGCCGGCGCCGGTGTCTTCGTGCGTCAGCGTCATCAGCATGTCGGCGTACCAGGCGCAGTTCAGGCCGAGCGTCTCGTCCTGCGCCGCGTCGCGGGTGTCCATGTCCATGCGGCCAGAATGCACGCCCAGCAGGCGCCAGGGCATCGGGTCGCCGGGCACGTCGCGCCGGCGCATGACCACCGGCGCCCCGCTGGAGCCGCGGTGCATGCGCCCGTCGGTGAGGAAGTAGCCCTCGCCCTGGAAGCGCACGCCGAACGAGGACGCGATGATGGCGTGGCGCACCACCGGCAGGTGGTGCACGGTGTCGTAGAAGCCCAGCGGAAAGCCGACCACCAGCAGGCGTTCGCCGACGTCCACGCCGTCGTAGGAGCGCTGCAGGTGCTCGGGGCGGAACGGTCGGATCACGGTGTCGGGCGAGATGACGGTGCGGTCGATCTCCAGCACCGCCACGTCCACTTCGCCGAACGAGTCGACGCCCTGGTGCCACACCGCCTTGCCCTCATGGTAGAGCGGCAGCGACAGCACCTCGGTGCGCCTCAAGTTCTCGGTGTCCACGTGCAGGACGAGTTCGACACGGTCGGGAAAATGCGCGCTCGGCTCGTCGTGCAGCACGTGACGGCTGGTCACGGCATACAGGCGGTCGTCGCGTTCGAAGAAGAAGGCCGTTGCGGCCGTCAGCAGCCGCCCAGCCAGGTAGGTGGACAGGCGCGTGGTGCTGAGAAGAAGAGGTTCGGTCATCGCGGGATTGGGTTTGCCGCGACTGCGCAGAACGGAGCGCTAGGCGGCGGCGCAGGGGACGCGCGGGGCGCCGATCCACTGCAGGCCTTCGCTAAGGGCGTATTCCGCGGCGGCGAGCCGGTCACGGAACAGGCGCGTGAGGCGCAGGACGCGGTCGGTGGTGCCGCGGCCGCTGCCCGAGCGGATGGAAACGGAGCTGGCGAACCAACCGTTGTCCAGCGTCTTGGTCAGCGGAGAAATCAGGTATTTGCCCACGGAAAGGGGGCGGGGAAGAGAGTCTTGCAATGGTGCTTTCTGCTCCGGCGCAGCCAGAGGGCGCCGCCGCGCAGCGAAAACGCTGCGCGGCGGGCGGAATCGCCGCTTAGAGCGTGACGATGTTGGAGGCTTGCGGGCCCTTCTGGCCCTGGGTCACGACGAACTGGACGCGGGCGTTTTCAGCCAGGGTCTTGAAGCCGTCGGCGCCCTGGATTTCGCGGAAGTGCGCGAAGAGGTCCTTGCCGCCGTCATCCGGCGTGATGAAGCCGTAGCCCTTGCTCTCGTTGAACCACTTCACGATGCCGGTTTGGGTTGCTTGCATTTTTTTGTTCCTGATGGAAAAGGATTGCCGCACGGCAACACGCCATGCGGTGCAAAACGCCAAGAGAAGCATCGATGGAGATTTCGACAACGACGCGCCGGCTAGGCCGGCGGTGGGAGAAGAAGACCCGAAAGAAATGGTCCGTTGGAACGTTCTAGCGGGGCGGATCATAACCCGGTTTTGGGCGAAACCGCCAGCACAGCTTGCTCGGATGTGTTTCGCAGTGCCATACTGGACAAATGAACAGTCCTCAGCCGATCAAGGGACGCGGTGCAGTGTCGCGCATGGCGCACCGCTTCGCGAGCGAAGAACGCAGGCCGTTCTCCGACGGCTGGGAGCAGGGCGGCGATGGCGCGGACGCAGATGCTGCGCCCGCGCTGAAGACGCAGGTGATCTTCGAGGACGCGAAGAGCGCGCTCAGCATCAACGACTCGCCCGACATTCACTTCGCCTATTCGGTCAACCCGTACCGCGGCTGCGAGCACGGCTGCATCTACTGCTATGCGCGGCCCACGCACAGCTACCTGAACATGTCGCCCGGGCTGGACTTCGAGACGAAGATCATCGCCAAGCGCAACATCGTGCAGGCGCTGCGGCAGGACCTGTCGCGCCGTTCGTACAAGCCGCAGCTGCTCAACATCGGTTCGGCCACCGACTGCTACCAGCCGGTGGAGCGCGAGCTGCGCCTCACGCGCGACGTGCTCGAGCTCATGCGCGAGTGCCGGCATGCGTTCTCGCTGGTGACCAAATCCAGCGGCGTCGAGCGCGACATCGACCTGATCGGCGAGATGGCGGCCAGCAAGCTCGCCGCGGTGTACGTCACCGTCACCACGCTGGACGCCGAGGTCGCGCGCAAGCTGGAGCCGCGCGCCGCGGCGCCGCACCGGCGGCTGCGCACCATCCGCACGCTGGTGGAGGCGGGCATTCCGGTGGGCGTGAGCCTGGCGCCGCACATTCCCTTCGTCACCGACGACATGGAGCAGGTGCTGGAAGCCGCCTGGGACGCCGGCGCGCGCAGCGCCTTCTACCATGTGGTGCGCCTGCCCTGGGAAATCGCGCCGCTGTTCCGCGAATGGCTGCAGGCGCACTACCCGCAGCGCGCGGAACGCATCATGGCGCGCATCCAGGAGATGCGCGGCGGCAAGGACTACGACGCCGATTTCGCCACGCGCATGAAGGGTTCGGGCATCTGGTCGGAGCTGGTGCGCCAGCGCTTCGACAAAGCCGTGGCGCGCCTGGGCTTCAACAAGGAACGCATCGAGCTCGACCTGCGGCCGTTCGTGCCGCCGGGCGATCCGCGCCAAACCGCGTTGTTCTGAGGGCTGTGCCATCCGGCGGTTGCCATCGCGCGCCAGTGCATTTACGATAACACTGTTATCAACGCATAAAGGCGGTACGAAGATGGGCAGCCAGGGTGCCGAACGCGCGAAGCCGCGCTGGAACGAGCCGGTGGCCGCGATGAAGCGCGACGCGATCCTCGCCGCCGCGCGTGCGGTGTTCGAAGAGCACGGCCTGGACCAGGCCTCGATGCGCGTGATCGCCGCGCGTGCCGGCTGCACCACCGGCGCCGTCTATCCGCTGTTCGCGAGCAAGGAGCACATCTATGCGGCGCTGCTGGAGCAGTCGCTCGCGGCGCTGCACGAGCGCGTCGCGGCGGCGCATGCCAGGGCCCGCGTGCGCCCGCACGAGGCGGCTGCAAAAGCGTTCGCCGGCTACTACCTGGAGCGGCCGTACGAGGTGAACCTGGGGCTCTACGCCTTCGACGGCCTCAAGCGCCTGGGCGTGGGCAAGGAATCCGACCGCACGCTCAACGACGCGCTGGCCGCCACCGTGCGGCTGCTGTCGCCGCGCCCGCCGAAGACCAGGAGTGCCGCGCCCGACGCTGGCGCCATGGCGGTGTTCGCCCAGCTGATCGGCATGCTGGTGCTGCACCTGTCGGGCCGCCTGACGCTGGGCAACGCCGGGCCGGCGGAGATCCTCAACCAGTTCTTCATCCAACAGCGCGCCGCGCAACAGGAGTAGCCCATGGCCGTGAGCATCGAAAAAAATGGCAAGGTCTGGACCATCGTCCACGACCGTTTCCAGGAAGCCCGCAACGCGATGGACCCCGACAGCGCGGACGCGCTGGTGGATGCCTTCCTCGCCTTCGAGAGCGACGGCGAGGCAGCAGTGGCCGTGCTGTGGGGCGCGGGCGGCGCCTTCTGCTCGGGCTGGGATTTGAAGTACGCGAGCACATTGGCCGACCGCGAGGCGTTCGACCGCGACATCGCACGCGGCCTCGCCATTCCGCGCGGGGCCGCACCCGCGCCGCGCGGCCCGTTGGGCCCGACGCGGCTGGAACTGTCCAAGCCGGTGATCGCGGCGGTCGAAGGGCCGGCGGTCGCGGGCGGCATGGAGCTCGCGCTGTGGTGCGACATCCGCGTGATGGCCGAGGACGCCTACTTCGGCGTGTACTGCCGCCGCTGGGGCATTCCGCTGCTGGATGGCGGCAGCGTGCGGCTGCCCCGGCTGGTCGGCCAGGGCCGCGCGCTGGAGATCAGCCTGACCGGCCGCAAGGTGCCGGCCGACGAAGCGCTGCGCATCGGCATGTGCGAGC
>NZ_JACCWG010000180.1 GCF_013697775.1 Ramlibacter sp. | reverse complement strand
CGCGCTGCACTGGTGCCGATGTTTGCGCTGTTCTACGTGATCCTCGCGCCCTTCGTCGGCGCCTTTGCCGATGCGCTTCCCAAAGGCCGGGTCATGTTCGTGAGCAACGCCATCAAGGTAGTTGGCTGCCTGATGATGCTGTTTGGCGCGCATCCCCTGATGGCCTTTGCGGTGGTCGGCCTCGGAGCGGCGGCCTACTCGCCCGCCAAGTACGGCATCCTGACCGAACTGCTGCCGCCGTCGCAACTGGTCAAGGCCAACGGCTGGATCGAGGGGCTCACCATCGCATCCATCATCCTGGGCATCCTGCTGGGCGGTCAGCTGGTGGGCCAGGCCATCGCCACGCGACTGCTCGCCTTTGACTTCCCGGTCATCGACACCGGCATCGACACGGCGCCCGAGGCCGCCATCTTCCTTTTGATCTTCGTTTACGCCGTGGCCGCCTGGTTCAGCACCCGCATTCCACACACTGGTGTGGAGATGCGGCCGATGCCGAAAAACCTGCTGGAGCTGGTGCCCGATTTCTGGGCCTGCAATTCGCGGTTGTGGGGCGACAAGCTCGGCCAGATTTCGCTGGCGACCACAACGCTGTTCTGGGGCGTCAGCGGCAACCTGCGCTACATCATCCTGGCCTGGAGCGCGGCGGCGCTGGGCTACAGCACCACCCAGGCCTCGGCGCTGAGCGGCGTGGTGGCGCTGGGCACCGCCGTCGGCGCCATCGGCGCGTCCATGCGCATGCGGCTAGAGCACGCCACCATGGTCATGCCGCTGGGCATCGCCATGGGCGTGCTGGTGATCGCCATGAATTTCATCCACAACGTGTGGCTGGCCGCGCCCTTCCTGATCGTGCTGGGCGCGCTCGGCGGCTTCCTGGTGGTGCCGATGAACGCGCTGCTGCAGCACCGCGGCCACAACCTGATGGGCGCCGGCCGCTCGATCGCCGTGCAGAACTTCAACGAGCAGGCCTGCATTTTGGGCCTGGGCGCGTTCTACAGCCTGTCGGCCGGCCTGGGCCTCTCTGCCTTCGGCGCCATCACCGCCTTCGGCCTGGTGGTGGCCGGCGTGATGTGGATCATCAAGCGCTGGCACGCCAGCAACTGCATCAAGTACAAGGACGAGGTCGACCACCTGCTGAAGATCGCGCGGCACGACCACACGCATGAGTGAGCCGCACCCCGGGCGGGCCGTGCTGGCGCTGCTCTGGAACGCTCTCGTCTGGGGCCTGTCCTGGTTGCCGATGCGCCTGCTGTACGCACAGGGCGTGCATCCGGTCTGGGCCACCGCCGTCGTGTTCGCCACGCCCCTGGCCATCGGCACCCTGGTGCGGCCGAAGGCCTGGGCGCAGATCGTGCGCCAGCCGTCGCTGTGGGCGCTGGGCGCAGCCGCCGGCACCACCAACCTGGCCTTCAACTGGGGCGTGACGGTGGGCGACGTGGTGCGGGTGGTGCTGCTGTTCTACATGATGCCGGTGTGGAGCGTGCTGCTGGCCTGGCCGCTGCTGGGCGAGAAGCCCGACCCGGCCAAGCTGATGCGCCTGGCGCTGGCGCTGGCCGGCGTGTGGGTGGTGCTGAAATCGCCCGACGCGCCCTGGCCGGTGCCGCGCGACATCGCCGACATGCTGGCGCTGCTGGGGGGCTTCAGTTTCGCCTTGACCAGCGTCACGGTGCGGCGGCTGCGCGCCGTCGATTCCGCCGTGCGGCTGAACGCCATGTTCGGCGGCGGCGTGCTGGCTGCCCTGGCGAGCGGACTGGTTGCCTCGTCCATGGGCGCGATTGCCCCGCTCCCGGCACTGGCGTTCCCGTGGGTCGGCTTGGCGGTGGCGCTGGGCCTGGTGTTCCTCAGCAGCAATGCGACCATGCAGTATGGCGCGGCCCGCCTGCCGGCGCATGTGACGGCGCTGGTGATGCTGTCGGAGATCGTGTTCGCCAGCCTGTCGTCGGTGGCGTTCGGCGCCGGCGAGCTCACCGCGCGAACGCTGCTGGGCGGCGCCTTGATCATGGCTGCGGCCGCGTGGGCCGGATGGTCGGAACACGCAAAGCAGCAACCCGCGTCGGCTTGAGGCCGAACAGCGGACGCAGCCAGTTCACGCGCCGCACCATTGCCGTGATCGCCCAGCAGCCCAGGGCGGTGCCGCCCACCAGCAGCGCCGGCTCCAGCACCGGGCCAAGCCCCAGCGGCGCCAGCTGGACGATCAGCACGATGATCAGCGTCTGGTGCAGCACGTACCAGGGAAATACCGCTTCGCTGGCCCAGGCCAGCCACGGCCATGGCCTGTTGAGCTTGTGGTGCGCCCAGCCCAGGATGGCGAGGATGGCTGCCCACAAATAGAAGTCGCCCAGGCAGCGCAGCAGATGGCGCAGCGGCGCGCCGTCGGGCCAGGCGGCGCGCAAGCCCATCAGCACGGCCAGCAGCAGGACGGCGACGCCCAGTGCTTTCCAGCGCAAGCGCGTCAGTTCGGCCCAAAAGCCGGCATCCAGCCCGATCCAGTAGCCGTAGAGGAACAGCGTGAAGTACGCGGCATGCGCCCAGCCGTCATGGATGAGGTCGTGCGTGGCCGGAAAGCGCGGCCAGAGCACCAGGCTGGACACCAGCAGCGGAAGCACCGGCAGCAGCAGCAGCCTCGCGCCACGCAGGTTCCGCAAGGCATCGCGCAAGCGCTGGCCGGCCGCCGACTCCAGCAGCGGCATCAGCAGCACCAGCAGCACCGTGTAGAACCAGAGATAGGCCAGGTACCAGAGGTGGTTCCAGGTGACGCCTGCTTCCCAGCCGTCGAAGGCGCCGGCCGGCCACGGCTGGCTGTGGCTGAAGTAGCGCGCCAGGAAGCGGCCGAAGCCCGGCTCGATCAGCCCGTTGGCGACGCCCTGCGCATACGGCTGGTACGGCACGATCACCAGCATGCCGAACGCCAGCGGCAGGAGCAGGCGCCAACTGCGCTGTTTCGCCAGCGCCCTCCGGCGGCCGCCGCTGCGGCGAAGCAGCGCCACCGCCAGCCCGGACACCAGGAACAGAAGATCCAGGCGCCACAGGTTGAGTGCACGCATCGGCACCGGCAGCCAGTCCGCCGGCTGCGGGCTCTTGAGGTGCCAGCCCCAGCCGGGCACGTAGTACATGGCCACGTGGTAGAGGATCACCAGCCCGAAGGCCAGCACGCGCAAGGCGTCGATGTCGTGGCGTCTCGCCTGTCCTGCGCTTGTTGTCGAAGAGTCCATGCGGCGGATTCTTGGCCCTGCCCCCGCCGGCCGCACCCGCCATGGGACGGCACGCCGGCCCTTTGGGACGAGCGGAGGCCCCATGGGACGAATCGGCGGCGGCGCCCCTAGACTTCGCCCATGCCCGACCCATCCCTTTCCATGCTGGCGCGCTACCAGCCGTGGCGGCGCCGCGCGGAAATCGGCTTCTGGATCGTGGTGCTGCTAGGGCAGGCCTTGTTCAACACCGTGGTGAGCTGGCTGGACCTGCAGCGTGCCACGCCGGACGTTCCACTGTGGCAACCAGCGACCTGGGAGCTCAGCAGCACGCTGGTGATCGGTGCCCTGATTCCCGCCCTGGCCGCCTTCGAGCGCCGTTTTCCGCTGCGCTGGGACAGCTGGCGCGCCAGCCTGCCCTGGCATTTGCTGGGCAGCCTGGCGTACTGCGCGGCCCACGTCGGCGCCATGGTGCTGCTACGCAAGGCGGTTTATGCGCTGGCCGGCAGCGCGTACGTGGTGCGCGACTGGCCCACTGCCTTTGGCTACGAATACCTGAAGGACGTGCGCACCTACCTGATGATTTTGGTGGCGATCTGGAGCTACCGGCTGGTGCTGCTGCGGCTGCAGGGCGAGGCCCGGCTGCTGGATGCGCCGGAGCCGGCCGCCGGCGCGCAGCCGCTGGAACCACCGGCCGCGGACGATGCCGGGCTCCCGGCGCCACCTACTTCAACCGAGCGCCCGGAACGCTTCCTGGTGCGCAAGCTGCGCAAGGAATTCCTCATCGCCGCCGCCGACATCGCCTGGGTCCAGGCCCAGGGCAACTACGTCGGCCTGCATGTGAACGGCCACGATTACCTGCTGCGCTCCACCCTGGCCGAGTTCCTGCGCCAGCTGGACCCGGCGCGCTTCGTGCAGGTGCACCGCAGCTACGCGGTCAACCTGGACCGCATCGCTGAAATCGAGCCGCAACCGTCCGGCGACGCGCGCCTGAAGATGAAGGACGGCAGCGTGGTGCCGTGCAGCCGGCGCTACCGCGACGCGCTGGCCTGAGCCAGCCTGGCGCGGCAGTACCGTCAGGCCGTGGCGCGGGCCGGGCTCTCGTGCGCTGGCGCGTCGCTGGTCCAGTGGGCGTCCTTGTACCACTCGTGGTCCAGCCGCTCCAGGTCGGCCAGCGTGCGGCCGGGTTCGTCGCGGAAACGGTCGTCCATGCGGCGCACGTAGGTCACGCGGTCGATGCGGAAGCTACGGAAATCGTTGCGCTCCTCGCACCAGCCGGCCAGCGTCCAGACCTTGCCCCAGTAGAAGCAGCCCAGCGGCCGCACAGTACGCTGGGTCAGCTTGTCGGTGAGGTCGCGGTAATTGATGAACACCTTGCGGCGCTCCTGCGCCGCTTCGCGCAATGTCTGCAGCATGGTCTGCGCCGATTCGGACAGCCCGCCCAGCGGCGCATACACCGCCAGCGCCTCCGCCGCGACGCGGGCGTCGGTCGGCAGCACCGCCAGGATCTTGCCCAGCGCATCCTCCGCACTGTGCGCCAGCGCCGGGTCGAGCCAGGCCTGCGCCATGCGCACCGAGGCCACCAGCGCCTTGGCCTCGTCGTTGGTGAACATCATGGGCGGCAGGTCGAACCCCACGCCCAGGCGGTAGCCGACGCCGGCCTCGCCTTCGATCGGCACGCCCTGCAGCTGCAGGTCGGCCACGTCGCGGTAGATGGTGCGCTCCGACACCTCCAGCCGTTGGGCGAGGTAGGCGGCGGTGGTCAACCGCCGGCCGCGGATCAGCTGGATGATGTGGAAAAGTCGGTCGGCTCGGCGCATGGAAGATCCTGACGTGTGTGACAGCGGAATTGGGGAGGCCGGCGGTCGTGTTTGCCGCCGTTGAAGCCTCTACTTTGGCGCACCACACTGACAAGCTGATGTCAGTAGGGGCTCCTGTCACCCAACGTTACCGATCAGCTACCAGCGCTTCATCCAAAGCCTCGACCCAATGCCGCACCGGCGTGCCGGTTCCACTCTGTAAATGGGTGATGCACCCAATGTTCGCGGAGAGGATCGCGGCCGGTTCCAGGCGGCCCAGATGGGTTAGTTTCCTGTCACGCAAATTCTGTGCAATGTCAGGATGTAAGACGGAGTAAGTACCCGCCGAACCGCAGCACAAGTGAGCTTCGTCGGGCGCCCGCCGGACCTTGAAGCCAAGCTGCGTCAGCCCGGTTTCCACCCCATCCTTGAGCTGCTGGCCGTGCTGCAGGGTGCACGGCGGGTGATAGCCCAGCAGTTCCTCCGGCGGTCGCACCCGGCCCTGCAGGGCTTGCGCCAATTGCGGCAGGAGTTCGCTCAGGTCGCGCGTGAGCGCACCAATGCGGGCCGCTTTGTCCGCATAGGCGGTGTCCAGCCGCAGCAGATGGCCGTACTCCTTGACCGTGACGCCACATCCGGAGGCGTTCATGACGATCGCCTCGACCTGCCCGTTTTCCACGTACGGCCACCAAGCGTCGATGTTGGCGCGCATCTGCGCCAGGCCGCCTTCCTGGTCGTTCAGGTGGAAGCGCACCGCGCCGCAGCAGCCTGCGGCCGGCGCGATGACGGCCTGGATGCCGGCGGCATCCAGCACCCGTGCGGTGGCGCTGTTGATGTTGGGCGCCATGGCCGGCTGCACGCAGCCGGCCAGAAGCAGCACCTTGCGCGCATGTTCCCGCGTAGGCCAGCGGCCGGCGTCCTGCGGCGCGGGCACCTTGTCCCTGAGCTTGCCCGGCAGCACGCCGCGCACCGCCTGCCCCAGCTTCATGGCCGGCGCGAACAGCGGGGACGGCAGCCCCTCCTTCAGCGCCCAGCGCACCGCGCGCGAGCCGGCGCCGCGCGGCACCTTGCGCTCCATCACCCTGCGGCCGATGTCCACCAGGTGGCCGTACTGCACGCCGCTCGGGCAGGTGCTTTCGCAGTTGCGGCAGGTCAGGCAGCGGTCCAGGTGCAGTTGCGTCTTCTGCGTGGGCGGCTCGCCCTCCAGCATCTGTTTGATGAGGTAGATGCGCCCGCGCGGCCCGTCGAGTTCGTCGCCCAGCACCTGGTAGGTGGGGCAGGTGGCGGTGCAGAAGCCACAGTGCACGCACTTGCGCAGGATGGCCTCGGCCTCCTCGCCGTCGGGCGTGTTCCGGAATTCGGGGGAAAGATTGGTTTGCATCAGAAGTTTGGGAACAGCCGTCCGGGATTGAAGACGCCGACGGGATCGAATTCGCGTTTGAGTTTGGCGTGGATGCGGTCCAGCGGCGCAGCCAGCGCCTGGAAGCGCGCAAGGCCGGCCGCGGCGTCGGGCGAGGTCCGGAACAGCGTTGCGTGGCCGCCCGTATCCTTCGCGATCCGGCGCAGGCGCTCGGCGTCGCCGGCGGGCGCATGCACCCAGCGCTGTGCGCCGTGCCACTCGATCAGAGACGGCGCACCCAGGTCGAGTTCCGCGGCCGTCTGCGGCACCGACAGCCGCCACAGGTCGCGGCCACCGGCTTCGGCGAACCACGGCAGCTGCTGCTCGCGGCAGGCCTGCCATTGCGCGGCGGCCTGGGCGCCGTCCAGCCGCTCGCCGCCCAGGCTGCGGCAGGCCGCTTG
>NZ_JACCWG010000154.1 GCF_013697775.1 Ramlibacter sp. | reverse complement strand
GTGGTGCTGGTGGTGCTGCTGCGCGCCTGGCCGCAAAGCCGCCCCTGGGTCTGGTGGCTGGTGCCGGGCTTCGGCGCGCTGGTCGCGGCCGGAGCGGCGCTGTCGTGGCGCGCCGTGCGCGCGCCTTCCAACGTCACGCTGACGCTGCTGGTGGCCGGCCTGCTCACGCTGTGGAGCACCTGCGTGTTCCTTGGCACCGTGTGGCGCAGCCGCATCCGGGGCGAAACGCGGGTGCGCATCGACGCGCGCAACACGGTGGACCCGCTGACCGGCCTGTCCACGCCCATCGTGCTGGCCGAGCGCGCGCGCGCCGCGCGCAACCTGATCAAGCGCTACGGCCACCCCAGCGTGCTGCTGCTGGTGCACATCGAGAACCTCGGCCGCATCGCCGCCGAATTCGGTCCCGAGGCCGGCGAGAACGCGGTGCTCACGGCAGCCAACCGCATCCGCGAGGCGCTGCGCGAAGGCGACGTGGCCGCGCGCGTGACGCATTCGCGCGTGGCGGTGCTGGCCGAGGGGCTGTCGCCGGCCGAGGCGGCGGCCAACGTGGCCAGCCGCATCCTGGTGGCGGGCCTGAAGGAGCCGGTGCCCGGCCTGCCCGACTTCCTGCAGTTCCGCATCGTGCTCGCGCCGGTGCCGCCCGACGAGGTACCGGCCAAGGCGCTGCTGCACCGCCTGGGCCAGCGGCTCGAGCAGGAACTGCACGCGCCTTCCGAACGGCGCATCGTGAGCCTCACGGAACACGAAATCGCCTCCTGAACCTGTTTGCCCTTTAGAAGAACGATGGAGCAAGAAGAACTGATTCCCTTCGGCAGCGGCGAGGGCGACGGCGAGACCGGCCTGGAGCTGGCCGCCTACGCCCAGCGCGCCTACCTGGAGTACGCGCTGAGCGTGGTCAAGGGCCGGGCGCTGCCCGACGTGAGCGACGGCCAAAAGCCGGTGCAGCGCCGCATTTTGTATTCGATGTCGCGCATGGGCCTGGGGTATGGCGCGGGCGGCACCGGCGCCGGACCCAAGCAGGTGAAGAGCGCCCGCGTGGTGGGCGACGTGCTGGGCAAGTTCCATCCGCACAGCGACCAGGCCGCCTACGACGCGATGGTGCGCATGGCGCAGGACTTCGCGCAGCGCTATCCGCTGGTCGACGGCCAGGGCAACTTCGGCAGCCGCGACGGCGACGGCGCGGCGGCGATGCGCTACACCGAGGCGCGGCTCGCGCGCATCGCCAGCCTGCTGCTCGACGAGCTCGACGAAGGCACGGTGGAGTTCGTGCTCAATTACGACGGCAGCACGCAGGAGCCGGTGGTGCTGCCCGCGCGGCTTCCGTTCACCCTGCTCAATGGCGCGAGCGGCATCGCCGTCGGCCTGGCCACCGAGATTCCAAGCCACAACCTGCGCGAAGTGGCCGAGGCCTGCGTGGCGCTGGTGAAGAACCCCAAGCTCGATGACGCCGAACTGTTCGCGCTGCTGCCCGGCCCGGATTTCCCGGGCGGCGGCCAGCTGATCAGCAGCGCGGCCGACATCGCCGAGGCGTACCGCGGCGGGCGCGGCTCGCTGAAGGTGCGCGCGCGCTGGAAGATCGAGGAACTCGCGCGTGGCCAGTGGCAGCTTGTCGTCAATGAACTGCCGCCCGGCGTCAGCACGCAGAAGGTGCTGGAAGAGATCGAGGAGCTCACCAACCCGAAAATCAAGGCCGGCAAGAAGGCCTTGTCGCAGGACCAGGTGCAGCTCAAGCAAAACCTGCTGTCGGTGCTGGACGCGGTGCGCGACGAGTCCAGCAAGGACGCGGCGGTGCGGCTGGTGTTCGAGCCCAAGACCAGCCGCATCGAGCAGAACGAGCTGATCACCACGCTGCTGGCGCACACCAGCCTGGAGAGCTCGGTGCCGATGAACCTCACCATGGTGGGGCTGGACGGCAAGCCGGTGCAGAAGGCGCTGCGGACCATCCTGAACGAGTGGATCGAATTCCGCCAGCGCACCATCGAGCGCCGCTCGCGCCACCGCCTGGCCAAGGTGATGGACCGCATCCACATCCTCGAGGGGCGGCAGCTGGTGCTGCTGCACATCGACGAGGTGATCCGCATCATCCGCAACAGCGACGAGCCCAAGTCCGCGCTGATCGCGCGCTTCAAGCTCAGCGACCGGCAGGCCGAGGACATCCTGGAAATCCGGCTGCGCCAGCTGGCGCGGCTGGAGGCCATCCGCATCGAGCAGGAACTCAAGGGCCTGCGCGAGGAGCAAAAGAAGCTGGAAGACATCCTGGGCAGCCCGGCGGCGCTCAAGCGGTTGATGGTCAGGGAGATCGAGGGCGACGCCAAGCAGTTCGGCGATGCGCGCCGCACGCTGATCCAGGCCGAAAAGCGCACCGTGGCCGAGGTCAAGGTGATCGACGAGCCGGTGACGGTGGTGGTGTCGCAAAAGGGCTGGGTGCGCGCGCGCCAGGGCCACGGGCACGACGCCGCGTCGTTCGCCTTCAAGGCCGGCGACGGCCTGTACGGCACGTTCGAGTGCCGCACCGTGGACACGCTGCTGGCCTTTGGCAGCAACGGCCGCGTGTACTCGGTCGCGGTAGCGCTGCTGCCCGGCGCCCGGGGCGACGGCCAGCCGATGACGACCCTGGTCGAGCTGGAGTCCGGCACGCAGCTGGTGCACTACTTCGCGGGCGCCGGCGGCGCCTGGCTGCTGGTGTCCAGCTCGGGCGGCTACGGTTTCCTGGCGACGGTGGACAACATGGTCTCGCGCCAGAAGGGCGGCAAGGCATTCATCAGCGTCGGCGCCGGCGAGTCGGTGTGCAAGCCGTCGCCGGCGAACGTGCCGCCGCAGGCGCCCGCGACGCACGTGTGCTGCGCATCCACCAACGGCCGCATCCTGAGCTTCGACATCACCGAACTGAAGGCCATGGGCAGCGGCGGGCGCGGGCTGATGCTGATCGACCTGGAGCCCAAGGACACGCTGGCCGGCGCCGCGGCGTACACCCGCTCGGTGAAGATCAGCGGCATCGGCCGCGGCGCCAAGGAGCGCGAAGAGACGCTGGAGATCCGCTCCTTGAACAACGCCAAGGCGGGCCGCGGCCGCAAGGGCAAGGCGGCCGATCTGGGCTTCAAGCCGGTGATGATCGAGCGGGTGGAATAAGAACCCCGGCCAGTTCGTGCATCAGCCGCGGCACCTCCGCGCCGATGTCGCGCGCCAGGAATCCGAGCGGCCCGGTGCGGCCGGCCAGCCGCGTGCCGGCGCGCGCGTGCAGCGCGACGC
>NZ_JACCWG010000153.1 GCF_013697775.1 Ramlibacter sp. | reverse complement strand
GGCGCTGCGCGAGCGGCTGTCCCAGGAAGGTTTGCTGCCACGCGGACCGGCGCACCTTGTCGCGAAATGCCAGGTAGCCGGTGTCGGCCAGGCACAGCGCGTCGCCGTGCGTGAGCAGCCAGCGCTGTCCCGCGAGCGTGAGTACCGTGGGGTCCTGCAGCAGTACCACGCCGCATCCGCGCAGGAAATCCGCGCCCACCAGGAAGTCGCGGTTGCCGTGCAGGAAGTACACCGGGCGCGCGGCAGCCGCGTCGCGCAGCACGGCGCCGCATTCGGCGGCGAAGCCGGGCTCGGCGGCCGCGTCGTCGCCGACCCAGACCTCGAACAGGTCGCCCAGAATGAACACCGCGTCGGCGTGCGTCGCCACCATGTAGCGGCGCCACGCGGCGAAGGTGCCGGGCTCGCTGGCCTGCAGGTGCAGGTCGGAGATGAAATCGACGGCGCGCCAGCCTGCAGGCGCTTCAAGCTCCTGGAACGCGGGAACGTCGGCCGCGTCCACGTCGTGCTTCAGACGGCGACGGCCTTCTCGATGACGACGTCCTGCTCGGGCACGTCGTCATGGAAGCCGCGGCGGCCGGTCTTCACCGCCTTGATGCGGTCCACCACGTCCTTGCCCTCGACGACCTTGCCGAACACCGTGTAGCCCCAGCCCTGCGCCGTGGGTGCGGTGTGGTTCAGGAAGCCGTTGTCGGACGCGTTGATGAAGAACTGCGCGGTGGCCGAATGCGGCGCCTGGGTGCGCGCCATGGCCACGGTGTAGTTGTCGTTCTTCAGGCCGTTGTTGGCCTCGTTGTCCACCGGCGCGTCGGTGGGTTTTTGCTTCATGCCGGGCTCGAAGCCGCCGCCTTGCACCATGAAGCCTTCGATCACGCGGTGGAACACGGTGCCGTCGTAGTGGCCCTTCTTCACGTAGGCCAGGAAGTTGGCCACGCTCTTGGGGGCCTTCTGCTCGTCCAGCTCCAGCGTGATGACGCCGTAGCCGGCGATGTGCAGTTCGACTTTGGGATTGCTCATGGGGATTCCTTCCTTGTGTGCGTTACTTCAGCAGCGTGGCCGAATTGAGGATGACGGGGGTTTTCGGCACGTCGCTGGGCAGCGGGCCGGCGGCGCCGGTGGGCACCGCCTTGATCCGGTTGACCACGTCCATGCCGCTGACCACCTTGCCCAACACGGTGTAGCCGTACAGCTGCGGCGCGGCCATCAGCTGCTGGCGCGGCACGTTCTCGTACACGCGGCCCTGGTATTCGAACTTCGGCACGGGGTCGCCGGCCGGGATGACCACGGGGTCGAGGAACGCGTTGTCTTTCACGTTGATGAAGAACTGCGCGCTTGCCGAATTGGGGTCGCCGGTGCGCGCCATCGCCACCGTGCCGACGACGTTGCGCGGCCCGCCCTTGGCGAGCGCCTCGCGGCCCTCGTGCGCGATGGTCGCGCGCGTGGGCTTTTGCACGTAGCTGGTGTCGAAGCCGCCGCCCTGCACCATGAAGTTGTCGATGACGCGGTGGAACACCGTGCCGTCGTAATGCTTGTCCTTCACGTATTGCAGGAAGTTTTCGACCGTTTTGGGCGCCTTGTCGGGGTACAGCTCGATGACGATGTCGCCCATGGTGGTGGACAGGCGCACCTTCGGCGCGTCCTGCGCGAGCGCGGGCACGGCGGCGGCGGTGAACAGTCCCAGCGCGACCAGGGCCGCGGCGGCCCGGCGCTTCAATGCGATCTGCGGCAAATCAACTCCTTGGTGTGAACAGTTGCCGCACCAGCGTGAGCTTGGCCGGCACGGAAGGGCTTTTCGGCTCCAGCCGGCCCGCGCGCTCGTACGATTGCGCGGCCAGCCGCGCATACACGTCGCCCAGATTCTCGTGGGCCACGCCATAGTTGGGGTTCACGCGCAGCGCCTGCTCCAGCGCCGCGCGCGCCATGTCGTACTTGCCCTGGCCGGCGTACAGCACGGCCAGGTTGTTGTACGGCTCGGCCAGCTCGGGATAATCCTGCGTGAGCGCGGTGAAGGTGGCGATGGCCTCGCCCGGGCGGCCCGCCTCGGTGTGGATCACGCCCTGCAGGAAGCGCATCTGCGGGTCCTTGGGGCGTGCCGCGATGGCCTGCTGCGTCTTGGCAAGCGCTTCGGCCAGCTTGCCCGAGCGCATCAGCTGCTGCACGTCGGCATACGCGTCGGCGGCATGGGCGATGGCCGTGCAGCACAGGGCGGCGGCAACCGCCGCCGCGCGCGCGAACGCCGAAAGGCGGGAGGGCAGGTGCATGGTGGAGTCTCTTGGCGGGGCCATATGGCATGGCCCGGCAGGGGCCGATATACTGCGGCGGATTGTAGCTGCGGACCCCTGCGCGGCAGCCGCACCCCCGAACACGACAATCCCCAAGAGCGCCTCCCGATGCGCCACTGCTGACCAATGAGCCTGCGCATCTACAACACGCTCACGCGTGCGCTGGAGGAGTTTTCGCCGCTGGAACCCGGCCATGTGCGCATGTACGTGTGCGGCATCACCGTGTACGACCTGTGCCATATCGGCCATGCGCGCTCCAACATCGCGTTCGACGTGGCGCGCCGCTGGCTGCAGGCGTGCGGCCTGCGCGTGACCTTCGTGCGCAACATCACCGACATCGAGGACAAGATCATCCGCCGCGCGGTGGAGAACGGCGAGCCGGTGCGCGCGCTCACCGACCGCATGATCGCCGAGATGTACGTCGACTTCGACGCGCTGGGCATCGCCCGGCCCACGCACGACCCGCGCGCCACCGACTACGTGCCGCAGATGCTGGACATCGTGCGCAAGCTGGAGGCCAGGGGCCTGGCTTACCGCGCCGAAGGCGGCGACGTGAACTACGCGGTGCGGCGCTTCCCCGGCTACGGCAAGCTGTCGGGCAAGTCGCTGGACGAGCTGCACGCGGGCGAGCGCGTGGCGGTGCTGGACGGCAAGGAGGACCCGCTGGACTTCGTGCTGTGGAAGTCGGCCAAGCCCGCCGAGCCGGCCGACGCGCAATGGGACAGCGACTACGGCCGCGGGCGGCCCGGCTGGCACATCGAGTGCTCGGCAATGGCGTGCGCGCTGCTGGGCGACACCTTCGACATCCATGGCGGTGGCGCCGACCTGCAGTTTCCGCACCACGAAAACGAGATCGCGCAGAGCGAGGGCGCCAACGGTGTGCCGCTGGCCAGGGTGTGGATGCACAACGGCTTCGTCAACATCGACAACGAGAAGATGTCGAAGTCGCTCGGCAATTTCTTCACCATCCGCGAGGTGCTGAAGCAGTTCGACGCCGAGACGCTGCGCTACTTCCTCGTGCGCACGCACTACCGCAGCCCGCTGAACTACAGCGACGCGCACCTGGAAGACGCGCGCGGCGCGCTGCGCCGGCTGTACACCGCGCTGGACCTGGTGGCGCCGGCCGACGTGGTGCTCGACTGGAGCCACCCGCATGCGGCGCGCTTCAAGGCCGCCATGGACAACGACTTCGCCACGCCCGAGGCGATGGCCGTGCTGTTCGACCTGGCCGCCGAAGTGAACCGCGGCAAGTCGGCGCAGGCCGCCGGGCTGCTGCGGGCGCTGGGCGCCACGCTCGGCATCCTGCAGGGCGACCCCAAGGCCTTCCTGCGCGCCGGCGCGGCGCTGGACGAAGCGTCGATCCAGCGCGGCATCGAGGCGCGCGCCGTGGCCAAGCAGGCGAAGAATTTCGCCGAGGCGGATCGCATCCGCAAGGAACTTCTGGAGCAGGGCATCGTGCTGAAGGATTCGCCCACGGGCACCACCTGGGAGGCGGCAGCGTGAGCGGCGCCGATCCCGTCATCCAGACGACGCCGTCCTACTGGGCCGAGGCCTGCAAGTACCTGGCGCGGCGCGACCGCGTGATGAAGCGCCTGATCCCGCAGTTCGGCGACGCCTGCCTGCAGTCGCGCGGCGACGCCTTCACCACCTTGGCGCGCAGCATCGTGGGCCAGCAGATCTCGGTGAAGGCGGCGCAGAGCGTGTGGGACAAGTTCGCCAAGCTGCCGCGCAAGATGACGGCAGCCAACGTGCTGAAGCTGAAGGTGGACGACATGCGCGCGGCGGGCCTGTCGGCGCGCAAGATCGAATACCTGGTCGACCTGGCGCTGCACTTCGACTCCGGCGCCGTCCACGCCGATGCCTGGCGCGACATGGGCGACGAGGACATCATTGCCGAGCTGGTCGGCATCCGCGGCATCGGCCGCTGGACGGCCGAGATGTTCCTCATCTTCCACCTCATGCGTCCGGACGTGCTGCCGCTGGACGATGTGGGGCTGATCACCGGCATCAGCCGCAGCTATTTTTCCGGCGACCCGGTCAGCCGCAGCGAGGCGCGCGAGGTGGCCGCCGCCTGGAGCCCGTATTGCAGCGTGGCGACTTGGTATATTTGGCGGTCGCTGGATCCCCTGCCTGTGGCCTACTGAGGCCGGGACAACGCGAGGAGGCATTTACCTTGGCGAAAAGAACATTTCTCGATTTCGAGCAGCCGATCGCTGAGCTGGAGACCAAGATCGACGAGCTGCGCTACGTGCAGACCGAGTCGGCCGTGGACATCTCCGAGGAAATCGACCAGCTGTCCAAGAAGAGCCAGCAGCTCACCAAGGACATCTACGGCCAGCTCACGCCGTGGCAGATCACCAAGATCGCGCGCCACCCCGAGCGGCCCTACACCATGGACTACATCAACGAAATCTTCACCGATTTCGTGGAGCTGCACGGCGATCGGCATTTCGCCGACGACCAGTCCATCGTGGGCGGCCTGGCGCGCTTCAACGGCAATGCCTGCGTGGTGCTGGGCCACCAGAAGGGCCGCGACACGAAAGAGCGCGCGGCGCGCAACTTCGGCATGAGCCGTCCCGAGGGCTACCGCAAGGCGCTGCGCTTCATGAAGACGGCCGAGAAATTCAAGCTGCCGGTGTTCACCTTCGTCGACACGCCGGGCGCCTATCCCGGCATCGACGCCGAGGAGCGCGGCCAGTCCGAAGCCATCGGCCGCAACATCTACGAGATGGCGCAGCTGGAAGTGCCGATCATCACCACCATCATCGGCGAGGGCGGCTCCGGCGGCGCGCTGGCCATCTCGGTGGGCGACCAGGTGCTGATGCTGCAGTACTCCATCTATTCCGTGATCAGCCCCGAGGGCTGCGCTTCCATCTTGTGGAAGACGTCGGAAAAAGCCCAGGACGCGGCCGACGCCATGGGCATCACCGCGCACCGCCTGAAGGCGCTGGGCCTGGTAGACAAGATCGTCAACGAGCCGGTGGGCGGCGCCCACCGCGACCACAAGCAGATGGCAGCCTTCCTCAAGCGCGGCCTGAACGACGCCTTCCGCCAGGTCGGCGACCTGAAGGTGCGCGAACTGCTGGACCGGCGCTACGAGCGGCTGCAAAGCTATGGCCGCTTCACCGACACCAAGGCCGAATCCCGCTGAGTCCGCGCTGCAGGCGCTGAGCCTGCCGCGGCCGCTTGCCATTGCGTACAGCGGCGGCGCCGATTCCACCGTTTTGTTGCACGCGGCAACGCAGCGATGGCCTGGCCAGGTGCATGCGGTCCACGTGCACCACGGCCTGCAGGCCGCGGCCGATGACTTCGAGAGGCACTGTGTCGCGGTTTGCGAAGCGCTCGGCATCCCGCTGCACGTGGTGCGCGTCGATGCGCGCCATGCACCCGGCGACAGCCCGGAAGACAGCGCCCGCCGCGCGCGCTACGGCGCCCTCGCGCAGGCTGCACGTGAGCACGGGCTGCATGCGGTGCTGCTGGCCCAGCACGCGGACGACCAGGTGGAGACCTTGTTGCTGGCCCTGAGCCGCGGGGCCGGACTGCCGGGGCTGGCGGCTATGCCCGCGCGCTTCGAGCGCCACGGCATGCACTTCGAGCGGCCCTTGCTCGCCGTGCCCGGCGTCGCGTTGCGCACGTGGCTGCGCGATGCGTCCGTGTCCTTCATCGACGACCCGAGCAACGCCGACACCGCGTTCACGCGCAACCGCATCCGCCACCAGCTGCTGCCGGCGCTGGAGCAGGCTTTTCCGCAGTTCAGGGAGACCTTCGCCCGCTCGGCGCGGCACGCCGCGCAGGCGCAGGAGCTGCTGGCGGCGCTGGCCGCGCAGGACCTTCTCGGCATGGATGGCGCGCCCGCCGTCGCGCCGCTGCGCGAACTGCCGCGTGCGCGCCAGGCCAACCTGCTGCGCCACTGGCTGCGCATGGCGCACGGCGCGGCGGCCAGCGCGGCGCAGCTGGAGGAGCTGCTGGACCAGGTGGCCGCCTGCGCCACGCGCGGCCACCGCATCCGCATCAAGGTGGCGGACGGGACGATCGAGAGGATTGGTGACAGATTGGCCTATAGCCCATCGGTATAATTTCCCCAGCCTTGCGCGTGCCCGGCCTTCTCGGCCACCTTCCTCTTCGCCGCACCGCAGCCCACCTTTGTTTCCACCACTCCGATGGCATTGATCGTTCACAAATACGGCGGCACGTCCATGGGCTCCACGGAGCGCATCCGCAACGTCGCCAAGCGGGTCGCCAAATGGGTGCGCGCCGGCCACCAGCTGGTGGTGGTGCCCAGCGCCATGAGCGGCGAAACCAACCGACTGCTGGGCCTGGCCAAGGAGCTGTTTCCCGGCACGCCCAGCGACGCCGTCTGCCGCGAGCTCGACATGCTGGCTTCCACCGGCGAGCAGGTGTCGGTCGGGCTGCTGTCCATTGCGCTGCAGGCCGAGGGCGTGCCCGCCGTCAGCTTCACGGGCTGGCAGGTTCCGGTGCGCACCGACAGCGCCTACACCAAGGCCCGCATCGAATCGATCGCCGACGAGCGCGTGCGCGGCGAGCTGGCGGCCGGCAAGGTGGTCGTCATCACCGGCTTCCAGGGCATCGACGACAAGGGCCACATCACCACGCTCGGCCGCGGCGGCAGCGATACCTCGGCCGTGGCCGTGGCCGCGGCGCTGAAGGCCGACGAGTGCCTCATTTACACCGACGTGGACGGCGTTTACACGACCGATCCGCGCGTGGTGCCCGAGGCGCGGCGGCTGCGCAGCGTGAGCTTCGAGGAAATGCTCGAGATGGCGTCCATGGGCTCCAAGGTGCTGCAGATCCGCTCGGTCGAATTCGCCGGCAAGTACCACGTGCCGCTGCGCGTGCTGTCGAGCTTCACTCCGTGGGACATTCCCATCGAGGAGGAGGCGCGCTCGGGCACGCTGATCACATTTGAGGAAGACGAGAAAATGGAACAAGCCATCGTGTCGGGCATCGCGTTCAACCGCGACGAGGCCAAGATCTCCATCCTGGGCGTGCCGGACAGGCCGGGCATCGCCTTCCAGATCCTGGGCGCGGTGGCCGATGCCAACATCGAAGTCGACGTCATCATCCAGAACGTCAGCCACGAGGGCAAGACCGACTTCAGCTTCACCGTGCACCGCAACGACTACGCGCGCACGATGGAGGTGCTCAAGACCCAGGTGCTGCCCAACCTGGGCACCGACCGGGTCGAGGGCGACACGCGCATCTGCAAGGTCAGCATCGTGGGCATCGGCATGCGCAGCCACGGGGGCATCGCCAGCAAGATGTTCCGCGCGCTGGCCGAGGACGGCATCAACATCCAGATGATCTCCACCAGCGAGATCAAGACCTCGGTGGTGATCGACGAGAAATACATGGAGCTGGCGGTGCGCGCGCTGCACCGCGCCTTCGAGCTCGACCAGCCGCCGGCGCCGGCCCAGTAAGCCGCCAAGCCCGGCCGGAGCCCGAAGCCGGGTTCCGTTCGGGCATAATGCGGTTTCTTCGGAGCGATGACCGAGTGGCCGAAGGTGCTCCCCTGCTAAGGGAGTATGCGGGCCAAAACCTGCATCGAGGGTTCGAATCCCTCTCGCTCCGCCAGACAGCAGCAAAAAGCCCTGAGAAATCAGGGCTTTTTGTGTTTTGACGTCCAGGACAAGACGAAGCCCTGAGCGCAGGCAAGCTTCACCCCGCCGACGAACGCATATCCCGCCGCAAGAACCGCCCCGTGCGGGCACCGGTCGAGCCAGCCTCGGCCGTATAGCTCAAAGCACCGTTCACCCACACCTTCAGGATCCCTTCGCTTGCCTGCGCTGGCCGCTCGAAGGTCGCGGCGTCGCGCACGCGCTTCGGGTCGAACAGCACGACGTCGGCGGCGTGGCCGGCCTTCAGTTCGCCGCGCCCGGCCAGGCGGAAGCGCCGCGCGGACAGCCCGGTCATCTTGTGGACGGCTTCCTCCAGCTGCAGCACGCCCGTGTCGCGCCAATAGAGTGCGAGCACGCGCGGGAAGGCGCCCCACAGGCGGGGATGCGGATGCTCGTCGTGCGGCAGGCCATCGGATCCGATCATCGACAGGGGATGGCGGATGACGCGCTCGACGTCGTCCTCCCGCATCTGGAAATAGCAGGCACCGCCCGGCATCAGCCGGCGTGCCGCCTCCTGCTGGTTCACGTCCCATTCGCGCGCGATCTCGGCGATGTAGCGGCCCGCCATTTCCGGATGCGGCCGGCTTCCGGTGACGAGCACGTCGATGATGCCGTCCACCAGGTCCTCGCGCAGCACCGTGGAGCCGGCGGTGTACGGGTAGACGTCCAGCGCGATTTCCTGTCCGCGGGCGAGTTCGTCGACCAGCGGCAGCGTTTCGCGCGTACGGCCCCAGTTGGCGGGCCCGGCGCACTTGTGGTGGGAGATCACCAGCGGCAGGCCGGCGTGCCTGGCCGTGCGCGCCGCCTCGTGCAGCGCGGGCACGATGCCTGCCAGCTCGTCGCGGATGTGCGTGGCGTAGATGCCGCCGTTGCGGGCCGCGACGCTCGCCACCGCCACCAGTTCCTCGGTGTCGGCCGCATAGGCCTCACGGTAGAAGACCCCCGAAGACAGCCCCAGGGCGCCGGCGTCCATGGCTTCCTGCATGGCCGCCGCCATCGCGCTGCGTTCCTGCGCGGTGGCCGGCCCGTCCAGGTCGCGCACGTGGCGGATGCGCAGCGCCGTATGGCCCTGCAGCGCCGCGACGTTCACGCTGGGCGCCGCGGTGTTCACGGCGCCGGCATAGGAGGCCATCGACGGATAACGGAACTCCCGCGTGCCCAGGAGGGAGAGCGGGGCGGCCGGCGCGTCGGTCACCACCGGTGCGAGCGAGATGCCGCAGTTGCCGACGATGACGGTGGTCACGCCCTGCGAAAGCTTCGGCAACATGTCCGGCCGCTCGATCGCCGCGGCATCGTCGTGCGTGTGCACGTCGATGAAACCCGGCGCGGCGACGAGGCCGGCGCAATCGAGTTCTTCCAGCGTGCCGATGTTCTCCAGCAGGCCGCGCGGCACCTCCCCGACGGCGACGATGTGCCCGCCGGCCAGCAGCAGGTCGCCTATGCGCGCGGGCGCACCCGAGCCGTCAACCAGGGTCACGTTGCGAAGCAGGGTCGCATGCGGCGGCAGGACCGCCGTTTCAGCTGTCCCCATGCAATCCCTCCCGGCTGTCGCGCACGCCGGAATACTCGGCGCTGTCGAAGCCGTGCCGATGCAGCAGCTGCTTGAACTGCTGCAGCCCGTGCGCCACCTGCGGCCCGAGCTTCTGCGCCAGCCGCACCATGAGGATCTCGATGACGACCAGGTGCGCGAGGTACGCCTCCGTGCCCACGCGCATCACGGCGTCCTGCGGCACCGAGACGGCGATCAGCAGGTCCGCGATTTCCGCCAGCGGCGTGTCGGGCTGGGTGAGCGCGATCACCGTCGTGCCCTGCGCGCGCGCGAAGCGCGCCGCCTCCAGGGTGTAGGGCATGCGCCCCACGTGCGAGATGACGAAGGCCACGCCCTGCGGGCCGAGCGTGCTGGCCGAGACCAGCTGCTGGTGCGCATCGAAGATGGCGTTGGCGGGCCGGCCCAGGCGGAACAGGCGGCTTTGCAGTTCGCCGGCCATGAAGGTCGATGCCGCGCCGACCGAGTAGCAGTCGATGCGTTGCGCCTGCGCCAGCTTGTCGGCCACGCGGTCGATCACCGCCGGGTCGATGCGGCGGCCCAGGTCGGCGAGCGAGGCGACCGCCGCCTGGGTGATCTTGCTGGCCACGTCCTGCGCGCTGTCGTCGGCGAGCACGCTGCGATGCAGGTAGGAGCCCGACACCGCCAGGTCCTGCGCCAGAGCCAGCATGAATTCGCGCACCGAGTCGTGGCCGAAGCTGCGGCAGGTGCGCACGATGGTGGGCATCGAGACGAAGGCCGCGCGTGCGAGTTGTTCCACCGTCGCGCCGGCGGCGGCACGCGGGTCGTCGAGGATCACCTGCACCACCGCGCGCTGCGCCTCGGGCAGCTCCGGCAGCCGGTCGCGCAGCTGCCGCAGCAGCCCTTGGGAGGAGGCGTCCATCGTGCCGTCCTCAAAAGCGCGTGTGCACCGCGCCGGTGACGGCACCGTCGTCCTCGACCAGCGGCAGCCAGCGCCACTTGTCGAAGGTCGTGCAGGGGTGCGAGATGCCCAGGCCGACGCGGTCGCCGACGCGCGGCACCGTGCCGGCGGAATCGAAGCGCAGGTAGGCATGCTGGTCGTTCAGCGCGCTGATGGCCCAGCCCGCGGGCGCGGGGCCGGCCGTGCGCGCGCCGCGCGGTGCGTGGGCGATGGGCACGGGCATCTCCAGGTCGTAGGAGATGTCGCGGCGGCCGCAGGTCAGCAGCGCCAGGCCCGGCTCGGGCACCGACTGCACCATCGCCCACACCTCCAGCGCGGGCCGCAGCGATGCGTCCAGGCCTTCGCGGCGCTCGACGTTCTCCAGGAAGCGCGCGTAATTCAGGTGGTCGTGCGTGACGTAGCAGCCGGAGCGCAGCACGCCGAGGACGGGGCGCGACAGGCCTTGCGCGCGCAGCAGCGGCACGACCAGGTCGAACACGGCGGAGCCGCCGGCGGTGAGCAGAATCTCGCCATCCGCGAACAGCCCGCGCGCGTCGCAGGCCTGCGCGGCCGCGAGGACGCGGCGCACCAGGGCCGTCACTTCGCGCGCGTCGTGCTCGCTGTCGCAGCGCGCGCCGCCGCCTTCATAGCACTCGATGCCGCACAGGCGCGCCGCCGGCGAACGCGCCAGCGCTTCGGCGAGCGCCAGCGCATCCTCCTGCGTGCGGCAGCCGGTGCGCTGGCCTGGAATGCCCATTTCCAGCAGGACGTCGAAGCGGCGGGTGCTGCCGCGGCGCCGTGCCCAGTCCTCGACCAGGGCGAGCTGCGCCGTCGAATCGACGAGGAACCAGGCGCGCAGGTCCGCCTGCCGCGCGAGCAGGGCGGCGAGGCCGTCGAGGTCGGCGTCGCAGACCACCTGGTTGGCGATGAGGACGCGGCGCGCGCCCGCTTCGACGCCGACCGAGGCCTGGTACACCGTCGCGAAGGTCAGGCCCCAGGCACCGGCGGCGAGCTGGCGCGCGAACAGTTCCGGCGCCATGGTCGTCTTGCCGTGCGGCGCCAGCTCCACGCCCTTGCGGCGCGCGAAGTCCTGCATCCAGCGCAGGTTGTGCTCCAGCGCCGGCCGGCGCAGCACCGCCAGCGGGTAGGGCAGGTCGTCGGCCAGCAGGTGCCAGCCGCGTTGCGCGAGCGCGCCGGCGGGGGCCGGCGCGGCGGCGAGCGGAAAACCCTTCTGGGTGGCGTCGAGGATGAAATCGGCAGGGGTCATGGTGTGCTCACGAGGTCGGTGCGCCAGCAGGCGGTCCAGTGGTCGGTGCCGCCGGTGGGGCGAAGTTGAGTGTCAGCTGTTGCGCACGCATCCACGGCATGCGGACAGCGGGTGCGGAACACGCAGCCCGAGGGCGGATGCGCGGGGCTGGGCAGGTCGCCCTGCAGCAGCGGGATGGTGCGCCGCTGCGCCGGGTCGGGAACGGGCGCGGCGGCGAGCAGGGCGCGCGTGTAGGGGTGCGCGGGCTGCGCGTACAGCGCGTCGGTGGGGGCGATCTCCATCACCCGCCCGAGGTACAGCACCACCACGCGGTCGCACAGGTATTCGACGACGTCGAGGTCGTGCGAGATGAACAGCAGGGTCAGCCCGAGCTGCTCCTTCAGGTCGCCGAGCAGGTTGACCACCTGCGCCTGGATGGAGACGTCCAGCGCCGACAGGGGCTCGTCGGCCACGATGAATTTCGGCTGCACCGCCAGCGCACGGGCGATGCCGATGCGCTGGCGCTGGCCGCCGGAGAACTCGTGCGGGAAGCGGTCGGCATGCTCGGGCCGCAGGCCCACCTGCTGCAGCAGTTCGTGGATGCGCGGCAGGCGCGCCGCGCCCCGCGCCAGGCCATGGGTGTCCAGCGCTTCGCCCAGCACCTGGCGGATGCGCATGCGCGGGTTGAGGCTGGCGTACGGGTCCTGGAAGATGATCTGGATGTCGGAGCGCAGCGGCCGGTACTGCGACTGCGACAGCCGCGCGAGGTCGCGCGTGCCGCCGTCGGCGTGGTACAGCACCTCGCCCCCCGAAGGGTCCTCCAGCCGCGTGAGAAGCCGCCCGATGGTGGTTTTGCCGGAGCCGGACTCGCCGACCAGGCCCAAGGTCTCGCCAGCGCGGATGGAGAAGCTTACGCCGTCCACCGCGCGCACCGGATGCGCGCCGCCGCCGAAGTGCTTGCGCAGGCCGCGGACTTCGATCAGGTCGCTCATGCCGCGGCCCCGGCTTCGACGGCGATGCAGCGCACCTGCCGTTGCGCGCATGGCGCGAGCGCCGGCATCGCCGCATCGCACGCGGCGTGGTGCAGCGGGCAGCGGGGCGCGAAAGCGCAGCCGGGCGGCGGGGCCAGCGGGCTGGACACCTGGCCAGGGATGGCGGTCAGGCGCCTGCGGCCCTGCACCTCGCCTTTCACCGTACCCTGCCGGCGCGCGACGCCGGGCAGGCAGGCGAGCAGGCCGCGCGTGTAGGGATGCGCGGGCTGCGCGAACAGCGCGTGCACAGGCGCCGCTTCGACGATGCGGCCGGCGTACATGACGGCGACCGTGTCGGCGTACTGCGCCACCACGCCCAGGTTGTGCGTGACGAACAAGAGGCTCATGCCCGTCTCCTTTTGCAACCGGCCCATGAGCGCGAGGATCTGCGCCTGGATCGTGACGTCGAGCGCGGTGGTGGGTTCGTCGGCGATCAGCAGCGTGGGATCGCAGGCCATGGCCATCGCGATCATCACGCGCTGGCGCATGCCACCGGAGAGCTGGTGCGGGTATTCGTGCAGGCGCCGCGCCGCGGCCGGGATCTCGACGAGCTCCAGCATGCGCAGCGCATGCGCGAGGGCGGCGCGGCGGTCCAGGCCCTTGTGCAGCCGCACGCTCTCGGCGATCTGCTCGCCGGCGGTCAACACGGGGTTCAGGCTGGTCATGGGCTCCTGGAAGATCATGGCCAGCTCGTTGCCGCGCAGCGCGCGCCGCTGCGGCTCCTGCAGCGCCAGCAGATCCACCCGCGCGCCATCGCGACGCACGAACCAGGCCTGGCCCTGCACGCGCGCCTGCGAGGTGCGCGCATGCAGGCCCATCAGCGACAGGCTGGTGACGGACTTGCCGGACCCGGATTCGCCGACGAGCGCCAGCGTCTGCCCCGAGGCCACCGAGAAGGACACGTCGGCCACGCTCTGGATGCGCCCGGCGTCCGTGGCGAACGAAGTGGAGAGGCCCAGGACCTCCAGGCGGGGCGGTGCGCTCATACGGCCTTCTTCAGCTTCGGGTCCAGCAGGTCGCGCACGCCGTCGCCCAGCGTTTGCAGCGACACCGCCGTGAACACGATGGCCAGGCCGGGGCTCAGGATCGTCCAGAAGGCGCGGTCCGCGTATTCCAGGCTGCCCGCGATCATCGTTCCCCAGGTCGGAATCTCGGGCGGCACGCCCACGCCCAGGAAGGACAGGCCGGCCTCGGCGAGGATCGCATAGGCGAAGATGAAGGTCACCTGCACGAGCACCGGCGAAGCCAGGTTGGGCAGGATGTGCGAGGCCAGGATGCGGTGCGTGCGCACGCCCAGGGCGCGCGCGGCGTCCACGAACAGCAGCTCGCGCAGCACCAGCGTGGCCGCGCGCACGACCCGCGCCACCCGCGGCGTGTACACGATGGCTAGCGCCAGCATCACGTTCCACAGCGACGCGCCGAGGATGGCCACCAGCGCGATCCCGAGCAGGATGTCGGGGAAGGCCATCATCGCGTCGACCAGGCGCATCACCGGGCCGTCGAGGCGCCGGAAGAAGCCGGCCAGCATGCCCAGGAGCGTGCCGGCCGCGACGGCGGCTGCGGCGGTGACGGCGCCGATCAGCAGCGAATAGCGCCCGCCGTGCACGATGCGCAGCATCACGTCGCGCCCCAGTTCGTCGGTGCCGGCCCAGTGCTCGGCCGAGGGCGCGCGCAGGCGCTGCGCGACGGCGGTCTCGCCCGGGTCGGCGGCGGACACCCAGGGGAACACCACGGCGGTGGCGGCGACGAGCAGCAGCACGAGCGCCGCCGCCAGCACGATCCTGCGGCCGAACAGGCGGCGCAGCGTCAAGGCGAGGCGGCTCACTTGCCCTCCAGCCGGATGCGTGGATCGACCACCGTGTAGAGCAGGTCGATCAGCAGATTGATGAGCACGTAGATCGCGGCGATCACCAGCAGTGTGCCCTGGATCACCGGGTAGTCCCGCCTGAGGACCGCACGGACCACGAGGTTGCCCACGCCGGGAAGGTTGAACACGGTTTCCGTGACCACGGTGCCGCCGATCATGAGCGCCACCGTCAGGCCGATGACCGTGACGATGGGGACGAGCGCGTTGCGCAGCACGTGCTTGAGCATCACCGTGCGCTCGGCCAGGCCCTTGGCGCGGGCGGTGCGCACGTAGTCCTCGCCCAGGATGTCCAGCATCGCCGCGCGCGTGAAGCGGATGATCAGCGCCGAGTTCAGCACGCCGAGCACCGCGGCCGGCAGCGCCAGGTGCAGCAGGCGGCCGGCCAGGCCGGTGCCGGGGTCGCCGTAGCCCGAGGCCGGAAACCAGCCGAGGTGGACCGCGAACACCTGGATCAGGATCAATCCCAGCCAGAAACTGGGCACGCTCGCGCCCAGCATCGCGACCGTGCTCACGGCCTGGTCGGCGATGCTGCCGCGCCAGATGGCCGCGGCCATGCCGGCGGGCACGCCGATCGCGGCGGCGATGGCGACCGCGAACAATGCGAGGAACAGCGTCGGCTCGGCGCGGTCGGCAAGCGCCTGCGCCACGGGCTGCTGCAGGAAGAGCGACTGCCCCAGGTTGCCGTGCGCGAGTTCGCCCAGCCACAGCACGAACTGCGTGGCGAGCGGCTGGTCCAGGCCGTAGCGCGCGCGTGCCTGCGCGATGTCCGCCGCCGTGGCCTGGTCGCCCAGCAGCAGCGCCACGGGATCGCCGGACGCCAGCCGCGTGAGCGCGAACACCAGCACCGCGACGAGGGCGAGCACCACGAGGGCGCCGCCGAAGCGGCGCAGCAGGAAACGCAGCATGGGCTGGGACTTTGCCTTACTTCGCCAGGCCCGTGTTCCAGAAGAACGGCCAGATCGCGGGCGAGTACCCCTCCAGCTTCGCCGAGCGCGCCGACAGGCTGTTGAACTTGCCGACTTCGATGAAGGGCACTTCGTCGTACACGACCTGCTGCACCTTGCCCCACAGCGGCCCGCGCCTGGCGATCACGGCCTCCTGGTTGAAGGCTTCGAGCGCGCTCTTCTTGGCAGGTGTGTCCCACCATCCCGGCGCGCCATCCCCCATCTGCGGCGGCGACAGCATCGGCTCGGGGAACAGGCCCGAGTGCGTGAAATACACGTCCCACAATTTCGGGTCGTTGCGGCGCTGGACCAGCGTGGCCCAGTCCACCACCTGCAGCTCGGGCTTGAAGCCGGCCTTCTTCAGCTGTTCGGCCATGACGAGCGCCATGTTGTAGTGGAACTCGTACTGGCGGCTGGCCATGATGCGCACCGGCTGGCCGCTGTAGCCGGCCTTGGCCGCCTGTTCCTTCGCGGCCTGCGGGTTGCGTTCGTTGTACAGCTTGTCGCCGGCGGCGGAGTAGTACGGGGTGCCCTTGGGAAAGAAGTTCGGCTCGGCGGTGAAGAAGCGGTTGTCGCCGAAGCCGGCCGCCATCAGCTCGCCCGAGCCGACGGCGGTCTGCACCGCGCGGCGTACGGGCTGCGAGGCGAGCACGCCTTCCTTGGTGTTGAACACGATGTAGGGGAAGCCGAAGTTGCGCGTGACGATCGGCACGACCGCGGGCTGCGCCTTCTCGACGCGCGACATCGCCTCCACCGGCAGCAGGTCGGCATAGTGGAACTGGCCGGACAGCGCGCCTTCGACGCGCGTGTTCGCGTTGGGCACCGGCACGAAGCGCAGCTCGTCGAGCAGGGCCTCCCGCTTGCCGGCATAGCCGCTGGCGGCTTCCTTGCGCGGGCTGTAGCCGTCGAAGCGCACCAGCACGGTGTACTGGTCGGGACGGCGCTCCTTGAATTTGTAGGGGCCGGTGCCGACGAATTCCTTGAGCTGCGGCGCGATGCTTTCCCTGGCCATGACGGCGGCCATGCCGCTGGGCAGCGCCAGCTGCGCGAGCAGCGGGGCATACACGGCTTTGAGCTTGAGCTCCACCGTGCCGGGGCCCTTGGCTGCCAGCGACGCGAGCTGCGCGCCGACCGACTTGCCGCGCGGCGACAGCTCCATCCAGCGCTGCAGGGAGGCGACGACGTCGTCGGCCGTCATGTCGCGCCCGTTGTGGAACTTCACGCCCTTGCGCAGCGGGATCGTGTAGGTGAGGCCGTCCTTCGACACGGTGGGCAGGCTCTCCGCCAGCATCGGCGCCACGTTCCAGTTGGCGTCGAAGGTGTAGAGCGGCTCGTAGACGTGCTGCATGATCGTGCCGACCAGGTCGGCGGTGGTCACCATGGGGTCCAGGCCCTGCGGCTCCGCGATCATCGCCAGGTTGGCCGCCCCGCCCCGGGCCGGCGCCGCCTGGAGCGCGGGAGCCAGTGCCAGGCTCGCGGCGGCGGCGAGCGCGGCAAGAAGGGTGCGCCGGACGGCGAAAGGCAGTCTCACGGATTGCATGGCGGCTCCTGAGGTAATAAAATTACATGTCTGATCGTATTTGAGCCGACAAAGAAAGTCAAATGTGTCTTATTTGGTCGTTAAAAGTAATTTCATTACAAGGAGTCTCCATGTCGCACATTGAAATGCTGGGCCAGTCCCCGGTCGCCTCGGACCGCCTGGCCCGCCCGCTGTCGCCCGCCACCCGAGCCGGCGATTTCGTCTTCGTTTCCGGGCAGGTGCCGACCGACGACCAGGGGCAGGTGATCGCCGGCGGCATCGAGGCGCAGACCCGCCGCGTGTTCGAACGCATCTCGGGCGCGCTGGCACTGGCCGGGTGCACGCTCGCCGACGTGTGCAAGGTGAGCGTCTGGCTGGAGGACGCGCGTGACTTCGGCAGCTTCAACCGCGTCTACATGGAGTGTTTCGGCGACCACCGCCCGGCGCGCTCCACGGTGGAGTCGCGGCTGATGATCGACGCGAAGGTGGAGATCGACGTGACGGCGTACAAGCCGCGATGACAATCGCCTGATCGCGTGAAAGCAGGAGGTTTACCGATGTCGAGAACTGTGTTGATTACTGGTGCGGCGGGGCGTATCGGCTCCGCCTTGGTCAAGTACCTGGACAGCCACGACGCGCCGCGCTACGCGCCGCGCGACGCGCCGCGCTACGCGCTGCGCCTTGCTGACCTTGAGGTGGCCGGCGAACGAGGAGTTGCGCTTGACGTCACGGATCTGTCCGCATGCCGGAAAGCGTGCGAGGGGATCGACACCGTTGTCCACCTCGCAGCCGTCGCCTCTCCCGATGCGCCATTCGACGAGATCCTGCCGGTCAACATTTCCGGGACCTACAACGTCTTCCGCGCCGCATCCGATGCCGGCGTGCGCCGTGTCGTTTTCGCCAGCAGCGCACAGGCCATCGAGGGCTATCCCCTTGACGTCCAGGTGTCCAGTGGCATGCCTGTACGTCCCAAGAACATCTACGGCGTCAGCAAGGCGTTCGGCGAAGCCCTTGCCGCGCACTTTGCCTACCAGCAGGGGCTGGAGGCGGTGGCCGTGCGCATCGGAGCGTTCGAGTATCCCCATGAATGGAAGCGAATGGGCGCCCGCGACCTCAGCGCGTGGGTCAGCCCGGAAGATCTCTGTGCGCTCCTTGTCCGGTGCATCGAAGCGGACCTGGGAAAGGAGCCGTTCGCAATCGCGCACGGGATTTCGGACAATCGCTTCAAGCGGCTGGATCTGACCGACACACGGGCCCGCCTGGGGTACGCGCCGACGGCCGACGCCTTCGCGGTGTGGCAAGTTGGACTCTGCGATACCAGCGAACCGGTGGGATGACGACCTCGGCGTTAAACGGCTTTGGAGCCGCTCCTGCAGCAAGTGCTGCGGCGGGCCCGTTGACGGGGGTCATCGGGAGCGAACGAACATCAGGTCTTCCGGGCGACCCTTGCATCCAGGAGGCGTGCTCGGCCAGCGGTCCGACACCGTCAGCGTCTCGAGGGACAGACGGGAAACGCATCCGGCTCCATGGTTGGCGACATAGGCAGCGGCCGGGTCATCGCTTCGCCAGGCGAAGTTCATCGGCTCTGCCTCCACCAGCAGGGTCTTCTCGATCGCAAGCGTCCCGGCATTCAGCACGACAAAGCTGTTCCACCGGAACGCGGAAACGAGTACCCACTGTCCATCGGGGCTGATCGCCACCCGACTCTCCTTGTCGGCGTCGAGAGCGATCCCCGGCAGCGTTGGCAGAGGAACCTGCTGAATCAGCTTGAGTGTTGCCGTATCGATCACATACACCGACAGATGCTCGGGACGGCCCTCGTTGGGGAGCGGCGAGCCCATGTGACTCATCACCAACAGGCGCGTTCCGTCCGGCGACAGGCAAAGTCCCTCTCCGCCCTCGGCCAGCGGCACGCGCGCGCGGATGGTCCGGGAAGCGAAGTCGATCACGCTCAGGTGGGCCGTGTCCTTGTTGGACACATAGGCCGTGCTGCCGTCGAGAGACATGCACATGAAGTGCCCCCCGTGGCAGTCCATGTCGATCACTCCCGCGACGGCGCCCGTGGCGGGATCGACGACCAGCACCTCACTGGAGTCGTCGCACGTGATCCAGAGTTTGCCGTCGGGGTCTTCGGCCATCGCATGCGGCCCGCGATGGGGCGCCAGGTCGAGCACGCGGCGCACCTGGCGCGCTTCCACGTCGATGACGAACACCTCGTGTCCAGGGTGGACGTATGTTGCCATACACGCCATCCCCGTAGATCGAGGCGTAGAGGGTGCGCCCGTCGCGCGAGAGTGCGAGCTCGTGCGGATGCGGCGGCAGCGCAATGGAATCCGTGATGGTCATTGTCGACAGGTCGAGCCAGTCCAGGCTGTCATCAAGCTTGTTGAGGATGGCCAGGTGCGTACTGTGTTGGATCACAGGGCGACTTCTCTTTGGGCGGTGTTGGCGGCCAAACCACCAACTTCAGCAAGCTCGCGATGAAGCCGGGGCGTGATCTCCGGCGTACGCAGCGCATGCGCTGCGATCTCGTCCTTGCGGGCGAACCAGACCCCCGGGTGCCCCTTTGCATAGACCAGAAACCGCTCGAGCGACCTGACGCGCGAAGCATGGCCGGACAGCCTGTCGTGCAAGCTGATCAGCATCATCCGTCGTCGGCTGGCACCTTCCTCGTACAGCTGATCGAATTCGTCCTTGAGCTGCTGTTCGTACGCCGCGGCCGAGAAGCCAACGTGGTCGTACGCCACGATGTCGTTGAGGTGCACCGTGTAGGGAACCGACACGAAGGGCTTGCCCGCGATGTCCTGGATCCAGGGTTCGTCCATGTTCAGGTCATTGTTGTGATAGATGAACCCCAGCTCCTGCAGCAGGCTCAGTGTCCTCACGCTACCGCGCATCCAGTAGCAGTCGTAGCCCGAAGGCCGCGTGCCGGTCGCTTTCTCAAGAATGGCCACGCACTGGCTGATCAGCTGCCGCTCCTCATGCTCCGGGAGCGTGTACTGGGAGGCCCACTGCACGCCATGGGCCGCGGCCTCGTGCCCGCGTTCGACGATCTCCCGGGCGAGCTGCGGGGCCCGCTCCACGGCTTGTGCAACCATGAACGAAGTGGTTTTGATGCCGTGCTTGTCGAACAGGTCGAGCAGCCGTGGAATGCCTTCACGGACACCGTAGTCGAAGAAGCTGTTGGTGCCGAGATCGGGAAAGCCTTTCTCGATGGGTTCGGTGATGGGGCCGCCCGCGCCCGAAATCGGCTGGCCTCCGCCTTCGAATTGCATGGCGACGGAGATCGCAAGCCGGTGGCCATCCGGCCAGAAGTTCGTTGTTGTAGATACCATTGCGTACGCCCTTCTATGTGCTCCAAGCATCATAGGAACGGCACTTCGCAATGTGAAGAAGGCACCATTTGGTGTCCCGCGTAACGAGTAGTGAGCACCGATGTACGGACCAAAATATCCAGCGCGAAGGCTTCTTGACCTGGTGGGGGACAAGTGGACGCCGATCGTGCTTTTCTGTCTGGCTGACGCGTCCAAGCGGTACAGCGAGCTGCAGCGAGAGCTGCCCGACATTTCCAAGAAGATGCTGACGCAGGTGCTCCGGGCCCTGGAGACGCACGGGCTGGTCGAACGGCTTGTTCACGCGACAGTCCCCCCACAGACCGAATACAAGCTGACACCGGACGGCATGAGACTGCATGCGCCGGTCTCTGCTCTGTGCAACTGGGCGTCCGCCAACGAAGAGTTCCTGGATGTGGTCCACCGTCGTGCCGAGAGCGCGCCAGGGAGCGCTCACCGCGGAGTCGATTGAGAGAGAGGTTGCCGTTCGCGTACTCGCCGCTGCGCGCCCGGATCACGCGCACCTGTTCGCGAACCGCTGGGCCAACCGCCTGGCTTCTTGTCGGGCCTGGCAAATCTCGCCGCAGGATACGGCGCCAGCCCACAGCGCGCTTCAGCGACTTCGCGCAAACTGCGGCAATGCAATCCGCCGCCGTCCCTCTCTTCAGCTTCGACAACACCTATGCCCGCGAACTGCAGGGCTTTTACGTGCCGTGGAAGCCCGCCCAGGCGCCGTCCCCGCGGCTGTTGTTCCTGAATCAGCCGCTCGCCGAGGAGCTCGGGCTCGACTCCGCTGTGCTGCGCGGCGACGAAGGCATGGCCATCTTCGCCGGCAACAGCGTGCCGCCAGGCGCTGAGCCGCTGGCCCAGGCGTATGCGGGCCACCAGTTCGGGGGCTTTTCCCCGCAGCTGGGCGATGGGCGGGCGCTGCTGCTGGGCGAGACCCTCGACCGGGAAGGCCGCCGCCGCGATATCGCTTTCAAGGGGTCCGGGCGCACGCCTTTTTCGCGCGGTGGCGACGGCAGGGCCGCGGTCGGGCCCATGCTGCGCGAGGTGCTCATCGGCGAAGCCATGCATGCGCTCGGGATTCCCACCACGCGCGCCCTTGCGGTAGCGGCCACCGGCGAGTCGGTGCCGCGCGAGAAGATGCTGCCCGGCGCGGTGCTCACGCGTGTCGCGTCGAGCCACCTGCGTGTGGGAACCTTCGAGTTCTTCGCCGCCCGGGGCGACATCGACAAGCTGCGCCAGCTGGCCGACTACGCCATCGCCCGGCACGACCCCGACCTGGCCGGCACGCCCGGCCGGTACCTGGAGCTGCTGCGCCGCGTGGCCGGGCGCCAGGCGGCGCTGATCGCGCAATGGATGAACGCCGGCTTCATCCACGGCGTGATGAACACCGACAACATGACGATCTCGGGCGAGACCATCGACTACGGCCCCTGTGCCTTCATGGAGGCCTACGACCCGCACGCGGTCTTCAGCTCGATCGATCACAACGGACGCTATGCCTACCGGAACCAGCCGCCCATCGCGCAATGGAACCTGACGCGCTTGGCCGAGACCTTGGTGCCGCTGATGGCCGAGGACGACGACGAGGACGCCGCGAAGCAGGCGGTGGCCGATGCGACGGCGGTGATCGAATCGTTCGGGCCGCTGTACCAGGTGCACCTGCTGCGCGGCCAGCGGGCCAAGCTGGGCCTCTCCGACGCCGGCGACGACGGCGCGGCGGCCGACACAGCGCTGGCGAACGACTGGCTGGGCCTGCTGCATGCGCAGGCCGTGGACTTCACGCTCGGCTGGCGCCGGCTGGCCGACACGGCCGCGGGCAACGACGCCGCGCTGGAGGCCTTGTTCGCCGATGCGCAACCGCTGCGCGACTGGCTTGCGCGCTGGCGGGACAGCTGCGCCCGCGACGGCGCCACGTCGCCCGAGGCCCGCGCCGAAGGCATGCGGCGTGCCAATCCGTCGGTCATTGCGCGCAACCACCGCGTGGAGGAAGCGTTGGCGGCCGCGTCGGAACGTGGGGACATGGAGCCGTTCGAGCGCCTGCTGTCGGCGGTGCGCAATCCCTATGCCGACAACCCGGAGAACGCGGCCTTCGCCGAGCCGGCGCCGGCCGCGGTCACGGCCTGCTACCAGACCTTCTGCGGTACGTGAATTCGGTCCACCAGCCGCCCCATCTCAGCGGGTGAACCTGCCGTCTCTTCCGACCATCAGCAGATCGACGAAGGTCCCCGAGCTGTGCTGTTCGCGCGAGAGTTCGACGATGAAGCCTCCGAGGTCGACCCGCTTGATCGCCTCCAGGCCCGCGACGAGCGAGTCGCGCGTCGGGCGCGCGCCCGCGCGGCGTAGGCCTTCCACCAGCAGCTTGGCGGAGACGAATCCATCCATCTGGCTGAACGTGTAGTCGGCGATTCCTTTGGCCGCCGCGAAGGTCTGGAACTCGCGGGAGATCGCCACGCCCCGGTTCCACGGCGAAGGCACGACCTGGGAGACGACGATGCCCCGCGCCCGCTCGCCCAGTGCCTTGGCCAGCTGCGCGTTGCTGATGACCGAGAGCATGTAGAAGGTCGAGCGATGGCCGGCCTTGGTGTACGCGTCCACGAAATCGACGCTCGGCTTGCCCGCGCTGATGACGATGATGGCCTGGGGCGAGCTCTTGGCGACCAACGCGACCGCCGCGTCCATCCTGGAGCCGTCGACTTCCAGCGGCGCGCGCGCGACGAGGGTCACGTTCCGCGCGGCCACTGATTTCTCCACGGCGGCCAGGCCGCCGGTGCCGAACTGGTTGTTCAGGTAGACGGCAGCGATCTTCTGGATGCCGACGGTGGCCAGCTGGCGCACCATGGCGTCCAGCTCGGTGCCGTAGCCCGCCTTGACGTTGAAAACGTAGCGGCTGAACTTCTGCCGCAGGGCGTCCGATCCCGTGAACGGCGCGATGAAGGGAACGCCGTGCTCCTCGACCAGCGGAAGCGCCGCCATCGACGGCGGCGTGCCGGCGTACTGGAACAGCGCGAGCACTTTCTCGTCGTCGATGAGCTTGCGGGTGTTCTCCGCCGCGCGCGCCGGATCGTAGGCGTCGTCCAGCACCACCAGGCGGATCTTGCGGCCGTTGATGCCGCCGCTCGCATTGACGTGGTCGAAGTACAGGCCCGCGCCCTGCCTGACTTCGGTGGACAGCGCAGCCAGCGGTCCCGTGAGCTGGCACGACTGGCCGATGACCAGTTCCTTGTCGCTGGGCCCGGCCGTCTGCGCGAAGCTGGCCGGCAGGCAGGCGCCCGCCAGCATGGCGACGGCGGCGCGTCGGCCCACCATCCTGGTATCGATGTTCTTGCGCATGTGCGTCTTGTCTCCTGTTGTGTCCGGATCATGCGGCCCACCGGGCGGCACGGATGAGGCATTTCATCGGCCAGGCCAAGAGGATCACACCCGTGTGGCGGCCGGCCGACACGCCGGTTTCAGCGCCGCTGCCGCTTGGGCCTGCTGGCCGCCGGTGTGCCCGCCGCTTCCAGCCACAGCAGCGCCTCCACGTGGCCGACGAAGCGCCGCAGGTAGTCGCCGGGCAGGGCCCGCATGAGCTCCAGCGACTGCAGCACCAGCACCTGCGAATTCAGCGGTCCGGCATTGGAAGGCTTTTGCAGCGCCGCCTGCACAACGCGCTCCTCGGCGCGGGTGCCGGACCAGGCGCGCCGGAAGCGGCGCACGCTTGCCAGCTCGCCGGTGCCGCGCTGCCCTTGTGCCGCGGCGGCGCGGATGGCGTCGTTCAGGCGCGCCAGCGGCTCGCACCGGGCGCGCTGCGCGGGCAGGGCGGCCCGGCGCACGCC
>NZ_JACCWG010000144.1 GCF_013697775.1 Ramlibacter sp. | reverse complement strand
GGCCAGGCGCGGCAGCAGCCAGCGGCTGGCGAACGAGGGCAGCACGTCGATGGACAGGATGCGGCCGCGTGCGCCGCGCAGCTCGCGCGTGGCTTCGGACACCTTCTGCAGCGCCGCGCGGATCTCGCCGGCGTAGCGGCGGCCCACCGGCGTCAGCGCCACGGCACGCCTGCTGCGCTCGAACAGGCGCATGCCCAGCGCCTCTTCCAATGCCTTGATCTGGTGGCTGATGGCGCCCGGTGTCTGGTTCAGTTCCTCGGCCGCGCGCGAGAAGTTCAGGTGCCGCGCCAGCACTTCCAGCGCGCGCAGGCCCTGCATGGGCGGCAGGTCGAGGCTCACTTGTGAATGTTCCTGCACAGGCATTGAACAGAACTCGTTTGACCCTGGATGGGCAGCGGGCGCAGCATGCGCAATCCCTTCAACGTGCAGCCCATGCCGATTCCCCACATCCTCATCGCCCTGTTCGTCGTGGCCATCTGGTCCTTCAACTTCATCGCCATCAAGGTGGGCCTGGCGGAGCTGCCGCCGATCTTCATGGCGGCCGTGCGCTTCGCGCTGACCGCGCTGCCGGCGGTGTTCTTCATCAAGCCGCCGGCCGCGCCGTTCTGGCGCGTCACAGCATACGGCATGCTGGTGTTCGGGCTGCAGTTCGGCCTGCTGTTCTACGGCATGGCGATCGGCATGTCGGCCGCCGTCGGCGCGCTGGCGCTGCAGCTGTCGGTGTTCGTCACCATCGGGCTGGCCTGGGCCTTCCGCGGCGAACGCATGACCACGCTGCAGTTCGTCGGCGCCGGCGTGTCGGCGCTGGGCCTGGTGGTGATCGCCACGCACACCGGCGGCGACCTCACGCTGGCCGGCCTGCTGTTCGGGCTGGCCGCCGCGGCCTGCTGGGGCGCCGGCAACATCGTCGGCAAGTCCTTGGGCAAGGTGGACATGCTGGCGCTGGTGGTGTGGTCCAGCATGGCCGCGCCGCTGCCGCTGTTCGTGCTGTCGTACATCGTCGAAGGGCCGCAGCGCATCGCGCACGGCGTGCAGAACGTGTCGTGGCTGGGCATCGGCGCGGTGGCCTACATCGTCTATGCGAGCACGCACGTCGGCTACAGCCTGTGGGCCTGGCTGATGGCGCGCCATCCGGCCGGCATGGTGGCGCCCTTCACCCTGCTCGGGCCGGTGGTGGCCGCGCTGTTCTCCGCCTGGCTGCTGGGCGAAACCTTCCCCGGCTGGAAGATCGGCGCCGGCCTGCTGGTGCTGGCCGGGCTGCTGGTCAACGTGTTCGGCGGCCGCGTGCTGGCGCTGGTGCGGCCGCGGCCGGTGGCGTCATGATGCGCTTGGCAAGCACCTGCTCAACATCGGCACCGACGACCGTTCGCCCTGAGCCTGTCGAAGGGCAAGCACGCGCAGGGGTTTCGACAGGCTCAGCCTGAACGGTGCATCAAGGCTCGGCATACGGGCGGTCCTTGCCCAGCCACATCTCGTGGTGGCCGCTGCCGGCGGGGATCATCGGAAAGCAGTTCTCTTCCTGCGTGACGCGCACGTCGAGGAAGTAAGGTCCGTCGGAGGCCAGGCAGCGCGCCAGCGCGTCGCCCAGCCCGGCGCGGTGCTCCACGCGGTCCGCGCCCCAGCCGAAGGCGCGGGCCAGCGCCACGAAGTCCGGCAGCGCCTCGGTGTAGCTGTGGCTGTAGCGGCCGCCGTGGATCAGCTCCTGCCACTGCCGCACCATGCCCATGCAGCCGTTGTTCATCAGGATCACCTTCACCGGCGTGCGGTGCTGCATGGCGGTGGAGAGTTCCTGGATGTTCATCAGCACCGAGGCGTCACCGCTGATGCACACCACCAGCCGGCCCGGGTCGCCGATCTGCGCGCCGATGGCCGCCGGCAGGCCGTAGCCCATGGTGCCGGCGCCGCCGGAGGTGAGCCAGTCGCGCGGCCGCTCCACGCGCATGTACTGCGCGGCCCACATCTGGTGCTGGCCGACGTCGGTGGCGACGATGGGAAAGCGCCCGGCCAGCTGGTCGCGCAAGGTCGCCATCAGCGCCTGCGGCACGATGGCCTGCGTGTCGTCGGCGAACGCCAGGCAGGCCAGCGAGCGCCAGTGCCGGATGCGCTGCCACCAGTCGCCCAAATCGGGCGCGGCCGTGGCGTCGCGGCGCAGGATGTCCAGCACGCCGCGCAGCACCTCGGCGCAGTCGCCCACCAGCGGCACGTCGGCGTTCACCACCTTGTTGATCGAGCGCGGATCGATGTCGACGTGGATCACTTTCGCGTCCGGGCAGAAGGCGTCGAGCCGGCCGGTGACGCGGTCGTCGAAGCGCGCGCCGACGCAGACCACCAGGTCCGCATGGTGCATGGCCAGGTTGGCCTCCAGCGTGCCGTGCATGCCCAGCATGCCGAGGAAGGCTGGGCCGGACGCCGGGTACGCACCCAGGCCCATCAGCGTCAAGGTGCAGGGCGCGCCGGTCAGCGCCACGATCTCCGAGAACAGCCCGCAGGCCTCCAGGCCCGAATTCACCAGCCCGCCGCCGCCGTAGAAGACCGGGCGCTTCGCCGCGCGGATCAGCTCGGCCGCCTTGCGCACCTGCGGGCGGGGCAGCGCCGGCAACGCGGTATGCCGGCGCGCGCGCGCCGGCTCGGAGGCGGCGACGCGGCCCGGCTCGGGCGCGAGCTGCATGTCCTTCGGGAAATCCAGCAGCACCGGCCCGGGGCGCCCGCCGGCCGCCACCTCGAATGCCTTGTGCACCAGGCCGCGCAGCTGGCCCGGCGCGCGCACCTGGGCGTTCCACTTGGTCACCGGGCGGCTGATGCCCAGCGCGTCGCATTCCTGGAACGCGTCGGTGCCGATGGCGGTGGTTGCCACCTGGCCGCTGATGCAGACGATGGGCACCGAGTCGCACATCGCGTCCAGCAGGCCGGTGGTGGTGTTGCTCACGCCCGGGCCGGAAGTGACGAACACCACGCCCACCTTGCCGGTGGAGCGCGCATAGCCCTGCGCGGCATGCACCGCCGCCTGCTCATGGCGCACCAGCACGTGGCGCAGCTGGTGCTGGCCGTACAGCGCGTCGTACAGCGGCAGCACGGCGCCGCCGGGATAGCCGAACACGGTGTCCACGCCCAGCTCCACCAGTTGCGCCACCAGCGCCTGGGCCCCGTTGCGCGCGGGCTGCGGCTGCGGCTGGGCGGCGGGGAGGAAAGAGCGGGCGCGGGTCGGCATGTCCATGCTGCCACTGTGCCAGGAGGCACTCAGCAAAGCTTGCTTGTTTTCTTGAAATTCGCGGACAATCCAGCAAATCCTTCTGCCAAACACCTGAATCACAGAATGCAACTGGACCGCTACGACACCGCCATCCTGGAAGCGCTGCAGCAGGACGCCCGCATGAGCCTGCAGGAGCTTTCTGGCAAGGTGGGGCTGACCACCTCGCCCTGCTGGTCGCGCATCAAGCGCATGGAGGAAGCCGGCGTGATCGAGGGCTACACCGTGCGCGTGAACCCGAGCAAGGTGGGCCTGGCCGACACGGTGATCGTGCAGGTGACCCTGAACGACCACTCGGACCAGGCGCTGTTCGACTTCGGCAAGGCGCTGGCCGGCATTCCCGAGGTGCTGGAGGCCTTCCTGGTGTCGGGCGACTACGACTACTACCTGCGCCTGGCCGTGCGCGACACGCGCGACTACGAACGGCTGCTGCGCGAGCAGCTTTACAAGATCCCCGGCATCCGCCACAGCAAGTCCAGCTTCGTGCTGCGCCAGTTGAAGCAGGCCTTCCTGCCGCTGCGGCGATGAATCTAAATGGGATGCCTATAAATTTATTTTATATAAACGCAATCGCCTCGGCGTGGAGCTGGCTGCCGCGCGATTCTTCTCCGGCAAAGTCGAACGATTCTCCAGTGAATGGTGGATAGTTTTCCGAAACCACTATTCACATTTTCATCCAACTTCCTCTCACTTTCTCATTTCTCCCATCGGGTATAGCCCCCGCATAATCGCTGTTCGCATCCAGCAGCCAGGGAGGAAGCAGCGAACATGACACCCGAAGAGCGTCCGCATGTCCTCAGCTTCGGCGGGGTGGACCACAATTGCCGCACACTGCTGGAGCTCGGCTGCAGCTACGTCCTGATGCAGGACAAGGCCCTGGTCACGCCCTACCAGACCGGCACCGCCCACCAGCTCATCCTGTGCGACTACGAAGATGTGGCGCTGTGCGTGGCGCTGGCACGGGTGCTGCATGCGCGCCAGCCGTTCCGCTACGTGCTGTGCCTGTCGGAGTTTCCGCAGCGCGCCGCCGCCGCCATCGCGGCGGACCTGGGGCTGCCCACCAACTGCGAGTCCTTCGCCATCGAGCACACGCGCGACAAGCTGCGCTTTCGCGACCTGTTGTCCGCGCAGGGCGTGCCCAACGTGCCCTACCGCCGCATCGGCTCGGCCGCCGCCGCCGAGGACTTCCGCCAGCAGGTGGGCGGACGCGTCGTGCTCAAGCCGGTGTCGGGCGCCGGCAGCGAGGGCGTGCACTACGCCGACTCCGCCGAGGCCGTGGCGCAGGCCTATGCGCACGCGGCCGGCGTCGGCCGCGAAGGCGTCATCGCGGAGAAGTACGTCGGCGGCGACGAGTACAGCGTCGAGACCATCTCGAAGAGCGGCGTGCACGAACTCATCGCGCTGACGCGCAAGAGCATCACCGGCTTTCCGCATTTCGTCGAGGTCGGCCACGTGCAGCCCTGGGCGATGGGCGCGCGCCGGCAGGAGGTGGAGCGCCTCGTGTTCCAGGCGCTGGACGCGGTGCGCCACCGCACCGGCCCGGCCCACACCGAGGTGAAGGTGGAGGCGGACGGCGTGCACATCATCGAGAGCCAGCTGCGCCCCGGCGGCGACCAGCTGTGGGAGATCACGCGGCTGACCACCGGCATGGACGCGGCGCGCGAAACCGCCTGCTGCCTGATGGGCCTGCCCGCGCCCGAGCGCCGCCCGGAACACGCCTGCGTGGCGATCCGCTTCTTCCAGCTGCCGCCCACGACGCTCACGCGCGAGGCCATCCTGGCCGGCTTCGCGCCGCACCCGGACGTCATCCGCACCGTCATCGACAAGCTCGGCACCGAGGCCGTTGCGCTCACGCATTCTTGGCAGCGCTCGGGCTACCTCATGGTGCACGGCGGCACCGCCGAGGACGCGCAGCGTCTGGCCGAAAGCGAGGCCGCGCGCCTCGTCGCCCACATGGACAGCCTGCAAGGACACGCATGAAGATTCTTGTCATCGGCACCAACCGCGGCGGCCACTTCCGCCTGATCGCCAACGGGCATGAACTGACTTTGCTGGGCATCATGCCGTTTGGCGTGGCGGGCGACTTCCGCTCCGGGTACAAGAACCTGGCCTACCTCGACGAGAAGGCGGGCGAGGAGCAGTTCCGCGCCATGGCGCGGGCGCTGCACGCCGGCAACCAGTTCGAACTGGTGCATTCCTTCATCGACGGCTACCAGTGCCTGGCGGCGGACATCGCGGCCGAACTGGGCATCGCCTGCCGGCACCGCAAGGACGCCACCCGCACCACCCTGGACAAGGCGCGCACGCGCGACGTGACGCGCGCGGCCGGCCTGTCGCGGCTGGACTACCACCGCGCCGACGACGCCGCGCAGCTGCGCGACATCCTGGCGCAGGCGCGCTTTCCCGTCATCGCCAAGCCGCTGGAAGGCACGGCCAGCAAGAACGTGTTCAAGCTGGCGTCGCGCGAGAGCGTGCCGCCCGAGCTGTTCGCGTGCCTGCCGATGATCGTGGAGAGCTTCATCGACGGCGCGGAGTACAGCGTGGAATCGTTTTCCGAAGACGGCCGGCACCGCGTGCTGGCCATCACCGAGAAATTCAAGACCGCGCACAACTTCGTCGAGATCGGGCACCTGGTGCCCGCGCGCGTGGACGCCGACCTGGCCCAGCGCATCGCCACTTTCACCGAACAGGTGCTGGATGCCGTCGGCATCACAGACGGTCCCGGCCACACCGAAGTGATGGTGGCGGCCGACGCCAGCATCGAGCTGATCGAGACCCACACCCGCACCGGCGGCGACGAGATTCCGAACCTGGTGCGGCTGGCCTGCGGCGTCGACCTGTACGACCTGGAGGCGCGGCAGATCACCGGCGAACGCGTGCTGCCAAGCATTGCCGAGCCGCTGCGCTGCACACGCAATGCGGCGATCTGGTACCTCACGCCCGACGAGGCGCAGCCGCGCACGCTGGTGGAGATCGAAGGCGCGGCGGAAGCCGCCGCGCAGCCATCGGTCAGCAGCGTGAAGGTGGAGAAGCTGCCGGGCGCCACCGTGCACACCCTGGGCCACAGCTTCGACCGCGGCGCCCACGTGATCGCCGTGGACGACAGCGGCGACGGCGCCCTGGCCGCGGCGCGCGCGGCGGTGTCCAAGCTGCGTTACCGCTTCGAGTGAACGATTCCGCAGCCGAGCCGAACAGCGCGCCGCAGCAGGCGCGCACGCGCTTCAGCCTGGTCACTGGAGAGTTCTTCGTCAACCTGAGCCGCGGCGCGATGACGCTCAGCCTGGGCTACTTTCTGTTCCGCCTCACGCACAGCGTGTGGGCCTTCGCGCTGGCCTGCCTGGCCGAGCTTGGCATGACGCTGCTGCTGCGCGCGGCCAGCGGCCGCACGGTGGAGGCCTGGGGCGCCAAGCCGGCGCTGGTGATCGCAGGGGCCGCGCTCTCGCTGGTGCTGTGCGGTGTGTCGCTGGCGGGCGACCTGTACGCCTACAGCGTGTGGCTGGCGCTGGCCGTGGCGCTGATGCTCAGCGTGATCCGCGTGTTCCAGAGCGCGGCCGGCTATGCGGCCGTGGTGATCCATGCGGGCGGGCAGGTGGAGTCCACCAACAGCCTGATCAGCATCGCGCTGCAGACCGGGCAACTGGCCGGCGTGCTGGCGGCGGGCATCACGCTGGAGCTTCTGAGCCTGAACGCGCTGTGCCTGGTCGCCGGCCTGAGCTACCTGGCCGCCACCGCGTGCTACGTGCTGCTGCCGCACGCGGACCACAAACCGCGCGGCATTGCCGCCGGCGCGCTCGACCTGAAAGCCGACGACATTCCGCCCACCTTGAAGCTCTATGGCGTGCTGGCGGCGCTGGACTTCGGCCTGGTCGGCGTGTTCAACCTGGTGCTGGCGCCGGCCGTGGCGGCGGCGTTCGGCGGGTCGCCGCGCTGGATGAGCATTCTTGACGTGAACTTCGCCATCGGCGCCATCGTCACCGGCTTCCTGCTGGTGAAGTTCACCGCCTGGTGCCGCGGGCGCCGCTGGCTGCCGTCGGTGCTGTCGGCTGCCACCGGCGTCCTGAGCTTCCTGGCGCTGTTCCTCCAGAAGGGTGTGCCGCTGTATGCCGTGATCTTCCTGTTCGGCTTTGCCTCCACCGCCTCGTACATGTTCTGGACCTCGGTGTCGCAGGTGGAAACCGAGGCACGCCTGTCGGGCCGCGTGGGCGCGCTGAAGGCCGTCTACAACTCGCTGGCACTGGCCGTGGCGGCGATCCTGCTCACGGCCGCCACCGTGCTCGACAAGCAGCTGATCCTGCCGGCTGCGCTGGCCGTCGGCGCGCTCAGCCTTCTCACCTCGCTGCTGATCCTGGCGAAGCTAGGCCGGGTGAGTCGTCCGCACAGCACGCCTGCAGCGCCGCTTCGACATGCACCAGGGCCGAGTCGAGATAGCGCACGCCATGGTGCGTGAACGCTGCTTCGGCGCCTTCGGTGCCGGCGGCGCAGAAAGCCAGCGGTAGTTCAGTGCAGGCGAGCACCACCATGCCGCTTGCCGCATCCGCGCCCAGGCAACCGATGGCGAGCCGCTCGATGCGTTGCGCAGCATCCGGCACGTGGCCCTTCTGCAGCCCGTCGATCAGCGCCGCGAGCTCGGCGCGGTCGCGCGCGTCCTGCGGCACCTCGCTGCGCACGCCGGCCGCCGCAAAGGCGCCGTGCAGCACGTGCGAGCCCATGGTGGTCGGCGTGCCCAGCACCAGCGCGCGCCGCACGCCCGCCGCAGCGCAGCGCGCGGCCAGCAACGCAAACAGGTCCAGCACCGCAATGCGGACACCGCGCGCAATGGCCGCGAGCCGATGGTGCGGCGTGTTGCTGGCCATCACCGCCACCTGCGCGCCGCAGCGTTCGAGCCGCAGCAGCGCATCCGTGTGGTACGCATCGAATGCGGACCACGAGGCCTCGTCGCCCTCCTTGCCGAGCAGCGACACCGCATGGGCCAGGTCGAGCGACTCGATCGCCATCTCCAGCGTGGAGGAAACGCCGCCCACATTCCGTTCGCGCCGCATGCGTTCGCTGCGGCGGCACAGCTGTTCGTAGTAGAGGGCGGTCGCGGCCCAACCGACGCCGCCGACGATGCCCAGCTTGCGCGTGGCCTGCCGCTCACCCATGGACGCTCCTGCTGTCGCTCGGCGCTTCCGCACGCGCGTTGAGGCCGTAGTCGCGCACCACGCCGGCGATGCGCAGCCGGTAGTCGCGGAACACGCCGCCGCGGCCCGCCGTCTGCGCCGCGCGGTGTTCCTCGGTGGTGCGCCACTGCATCATGGCCGCCTCGTCGCGCCAGAACGACAGCGACAGCAGCTTGTCCGGGTCCACCAGGCTCTGGAAGCGCTCGATGGAGATGAAGCCATCGATGCCGTCGAGCTGCGGGCGCAGCTGCGCCGCGATGTCCAGGTAGGCCTGGCGTTGGCCGGTGTGCGGCATCACTTCGAAGATCACGGCGTACATGGTTGTTGCTCCTGCGGTTCGGTTCATTGGAAGACGGGCAGCCGGCCGTTGCCGGACGGGCGGTAGGACCAGCGCAGTGCGCCTGTGTGCGGCCATGCGGCGCCCGCATGCAGGGCCTGCAGCGCGGCCGCGGCGATGCGGCAGGCCAGTTCCTGCCCCGGGCAGGCATGGGCGCCGCGGCTGAAGCTGTAGAGGCACGGCGCGGCGCGCTGCGGATCGAACACGTCGGGATCGGGATTGGCTTGCGCATCGCGGTTGGCGGCGGCAAGCACCAGCAGCACCGGCGCACCGGCCGGCAGGTCCACGCCGGCGATGCGCACGGCCTCGGCAGCGAAGCGGCGCGTGTTCTGCACCGGCGAATCGAAGCGGGCGGTTTCGCGCACGGTGCGCAGCCAGCCATTGGGCGCATGCATTGCCTGCTCCAGCGCCGCGGGATCGCGCGACAGCGCCACCAGGCTGTTGCCGACGAGGCCGGCCGTCGCCTCATAGGTCTGCGACAGCAGGCCGACCAGGTTCGCCGTGATAGCGCGCGTGTCGTCCCACTGTCCTGCCCCGGCGGCGGCACGCAATTGCGCGGCGACGCCGCCGCCTTCCTGTTGCGCCAGCCGCGCCACCGCATCGCCCAGCGCCATTGCGGCGGCGTGCGCCTCGGCCAGCTGCCCGGCGGTGCTCAGATGCGACAGGCAGGCGACGAAAGCGCGCGTGGACGCGGCAATGCTGGCCAGTGCGGCGTCGCCGAATCCCAGCAGCGAAGCAACGCTGCGCACCGGAACATCAAACATCCAGCGGTTGAGCGCATCGGCATCGCCCGCGCGTGGCAGCAGGCCGGCGGCGATGCGCGCCGTGGCCGCCTCGACGTCTTGCGCGGGAACACCCGCCAGCACCTGCTCGACCACGCGCTTGGCCGGCTGGTGCCCGGCGCCGTCGTTCATGCGCACGAGCCGCGCGAACACCTCGCCGGCCGGTTGCCCGGCAATGGCGGCGGGCACCGGCTCGGCGGCCGGGCGCACGCGCATCGCCGGGTGCGTGAAGACCTCGTCCAGCAAGGCGGCGCGCGACGCGACCCAGAGCTTGAGCGATGCGTCATAGGCCAGCGGCGGGCCGGCGCGCAGCCGGGCATAGAAGGGATAGGGGTCGCCGTGCGTGACGGCCTGCAGGGGATCGGTCGGTTCCATGCAGGCAATTCTTGTCGGCGGCATGGTTTTTCGCTTCGCTTACCATCAAAGCATGGACGCCGAATTTGCAGACCGCCTGGTGGCGCAAGCCGCCTCCGCCATCGCCGAGCCCGCGCGTGCGCGCATGCTGTGCAGCCTGATGGATGGGGCCGCGCGCACCGGCACCGAGCTCGCGGCCATCGCCGAGGTGAGCGCGTCCACCGCCTCGGTGCACCTGGCCAAGCTGAAGGACCAGAACATGGTGAAGGTGCTGGCGCAGGGGCGGCACCGCTACTACAGCATCGGCGACCCGCGCGTGGCCACCGCGCTGGAAGCGCTGATGGTTCTTGCCGGCAGCCAGCCCAAGCCTTTCATTCCCACCACGCCGCAGCGCCTGCGCCTGGCGCGCACCTGCTACGACCACATGGCCGGCACACTGGCCGTGGCCCTGCACGACCGCTTGTTCGAAGCCGGCTGGCTGAAGCAGCGGCGCGGCGATGAAGACGATTACGACCTGACCGATGCGGGCGAGCGCGGGCTGGCGGCGCTGGACGTCGACGTGGACGGCATGCGCAAGCGCCGCCGGCGCTTTGCCTGCGCCTGTCTCGACTGGAGCGAGCGGCGCCCGCACCTGGGCGGCGCGGCGGGCGCGGCCTTGCTGGAAGCGGTGCTGCGCCTGAAGTGGGCCGCCAAGGACCTGGACGGCCGCGGCC
>NZ_JACCWG010000132.1 GCF_013697775.1 Ramlibacter sp. | reverse complement strand
CAGCAGCAGCGCGACCAGCACCGCACCGACACCCCATACCAGCAGGCGCGCGGATTCGGCCAGCCACTTCATCAGGTCCACCAGCCACGGCAGGGAATCGTCCTTGGGCGGCGGCGGGCTGTCGGTTTTCTTGAAGCGCAGGCTGCGCTGGGTTGTCTTGCCGGGCAGGTCGGGGTCGCGCGCCACCGCATCGGCCGCAGCCTGCACCTGCGCGCGCGTCAGCGCGCCAGCGGGCGGCGTGTCCGCGGCGCGAGCACACGCCGCGCCCAGGCACAGCGCCAGCGCGATCAGCAGGCCGCCAGCGTCAGTGCGCGAATGCACGGCGGAATTCCTGCTCCACATCCCACGCCTCCAGCTCCACGCGGCGGTTCAGGTACATGGCGAACCCGGCCGCCACGTAGAACGGCTCCAGCACCAGCAGCACCAGCGCATAGGCGCCGGCGAACAGCAGGTTGATGCCGATGGTCGACCCCTCCAGCAGCCACGACCACAGGTCGCGCCGCGCCGCTTCGGGCGTGAACCAGAACATGACGGCCAGCAGGCCGAAGCTCAGAAGCATCTCGCCGTTGGCGAACACGAAGTGCATGGCCGAGGCGATGCCGCGCCGCCCGTGCAGCAGCTGGTCGCGCCGCTTGGCACGCGCCTTGCCGCGCTGGCCTTCCAGCTGGCCGATGGCCTGCGTGTAGGAACGCCAGGGCGACAGCCGCCGCCAGGTCAGCGTCTGCAGCCACTGGCCGCCCCAGACGCCGGCGCGCTGCGCGGCCAGGTCGGCCCAGCGCGTGTCCTGGCCGAACACCGCGCGCGACAGCACGAACAGCAGGCTGCGGTCCAGCCACGGCTTGAGCCAGAACAGCAGGAAAGCCGGCAGCCACGGCTGCAGTTCCACCGTGAGCATCGCCAGCAGCGTGGTGCCGGCCAGCAACGGCGCATACACCGCCCAGACGGAGCGCCAGTGCCGCTGCACGACGCGCACGCCCAGGTCGGCCGCCTCGGGCATGCTGCGCGGGCGCAGCGCGATGGCGAGCGCGTCAACCTGCATGCGCCGCCTTGTCTGTTGCCTTGCCTGCCGCCGGGCCCGTCGGCTGCGGCGCCGGCCGGCCCTGCCACCCCAGGTAGGCGAGCACGAGGGTCCAGCACGCCGCGCCGGCGCCGTACTTCACTTCGGGCGCGATCCAGGCGGCCGTCGACCAGAAGGCCTCGACCGCCGCCGCGACGACCAGCAGCGCGGCCGCGCCGTAGACCACCACCACCGCTTCGACAGCGGCCGCGCGCAGCGCCTGCACCCGCGTGCGCCGGCCCGGCGCGAGCAGCGCATGCCCCAGGCGCAGGCCGGCGGCGCCCGCCAGCACGATGGCGGTGAGCTCGAACGCCGAATGCGTGACGATGAAGGAGAAGAAGTTGGTGGCGTGCCCCTGCGCGATCAGGTAGCCGGCCACCGCGCCGCCGGCCAGGCCGTTGAACACCAGGAAGAAGGCGCTGCCCACGCCCGCGAAGATGCCCGCGGCGAAGCACTGGAAGCCGATGCCGATGTTGTGCATGACGTAGAAGCCGAACATCTCCCAGTCGGTGTCGGCGCTGCGCACGCGGCCGATCGGGCCCTGGCTGTCGTACATGCCGTCGAACTCCTGCAGCCGTTCGGCGGGCAGCATGTGCAGGCTGAAGCCCGGGTCGCGCCAGCAGGCCCAGCCCATCGCCAGCGTGGGCAGCAAAAACAGCAGCAGCGCCGCCAGCACGTAGCCGCGGTGGGCGCGCACCGCCTGCGGAAATCCCACCAGCGCCAGCCGGCCCAGGCGCGCCAGCCCGAAGTCCTGGTGCCGGTAGATCACGCGGTGCGCGCGCTGTGCCAGCGCTTCCAGCTGCTGCGTCAGATGGATCGGGTAGCAGCGCGCCTGCGCCAGCGCGAGCTGCTCGCACACGCCACGGTAGAGGTCGGCCAGCCGCGCGCCGTCCCAGGCGCCACTGTTCCTGCCCGCGCCTTCCGCCTGGTCCAGCAGGTGCTGCAGCTCCTGCCAGCGCGCCGCGTGCAGCTGCTGGAATTGAAGCGGCGTCATGCGCGCGGCTCCGCGCGCCGCCCGAGGATCCAGTGGGCGACACCCAGCAACGGCGGCGTGGCCGGCGTCGCGCCGTCCACCAC
>NZ_JACCWG010000126.1 GCF_013697775.1 Ramlibacter sp. | reverse complement strand
GCAGGCGGCCGGCCCGCAGGCGCGGCGCAGTGGCGGCGTCGATCACCGGCACCGGCGCACCCAGCAGCGCCCACGACGCGCGCTGGAACGGCTGCGACTGCTCCAGGTACACCGCGTCCACCGGCAGGCCGGCGTCTTCCAGCAGCGCATAGCGCGGCAGCACGTCGAACAGCCAGTGGAAATAGACCTGCTGGCCCGGATGCGTGAGCGCGGCCACCGTGCCGCGTTCGCGCCGCTGCGGCCCGAACCACACGCCGGGATGCCACGGCGCCGCCCGGTCGCGCTCGCCGCGGGGCAGCGCACGCGCATTCCAGCCCAGGTGCCGGCCCCAGCGGTCGCGGCAGCTGCCGAAACGGTCCGCATGGCCGTGCGGCAGCGCGTAGAGGCCGGCCTCCGGGCTGTGCGCATACAGCTGCGGCTCGTGCGCGAACACGGCCGGCGGCGCGGCCAGCGTGTGCAGCGGCGCGGTGCGGCGCAGCGCCTCGGGCGCGCGCAGTGCGCGGTAATTGGAAACTGTGTTCATCCGTCGCGCGCTCCGCGCAGGCCGCGCCAGGCGGCGCGCAGCCGCAGGTAAGGCCGCGCCAGCGGGTCGACGAGGGCTTGCAGCTTGCGCCACTTCTGCTCGAACTCCAGCCGGTCGGCGGCGATACAGGCGACGCGGTCCATGGCGCGTTCGGCGCCCAGGGCGTCCTGCAGCACGCGCACGATTTCCATTTCGGCCTTCACGCCCAGCATGCCGGTCTTGGCGGCCGAATGGATGCGGTAGGCCGACAGCTCGGCGTCGATGGTGCCGGGCGCCGCCCGCGCCAGCAGCCGCAGCCACAGCTCCAGGTCCATCGCGTAATGCAGGTCCAGGCGGACGCGTCCGCCGGCCTGGTCGAACAGCGCGCGCGAGAAGAAGGTGCTGGGCTGCGCGAACCAGTGCGTGCGCCAGTCGCTCAGGCCCGCCGCGTCGCGCAGGCCGTGGGGCGCGCCATAGGAGCGCGTGCGCTGGCCGCGCTCGTCGATGAAATGGCCGCCGCCGATCCACCAGCGCGTCTCGGGTGCGCGCGCGATGTGTGCGCGCAGCGCGCGCAGCGCGCCGGGCAGCAGCAGGTCGTCGGAGTTGAGCCAGAACAGCCACTCGCCGGTGCAGCGCGCGAAGCCCTTGTTCAGCGCGTGGCTCTGGCCGTCGTCGCGCTCGCTGACCCACCAGGCCAGCCGGTCTTCGTGGCGGCGGATGACGTCTACCGAGCCGTCGGTGCTGCCGCCGTCGACCACCACGATGTCCAGCGCGGGGTCCTGCTGCGCCAGCAGCGAGCGCAGCGTGGCGTCGAGGAACTGCGCCTGGTTGAACGACGGCACGACGACCGAGATGCGGAATGCGTCCATGCGTTCAGACGCGAGCGAATGCCGCGCGCCCCTGCCACCACTCGCGCGCCAGCGTGCGCAGCGGTCGCAGAGCGGGCGGCAGCGGGCGCGTGCGCACCGGAATGTCCATGCCGCGCAGGCGCCGCAGGCTGCGCCGCATGGCGATGAGGTAGCCGCGGTAGTAGGCACGCGCGCCCTGGCCCACCTCGAAATGGCTGAACGTCAGCGCGAGATGGCTGCCCACCAGGCGAAAGCCGTGGAAGTGGTAGAAGGTCGCCGCCAGAGCGCCGTCGCGCCGGTGGAAGAAGCGCGCGTTCCAGGGGCCGACGGTGCGCTCGCGCGCTCCGAGCACGTGCACGCTATCGGCGAAGCGCTGCGGCCACTCGTCCAGGTACTTCTGGTCGCCGAAGCGCCCCGGTTCGACGCGGTCGTAGCACCACTCGATGCACTGCCCCTGCCAGTCCGCCAGCACCTCGAACGCCGCGGCGCTGCGCCGGAACGTCATGAACTGCACGCAGAAGCGCCCGCTCTGGGCGCTGTAGTCGTACTCGGGGTCGTAGGCGTGTTCGGTCAGCAGCACCTGCTTGCCGGAGGCCTCGAAGTCGCCCAGCAGCGACGCGGGGCTTGCGAAGAAGTACAGGTCCGCGTCGACGTAAGTCACGCGCTCGGCCTGCGGCGCACGCTCGAACACGAACGAGGGCACGAACGGCGTGAGGGTCCAGCAGTATTCGCCCGCCGTGCGGTCCGGCTTCACCGCGCGCAGCGCGGGCGTCTCGGCCTCCGCCAGGCGGACAAGCGATACGCGCGGCAGCGACAGCCGGGTGAGCTGCGCATGAACCGGCTCGTCCATGCAGACGATCCACAGCCAGGCCGCCGGGTCTTCGCGCAGCAGCGACTCGTGCAGGCACAGCCCGTACGGCAGGAAGGCGCTGTCGAACAGCGTGACGTAGTGCTCAGTGCGCGCCATAGCGGTTCAGGGCCTCGGCGACGCGGTCGGCATCGGCATCCGTCATCTGCGGATGGCAGGGAATGGACAGGCAGGTGTCCGCATGGCGCTCGGTCGCGGCCAGGCCGAGCGGGTCGCGCGCGAGCGACACGCAGGGCGCCTGCAGGTGCACCGGGATCGGGTAGTGGATGAGGCTCTGCACGCCTTGCGCCTGCAGGTGCGCCATCAGCGCCTCGCGCTCGGGCGTGGTGACCACGAACAGGTGGTGCGCGTGGCTGTCCGGCTGCGCGGGCGCGGCCAGCAGGCCGATGCGCGGGTTGCGGATGGCGGCGCGGTAGCGGCCGGCGATGTCCTGGCGGCGGCGCGTGAATTCCACCAGCCATTGCTGGCGTGCCTGCAGCAGCGCCGCCTGGAGTTCGTCCAGCCGGCTGTTGAGGCCTTCGGCGACGTGCACGTAGCGCGTGCTCTGGCCGTAGTTGCGCAGCATCCGCGCCCGCTCGGCCAGCGCGTCGTCGCCGGTCACGATGGCGCCGGCGTCGCCGATGGCGCCCAGGTTCTTGGTCGGGTAGAAGCTGTAGGCGCCGAAGCGGCCGACGCTGCCGGCCGGCCTGCCGTTCCAGGCGGCGAGGTGGGCCTGCGCGCAGTCTTCCAGCAGCAGCACGCCGGCATCGCGCGCCCAGGCGTCCCAGCCGTCCAGGTCGCGCACCTGTCCGTACAGGTGCACCAGCAGCAGGGCCTTGGTGCGCGGCCCCACGCAGCGCTGCACGCTGGCGCGGTCCAGCAGCGCCGTCGCCGGGTCGATGTCGGCCAGCACCGGCGTGGCGCCGGCGCGCAGGATCGCCAGCACGGTGGCGAAGGCGGTCATCGAGGTGGTGATCACTTCGTCGCCGGGACCGATGTCCAGCGCGCGCAGGCCGATCTCGATGGCGTCCATGCCGTTGGCCACGCCCACCGCATGGGCAGTGCCGCAGGCGGCGGCCCAGCCCGCCTCGAAGGCCTTGACCTCGGGGCCGAGCACGTACCAGCCGGAGCGCAGCACGCGCTCCACCGCCTGCAGCTCGGCCTGGCGCAGCGCCTCGGGTTCGGCCTTGAAGTCGTTGAGCGCGATCATGCGTCGGTGTCCCAGTAGTGCTGCCGGTGTTCGCAGACGAAGGCGATGGTGCGGGCCAGCCCCTCGCGCAGGCCCACGCGCGGCTGCCAGCCCAGCTCGGCCTCGATGCTGCGGAACTCGCCGTAGTAGTCGCCGATGTCGATGGCCTTGCGCTCCGGCGGGAACGGCACGATCTCGTAGCTGCCGCCGCCGGGCAGCAGGTCCACGCACATCTGCGCCACGTCCTTGAGCGACACCACCTCGCGGCTGCCCAGGTTGTAGACGCGGCCGTCCGCCTTCGGGTCGGTGGCGGCGCGCAGCAGCGCGTCCACGCAGTCGTCCACGTAGTTGAAGTCGCGCAGCTGCAGCCCGTCGCCGAACACCAGCAGCGGCTTGCCTTCCACCAGCCGGCGCACCCAGATGCCCAGGAAGGTCTGGCGCGCGTCCTTCACCCGCATGCGCGGGCCGTAGGTGTTGGTCAGGCGCAGCGCGCAGGCGCGGATGCCGTAGACGTTGTTGTACAGCAGGTGGTACTGCTCGCCCGCCAGCTTGTTGACGCCGTTGACGTCCACCGGGCGGATCGGGTGGTTCTCGTCGACCGGCAGGTAGTCGGGCTTGCCGTACAGCTGGCGCGTGCTGGCATAGACGATCTTGATGCCCGGGTTGTGCTTGCGGCAGGCCTCCAGGATCGACAGCTGCGCGCCGGCGTTGATGTCCAGGTCGGCGTGCGGCTCGGTCATCGAGTCCAGGTGGCTGGTCTGGCCGGCCAGGTTGAACAGCAGGTCGTGCCCCTGCACCAGGTGTGCCATCGCGTAGGGGTCGCGCACGTCGCAGATGTTCACCTCCACGCGGCCGCGGACAGGCTCGATGTTGAACGGGTTGCCGCCGTATTGCGGGATCAGGCTGTCCACCAGCGTCACGCGCGCGCCTTCTTCCACCAGCCGCGCGGCCAGGTTGGAGCCGATGAAGCCGAGGCCGCCGGTGACGAGCACGCGGGCGGCGTCCAGCGGACGCTGTGTCATTCGGTGCTCCGTCATTCGATCTTCTCCGCAAGCACGATCTGGTCGAGGTAGAGGTCGGGGTTGTCCGGCAGCAGCGCCGCGAACAGCAACCCGAGCAGCGTGGTCGGCGCGATCAGCAGCAGCTGCGCCAGCCAGTTGAGCGCATTGGAGCGGCTGCGCGTGACCTTGTAAAGGTAGGCGTTGGTCAGCTGCGCCAGCACGCCCGCGCCGCTGCACAGGCGCTGCTGCTCGATCAAGCGCAGCCCGTGGTTTTCCAGCAAGGCCTTCAGGCCGAAGGTGGTGTAGCGCGCGTAGTCGCGCGGCTGCTCGTGCTCGTCCCACACGAACGGCACGGTCAGCAGCAGCTGGCCGCCCGGGCGCAGCACCCGGGCGATTTCCACCACGAAGCGCTCGGGCACGAACACGTGCTCCAGCACCTGGCTGCAGAACACCGCGTCCATGCTGGCCGCCGGGAAGGGAAAGGTCGTGCCGTCGTAGTAGGCGTCGGCGCCCTGGCGCGCGCGCGCTTCGGGCGTGTCGATCTCCAGCCCGATGTAGTGGCGCACCGCGAACAGGCTGCGGTAGGGCGTGGTTCCGCAGCCCACGTCGAGCAGCGTGCCGCCCAGCCGCGGCGCGAGTTGCCGGATCGCCCGGCGCAGGTGGCGCCGGGCGAAAAAGAACGGATTGGTCCAGATGGCCAGCAAGCCCGGGTCGAACTGCTGGCGCGCGACGTAGCGCCGCAGGCGGCCGATCACGGGGTCCTCCTCAGAATCCATCCATGCAGCGCCGCATCCCCGGTGTCGGTGCGCAGCGGCGCGTTGGCGCAAGCATAGTCGGCCAGCAGCTCCCAGCCATCGCCCAGCGCCTGCAGCAGGGGCGCGCGGGCGAGGATCCAGCAGGGATAGCTCGCCGGGTAGATGGACGGCGGCACCTGCTGCACGATGACGCGGTCGCCGGCCGCATCGGCCAGCGGCGTGCGGTCGATCAGGATGTAGCGCGCCCCGGTGCGCCCCAGGGCGGCCAGCACGGCATGCGGGTCTGGCAGGTACTGCAGAGAGCTCGCGGCGATGGCCACGTGCGGCGGATGCGCCGCGGCGGCTTCGTCGATCGTGCGGTGGAACGTCAGTTCGTCCGTCGTGTAGCGGGCTTGGCCGGCCTGCACCACGTGCTCCTGTTCCACCACCGCCCAATGCAGCCGCGGCAGCACCGAGAGGAACCCGCGGCACTGGCGGTAGGTGCTTCCCAGCGATCCGCCGAAGTCCAGCACCCGCAGCGGCGCTGGTGCCTCCGCCGCGGCGCGCAGCAGGCCGGCGAGCAGCGCGAACGGATGCTCCATCCGCGCGAAGGCGACCGAGTCGCGCTCGAACGCGGCATCTCCGGCAAGCACGCGCTGAGTCGTGGCCTCGACCCGCCGCAGGATCTCCTGGGTGCCGTAGCCGGCGGACGCCGCCGCCGCGGTGTCCCAGTCAGGGCAGGTGCGGCCGACCGGCATGCCGAGGTCGGCGGGAGCGGCTCCACGCGCGGCGCGCAGCGCGCGCAGCAGCACGGGCGGCAGCAGTTCTCGGACGATGGAGCGTGCGCCCATGGTGTCAGCGCCGGCGCAGCAGCAAGCGCAGCCGCGCGCGCCAACCGGCGCGATGCGGCGCCCGCGTGGACGCGAGGAAGCGGGCGACTTCCCGCCGGGCGTCTGTATCTTCGCGCAGCGCGATGCGCTCGACGCACACGGGCGCGCCGGCGAACCGGGCCTCGAACACCCGCGTGTCCCCGGAGTGCGTGCCGGAAGCGTCGTTGCCGATGTTGTGCACCAGGTTGTGCCCCGGATACAAGGTCAGCATGCTGCGCAGGAAGGCCGAGGCGTGCCAGCGGATTGCCCAGGAGTCGTTGCGCCCGGCAATCTGGTCTTCCAGCATGCAGGTGTAGGGATACGCGCCGTCCAGGTCGAAGGCGCGGGTGAGGTTGGCCGCGCGCAGCTGCGCGAGCAGCCGCGCGCCGTCGGCGTCGAAGTGCCGCCAGGCGCGTGCCCAGGTGGCCCAGCCCCAGCAGTCCGCGCCGCGCAGGAAGAACGTGGGCGGCGGCATGCGCGCCAGCGGGTACAGGTAGGCGTGCACGCTGGCCACAGCGTCGTCGTCCGCGTAGAGCGCCAGGGCGTCGTTCATGTAGCGCAGGAAGCCCGGCGCGACCACCAGGTCGTCTTCCACGACGATAACGCGGCCGTGCTCGCCCAGCACGCGCGTCACGCCCGCGATGACCGAGCTCGCCAGGCCGGCATTTGCTTCGCGCCGGTGCACCTCCACCGCAGCGAAGCCGTCGATGCGCGCGGTGAGTTCGCGCACCGCCGCCACGCCGGCCGCGTCGGCCGCGCCCTTGGGTCCGTCGCAGAACACGATGAGCCGGCTGGCGGCGGCCTCGGGGTTGGCGCGCAGCGATGCGAGCGCGCGCGCCAAGTGGTCCGGGCGCTTGTACGCGAACAGGGCGATGGGGGCGAGGGCGTGCGTCATGCCGTGCGCCTCACGCCCACATTCGCAGGCCCAGCAGCATGCGCGCCAGGTTGGCGGCCACGCGGGCGTCCAGCGCC
>NZ_JACCWG010000092.1 GCF_013697775.1 Ramlibacter sp. | reverse complement strand
CGCCGGGGCCACCTCCGCCGAGGCCGCCCAGGCCACCGCCACCGCCACCGAGGCCGCCGCCGCTGCGGCGGCTCGCCGCGCTGGCAAATACGCTGCCGAAAATTTGTCCAAGGATTGCGCTGTTCATGGAAATCTCTCCGTCGTCAGGATTAAAAGAGACTAGCCTCGGGGTTGCGGTGCGTACGTAGGTGCATGCCGTGTCCATGGTGCAGCCGGGCTGTCCGACAGCCCAATCGGCGCCGTCCGACTCGGCATCCGCCGAGTCGCCGCCACACTGGACGGAAGATCACAACAAAGGAGTCCTCATGCATGTGCAGGTCAATACCAGCAATGGCATCGACAACAAGGAGTCGCTCGACCGCTGGGCCATCGACTACTTGAACGACCACCTGGCGCGCTTCAGCCGCGACATCACCGACATCGAAGTGCAGCTGACCGACGAGAACCATGGAGACAAGGGCGGCAGCGTCGACAAGCGCTGCATGATGGAAGCGCGCATCGCCGGACGCCCGCCGATCGCGGTGAAGAATTACGCGTCCAACCAGGACCTGGCGTTCCGCGGCGCCGCCGACAAGCTGCTGCATGCGCTGGACCATGCGCTCGGCAAGCTCGACCGCCGCCAGCACCGCGAACGCGAGACGATCCGCCGCGACCCCGACGCGGTGGCGACGGACCCCAGCATTCAGCCTTCAACGGGCGTGCTGTAGCGCGGGTCGCGGTGCGCGTCCCAGTACGCCTGCAGCAGCGTGGTCGTAACGGGGCCGACCACCCCTGAACCCACCGGCTGCCCGTCCACCCTGGTCACGGGCAGCACGCCGCCACCGGAGCTGCTCAGGAACGCTTCGCTCGCGCCGCGCAGTTCCGCGGCACTCAGCGTGCGCTCGGCCACCACGATGCCGCGCACGCGCGCCAGCTCCAGCACGGTGCGCCGCGTGATGCCTTCCAGCACGCCATCCTTGGGCGTGACCAGCGTGCCGCCGCACAGCGCGAACACGTTGAAGCCCGGACCTTCCACCACGTTGCCGCCGGCGTCCGTCAGCAGCACCGTGTCGGCGCCCGCATCCAGCGCGCCGAGCAGGCCCATGGTCAGGTCGTTCCAGTGGTAGTTCTTGGCGGTCGGGTCCACGCTGGCCGCGGGGATGCGCTGCACGTCACTCACCGCCACGTGCAGCCCGCGCCGGCGCTGCTCCTCGTCGGCGATCCACACATAGGGCACGGCGAAAGCGAAGAACTGGTTGGCGGCCTGGCGCGGATCGCGCGACCCCCAGGGCGGCTGGCCGCGCGTGCAGATCATCTCCACATACGACTGCCGCAGTCCTGCCAGGCGCACGCAGTGCGTGAGGATGTCGATGATCTCGCGCGGCGACTTGCCGGGGTCGAGCCGAAAGCGCGCGCAGCTGCGCAGGAAGCGCTCCAGGTGCGCGTCGAGCCGGAAGAAGGCTCCGTCCCAGACGGTCACCACGTCGTAGGTTGCGTCGGAGCGCAGGAAACCCCAGTCTGTCATGGTCACCGAGGCCTGCGCGATGGGCACGTATTCGCCGCGCTGCCAGGCGGCGCCTTTGGAGAAGTCGGGCGAGGTCGCGTTCATGCGCGCATTCTGGCGCATGGGCGCACCGCGCCGTCGTCACGCCGCGCGTCAGTCGCGCGGCGTCATCCGGTAGACCGGACCGTGGAAGCCGAGAAAGGATGCGCCTTCGGGCGTGGCGTGGCCGCCGCGCAGGACATCGTCCCTGGGCGCTGCCTGCGCGCCCAGCGTGTGTGTGTCGGGTGCTCGCGCTTCGCGCTGCGGGACGGCCGAGCAGGCCGCGAGCGCGGCAGTGAGGATGAGGACCGTCAGGGTTTTCATGGGGTACTGCTCCGTGCTTGAACGTCCATTACGGCGTGGCGTTCCATCTTGCGCTGTAGGAGGCTTTCACGCCGCAAAGTCGGCGGTACCGCAGGCACAGCGTCGGCAATTCCTGTACCCATTTGTCACGGCGAACCACCGCCCGCGCAACGCCGTGCGTAAATGGCGCTCGCGTACGGGCAACGTGCCCGTGCCGACGATCAACCCTAGGAGCTTTCCAAGATGAATTCCGTAAAGAAAACAACCTGCCGAGTCCTCGTGGTCTCGCTGCTGGCCCTGTCGTTCCAGACCGCACGCGCCGGCCTGATCGGCGCCGACCAGGCGGCCGCACCCGCCACGCCCGCGGCCGAACGCGCCATGGTGCTGGGCGCGCTGGACCGCAGCGAAGTCGCTTCGCAGCTGCAGGCGATGGGCGTGGACCAGAACACCGCGCGCACCCGCATCAACGCCATGAACGACCAGGAAGTGCACGCTATGGCGCAGGACATGCAGACCGCACCGGCAGGCGCCTCGGCCTGGGGCTGGGTCGCGGTGGTCGTGGTTGCGGCCCTGGTCTGGTACTACGCGTTTCGCAAGTAAGGAGCCGGCACTGCGCACGGCTGACTGCGGCGCGCCCGGCGCGCGCCGTTTCCCATCCTTCACCACGCCGCGCCGGTTCGCCGGCGCGGCGTGCTTCGGCGCGCTCGCGCTGCTGGCGGGCTGCTCCACCCTGGAGCCGCTGGTGCCGCAGACCGTGGCGCTGCGCACGGACTGGCCGCAAGGCGTTCCCGAGCGCATCGAACTCACGCGGGTTCCATTCTTCCCGCAAGACGATTACCAGTGCGGCCCGGCTGCGCTGGCCACCGCGCTCGCCTACAGCGGCGTCGACGTGAAGCCCGAGGCGCTGGTCGACAAGGTGTGGCTGCCGGCACGCAAGGGCAGCCTGCAGCTGGAGATGCTGGCCGCGCCGCGCGGCTATGGCCGGGTGAGCATGCGCCTGCCGCTGCGCTATGGCGAGCTGCTGCGCGAAGTAGCCGCGGGCAATCCGGTGGTGGTGCTGCAGGACGTGGGCGTGCTCGGAAAGACCTGGCACTACGCGGTGGTCAACGGCTTCGACTATTCCACCGGCAGCGTGTTCCTGCGCTCCGGGCGCCAGCCGCGCCAAGAGATGTCGTTTACCGCCTTCGAGCGCAGCTGGCTCAAGGGCAATTACTGGGCGATGGTGGTGACGCCGCCCTATCGCATTCCAGTCACGGCCGACGAGCAGCGCTGGATGGAGGCTGTGGTGGCGTTCTCGCGCGTGGCCGACCGCGACGCGGTGACCAAGGCATACACCGCCGCGGTGCAGCGCTGGCCCGACAGCGTGCCGGCCGCCATCGGCCTGGCCAACCAGATGCATGCGCGCGGCGCGCTGCCCGATGCGGCCAGCGTGCTGCGGCGCACGCTGCAGCGGAATCCGCAGTCGGTGGTGGTGATGAACAACCTGGCGCAGACGCTGTCCGACCAGGGACGCAACACCGAGGCGATGGCGGTGATCGACAAGGCCGGCGATCCGCAAAGCCCGTACGCCGCCGATGTGCGCTCCACGCGCCAGCAGATCCAGCAGCGCATGCAGCAGCAAAAGGCCGGCTCCCGGTAGCTTCGGAAAAAACGCCGCGCTTCGTCGCGGCGTTTCCTACAGCGGCTCGGGCAGCCGGCTTGCTCCAGCGATTTGCGGCGGGCACCACACTGAATTCCAAGCAGCCGGCGCCCGCGCCACAACGACAGGTAGCGAACTCTTCCGCATCCCGCATGCGATCAGCAAGCACATTGTCCAGTGGGCCCGGCTGCTTCCCGCGGTGCCCCTTCCTCTTCGCCTGGGAGATGCTCCATGAACCGGATTTTTCTGCGTTATTTCAGCGTGGTCGTGCTCGCCGTTGCCGCCTTGTCGCTGCAGCTCCAGGCACGCGCGGGAAATCTGGCCGAAAACGACGCGCAGCAGATCCAGGCACTGATCGCATCGCAGCTGAGCGCTTTCGCCGAAGATGATGCCGACCGGGCTTTCGAAACCGCCACGCCGGAAGTGCGCAAGGCCATCGGCAGCTCGGCGCGCTTTCTCGCCATGGTGCGCGGCGCCTATCCGATGGTGTACCGGCCGGCGCAGGTGAGCTTTCTTAAGCCCGAAGAAGAGGAAGGCCAGGTGCTGCAGCTGGTGGAAATCCGCGACGACGACGATAAATCCTGGTTGGCCCTGTTCGCCATGGAGCGCCAGCCCGACCAGTCGTGGCGCATCAGTGGCTGCTTGGTGGCGCAGAACCGCTGGCACCCGGCTTGAGTTGCGAATCCGGGTCGCGAATACCCATGAAAAAGGCCGGCGGATCGCCGGCCCTTTTCATTGCGCGGAGGTTCAGCCGCGGTCGCTATGGGCAGCGTGCTTGCGCTTGGCCTTCATCTTGGACTTCTTCATCGTCCGGGTGGTCTTCGTCGCCGTGGTCGTGTCGGTGGAGCTGCTCGCGCCCATCGTCGTGCCGCTGCCGGTGGTGCTGGAACCGGTCATGGTGGAGCCGGAGGTGGTGCCCGTGCCCATCGTGGAGGAACCCGTGGTGGTGCCACCGGTGACGCCCGGCGTGCCGGTCGTGCCCATCGGCGTGTTTTGCGTGCTTTGCTGGCCGGCGCCCAGTGCGGGGTTCTTCACGGCGGGATTGGGCGGGGTGCCCTGGGCCATGGCGGTGCCGACGATGGCGACGGTCGCCAGGCTGGCGACGAGTGCTTTCAATTGGATCGATGCATTCATTTTCGGGACTCCTGTTGTTTGGACTTTGAAGCTGGCATCTGGCGCCAGCTGTCCTCTAGGGTAGAGAAGCCCCACAACCGCTGCGTCAGTTCACGGCATCGAACAATGTAAGAGGAAACCTTGCTTGAGCTACCGCAGACGACCAGTTATTGCTGCACTTGCTTGTGCGCCGCTTGCGCGAGCTGCATGCGCAACGCGGGGTCGTAGGCGCCGAACTGCTTTTGCACGCTGCGCGTCTCCGGCAGCACGTAGATCACCGCGCCGCTGCGGCGCACGGTAGGTGCCAGCACCTGCTCGAAGAACGCCACGGGCACGTTGACGCAGCCGTAGGAAATGCGGTTGTCTTCCGGCGTGGGCGTGGCCAGGCGCTCAAGGCGCCGGTCCTTTTTGATGGCGTCGGGCGTGCGCAGCACGCGGTGCATGGACACGGCGGCGTCGTAGTCGACCCACACCACGTCTTCCTTGCGCGCGTTCATGCCGATCTCGGCCACGAAGCGGCCAGCCGGTGTGGTCTTCTCCTCGGGCTTCACCTTCGACAGCGGCTTGTCGCCGATGCCGGGGGCCGAGTCGTCGCCAACGGCCGAGCCCAGCAGCACCGGCGTGTCCGCCTTCAGCTTGCCGTCGGGCCCGAACACGTAGACGCGTGCATCTTTCTTGTCGATCACGACGAAGGCATTCTTCTTGTGGTCCTTGGTGGCGACCGACCAGTCGGCCACCAGCTTGACGTCGGGCGTCGGATTGATCTCGCCGAAGTCGGCCAGCGGCGGCATCGGCAAGGCGGGTGTGGTGGCCTTGGCTACCTGTTCCTCGGTCGGCGACTGAGGTTGCTGTGCCGCCGGAGTTTCAGCGCTGGGCGCGGCATCGGCGGGCGCTTGCGCCACCACCAGGGGCTGCATTGCGGGCGCCTGCGCGGCCGGCGCATTGCTCTGCGCCACCGGCGCGGGCTTGGCGGCGTGGCGCTGCATGCCCATGCGCAGCGGCGGCAGCACCAGCAGCAGAACCGCGGCACCGATCATCACGCCCTTCTGCAGGGAATCGATGAATTCGGAGTGCTCCGCGGCATGCTCGGCGCCGGCTTGCGGCGCGGTGGTGGAGGTGCGGGTGGTACGGGCCTTGTCTTGCATGTTGGGCTTCCTGCTCTCCAGTCAGCTTAGGAAGACCGGGCCGTGGCCACAATGCGCAAATGGCGTGACGCTGTGTAGGAGCGCCGCTGGCACGGCCCCGCTTTCAGTGCGTCAGCGGCTCGGATCAGCGCGGTTCGGAGACGGCGCCGGCTTCCTGGTGCCAGCTCTCGATCTGCAGCGCAGGGTTCGCGCATTCCCAGCCGAGCGCGAGGTCGTCGGCTTCCGCGAAGCCGGCCGCGTGCAGCGCGGCGCCGGGCGAAGAGGCGGAATCGGCGGACGCGGGATCGTTGAATTCGTGCATGGCGGACTCGGCTGGAGGATGCATCCATTGTTGTGCCGCCACGCACGCCAGCACATGCGCCGGCACCGCATGACTACGTAGGAGCCCGCCGACGCATGAGTTTCCAGAAGCTGACCGCGGCCAGCACCAGCGCGCCCGCCACCAGGCCGATCCCCATGTGCGCCAGCGTGGAAATGAGCCAAGCCCAGCCATGGCCGGCCGCCTCGGCCAGCGCCTCGATCGCATGCGCCAGCGGCGGGATGCCGTGCGTGAGGATCGATCCGCCGACGAGGAACATCGCCACCGTGCCGGCCACCGACAGGCCCTTCATCATCCAGGGCGCGCCGCGCAGCAGCCCGCGGCCGAGCGCTTGCAGCGCGGGCGAGCCGCGCCGGCTCCAGTACAGGCCCAGGTCGTCCAGCTTCACGATGCCGGCGACCAGGCCATAGACGCCGACGGTCATCACGATGCCGATGCCCGCCAGCACCATCACCCGCGTGGGGAACTCGCTGCCCGCCACCGTGCCCAGCGCGATGACGATGATTTCGGCCGAGAGGATGAAGTCGGTGCGGATAGCGCCGCGGATCTTGTCCTTCTCGAACGCGACCACGTCCACCTTGTCGTTCTCCAGCGCGCGCGCCAGCGCCTCGTGGTGCGCGCGGTCCTGCTCGCGGCTGTGCAACAGGCGGTGGGCCAGCTTCTCGCAACCCTCGAAGCACAGGTAGGCGCCGCCCACCATCAGCAGCGGCGTGACCGCCCAGGGCGCGAGAGCGCTGATGGCGAGCGCCAGCGGCACCAGGATGGCCTTGTTGAGGAACGATCCCTTGGCCACCGCCCACACCACCGGCAGTTCGCGGTCGGCCTGCACGCCCGACACCTGCTGCGCGTTCAGCGCGAGATCGTCGCCCAGCACGCCGGCGGTCTTCTTGGCGGCGACCTTGGTCAGCAGCAGAACGTCGTCCAGCAGCGTGGCGATGTCGTCGAGGAGGGCGAACAGGCTGGAGGCCATGCGGCGGGATGCGGTGATGAAGACGGACTACGATGGCGCGCCATGAACGACGCGCCGGCTGAGCCCGCCACTGTATTCGAAGCCACGCTCGCGCGGTCGGGACAGCGCTTCGCCGCGCCGGCGGACCAGCCGCTGCTGGTATCGGCCGAGGCCGCCGGCATCGCGCTGCCGAGTTCCTGCCGCAACGGCACCTGCCGCACCTGCATCAGCCGGCTTGCGCAAGGCGAGGTGCGCTATCGCATCGCGTGGCCCGGCCTGCTGCCCGAAGAAAAGCAGGCAGGCTGGATCCTGCCGTGCGTGGCCTACCCCGTAACCGACGTGGTGGTCGAGGCACAGGACCTGTTCGAAGCGCCCTAGGGAACCCTAGTAGCCACCTGTGCGGTACGGGCTGCGCGGCACGTACTTGTGCTCGCCGTCAGGGATCGGCTCGGCCTGCGGATCCGGGCGGCGCTGCACGGCATTGCTGCCGTCGGACGGCGCGGGCCTGGGCTCCGCACGGCTTCCCGGACCTTGCGCCTTGGGCTTGGAGGAACGTCGATACAGCTTCATGGTGCCGTCACATTAGCATCGGCCCGCGCGGCTGCGCGCGCCCCGCCGACATGCCCGCCGCAAAAGTTGCAACGGCCTGTTCCGGCCGGGCAGCCGTCGGTGGCATAGTCGCGCGATGCGATTCCCGGTCTCCGCCCGCCGCCTGCTGCTTTGCTGCGCGCTTGCCTGCGCGCCCTGGGCAGCGCGCGCGGCGCCGCAGCCCGCGTTCGAGAACACCATGGCGCAGCGCGTGCTGGCCTGCACCAGCTGCCACGGCAAGGAAGGACGCGCCGGGCCCGACGGCTACTACCCGCGCATCGCCGGCAAGCCGGCCGCCTACCTGTACAACCAGTTGCTGAATTTCCGCGAAGGCCGCAGGCAGTACGCACCGATGACGCGGCTGCTGGAGCCGCTGTCCGATGCTTACGTGATGGAGATCGCCGAGCACTTCGCCGGCCTGCGCGTGCCCTACCCGCCGTCGCCGGTGTCCGCGCAGCCGCCCGAGCTGCTGCTGCGCGGCCGCCTGATCGCGCAAAAGGGCGACGCGTCGCGCGAGCTGCCGGCCTGCGCGCAGTGCCACGCACGTACGTTCACCGGCATGCTGCCACAGGTGCCGGGCCTGCTGGGCCTGCCGCGCGACTACCTGAATGCGCAGCTGGGCGCATGGCGCACCGGGCAGCGCCGCGCGCACGCGCCCGACTGCATGGCCGAGATCGCGCGCAAGCTCACGCCCGAGGACCTGTCGGCCGTGACCGCCTGGCTTGCGGCGCAGCCGGTGCCG
>NZ_JACCWG010000086.1 GCF_013697775.1 Ramlibacter sp. | reverse complement strand
ATGGGCGTGATGATGCTGGCGGCCGGCGTCGGCAGCGAGGTGACGCTGGAGACCGACGGCGAGCGCGAGCAGGAATGCATGGACGCGCTGCGTGCCTTGATTGCCGACAAGTTCGGCGAAGGCGAATGAACGTGGCCCCCACGGTCGCCCACTGCGTGTGGCTCCCTGCCCCCCGAGGGGGCCGTGTTTCGCCTTGGGGCGGCCCGGCGGCGAAACGGATGCTTCGGAGGTAGCTTCATGACCTTCGCCATCCACGGCCTTCCCGTCGCGCGCGGCGTCGCCATCGGGCGTGCCGTGCTCGTGGCGTCGAGCCGGGTGGACGTGGCCCACTACTTCATCGAGCCCGGGCAGGTGGAGGCCGAGATCACCCGCCTGCGCGACGCGCGCAATGCCGTCAACGACGAGCTGCACCGCCTGCAGCACAGCATCGCCACCATGGGGCCGAAGGAGGCGCCGCACGAGCTGTCGGCGCTGCTGGACGTGCACCTGATGCTGCTGCAGGACGAGCAGCTGATCACCGGCGTGAAGCAGTGGATCCACGAGCGGCTCTACAACGCCGAATGGGCGCTGACCACGCAGCTGGAAATCCTGTCGCGCCAGTTCGACGAGATGGAGGACGAGTACCTGCGCGAGCGCAAGGCCGATCTCGAGCAGGTGGCCGAGCGCGTGCTGCGCTACATGAAGGGCGTGCCGTCGCCGGTGGCGCAGCCGCCCGTGCGCCGCAAGCAGGACCATCTGTCGCAGGACGGCGGGGCCGACGCGCCGCTGGTGCTGGTGGCGCACGACCTGTCGCCGGCCGACATGCTCCACTTCAAGCAGAGCGTGTTCGCCGGCTTCGTCACCGACGTCGGCGGGCGCACCTCGCACACCGCCATCGTGGCGCGCAGCATGGACATTCCGGCGGTGGTGGGCGCGCGCAGCGCCAGCCACCTGGTGCGCCAGGACGACTGGGTGATCATCGACGGCGATGCCGGCGTGGTGATCGTCGATCCCTCGCCCATCATCCTGGCCGAATACGGCTTCAAGCAGCGCCAGGGCGAGCTCGAGCGCGGCCGGCTGGCGCGCCTGCGCCACACGCCTGCCGTCACCATGGATGCCAGGAAGATCGAGCTGCTGGCCAACATCGAGCAGCCCGAGGACGCGACGGCGGCGCTGAACGCCGGCGCCGTCGGCGTCGGCCTGTTCCGCAGCGAATTCATGTTCATGGGCCGCCAGAACCGCCTGCCCGACGAGGAAGAGCAGTACCTCGCCTACCGGCGCGCGGTGGAAGGCATGCAAGGGCTGCCGGTCACCATCCGCACGGTGGACGTCGGCGCCGACAAGCCGCTGGACGACGCGCGCCGCGACGACGCGCACCTGAACCCGGCGCTGGGCCTGCGCGCCATCCGCTGGAGCCTGGCCGAGCCGGAGATGTTCCGCACCCAGTTGCGCGCCATCCTGCGCGCCGCGGCGCACGGCAAGGTCAACCTGCTGATCCCGATGCTGGCGCACGGCTCCGAGATCCGGCAGACGCTGTCCCTGGTGGACTTCGCGCGCGCCGAACTGGACAACCGCGGCATCGCCTACGGGCCGGTGCAGCTGGGCGCGATGATCGAAATCCCGGCGGCCGCGCTCACCGTCAAGACTTTCCTGAAGTACTTCGACTTCCTGTCGATCGGCACCAACGACCTGATCCAGTACACGCTGGCGATCGACCGCGCCGACGAATCGGTGGCCCACCTCTACGACCCCTCCCACCCTGCGGTGCTGCGCCTGGTGGCCGACACCATCGCCGAATGCCGTGCGCAGGGCAAGGGCGTGAGCGTGTGCGGCGAGATGGCGGGCGACGTGCTGTTCACCCGCCTGCTTCTGGGCCTGGGGCTGCGCAGCTTTTCCATGCACCCTGCGCAGATCCTCGCGGTCAAGCAGGAAGTGCTGCGCGCGGATACCGGGCGCCTGCGCGCCTGGGCGCAGCAGGTCATCGACGCCGACGACCCCTCTGCTTTGCTGGGCTGAGCGCACCTGCGCTGCTGAGATTGCCCGACTTCGGTCGCGGTTTTTCTTACTGTCGAGTACCCAATCTATTCTGAATGTATCTATTGGGACTATAAGTTCTACTAATGCGCCTTTCGGATGCGCAATTCCTGGTGCATTTTGATCCCTGTCAATGTTGACAGGGCGTTGGCATTAGCGTTTCCCATTTCCATCTTTTGGACTTCGTCTACCGACGCAATTGCAGGTCCTGTCAAATCTGACAGGGGCAGGGCGGTCAAATAGCGGCTGCGCGACAGTGGCGCTGTGGACGAGCGAAACCGGTGCGGTGCGGCACAGCATCACATGTGTCAATGCGCGTTACATAGGAAGCATGCATTGCAATGGCTGAGGAGTAGATTGCGCCGCTTCTGTCGCTCCGCCGGTGCCGGTCGCACCGCCAAACCCAAGAGGTCTGCGTTGAACGAAGCCACGCGTCTGGCGCCTCTGCCCGAGGCATCGGAATCTGAGGCAATTGCCGTCCCGACCGGGGAATCGCCTCCCGGTTCGCACCGGCCCCACATCCTGGGCCACTACGCCAGGCCGTTGCGCATCCGCGCCGCGAACGAGCACACCGTGCCGCTGGAACTGCTGGCGGCGCTGGCGGCGATGGAGCTGTCGGCGCGCCTGGGCCGGCGCCTCCCGGTGAGCGTGAGCCATGCCGCCCCGGCACTCGGTGCCGGCGATTTCGCTGGCGTTGCCGCTCCGGCAGCGCAGCGGCTGCTCGCCTGGCCCCAGTGGGACGACCAGCGCGTGCGGCACGACGCCGCGCGCGCCTCCACCTGGCTGCTGGACGCCGCCGACACGGTGGCGCTCGCCAGCGGCACGCCCGGCATCGCCGTGGAAATCACCGGGCAACAGGTTGACACCGGCGTCGAGCAGGCCTGCGCGCAGGTGCGCATCCTGTGCCGCATCGGCAACGGCACGCTGCTGGTCACCGCGCTGTGCGACATCCACGACCCGTGGGCGCCGGCCTGCGGCGCGCTGGCCGAAACCTACGCCGAGATCCTGCACGCGCTGCTGGCCGATCCGGCCAAGGCGCCGGCGCAGGCCGAGGGCATCAGCGACGACTCGCGCGCCTGGGTGCTGGGCGCGCTGTCCGGCCGCGCTTATTCCCATGGCGACTTCGTCGCCGTGCCGCAGATGGTGGAGGCGAGCACCGACCGCCATCCGCAGCGCACCGCCTTCCACTTCGCGGACCGCTCGCTCAGCTACGGGCAGTTCGACCAGCTCGCCAACGCGCTGGCCGCCACGCTGGCCGAACGCGGCGTCGCGCGCGGCGCGGTGGTGCCGGTGCTGCTGTCCAACAGCCTGGAAATGCCGGTGGCCTACCAAGCGCTGATGAAGCTGGCCGCGGCCTTCGTGCCGCTGGACCCCGGCTGGCCCGTGCAGCGCCTGCAGGCCGCGCTCTCGGTGCTGGACGCGCCGGTGGTGCTGTGCATGGACACGGACGCCGTGCCGCCCGAATTCCGCGCGCGGGCACTGCCGCTGGATATCGCCGCGCTGCAGCCGAGCGCGCGCCGCCCCGGCGTGGCAGTGCGCCCGGACGACGCCATCTACGGCATCTTCACCTCGGGCACCACCGGCCTGCCCAAGTGCGCGATCAACAACCACCGCGGGCTGTCCAACCGCTTGCGCTTCATGAGCCGCTACTTCCACGGCGGGCGCGACACCGGCTGCGTGCTGCAAAACAGCAAGCACATCTTCGATTCGTCGGTGTGGCAGCTGTTCTGGCCCCTCAGCTACGGCGGCGAAGTGGTGATCCCTCAGACCGGCGCCTTCCTCGACCTGGAGGAGACGCTGGGCACCATCGAGCGGCACCGCGTCTCCATGACCGACTTCGTGCCCAGCGTGTTCAACCAGGTGGTGGAACTGGCCGAGCGCGACGCCGCGATGCGCGAGCGCCTGTCCACGCTGCGCGAGCTGGTGGTGGGTGGCGAGGAAATCACGCCGCGCATGGTGCACAAGCTGCGCGCGCTGCTGCCGCAGCTGCGCGTGACCAACGCCTACGGGCCGACGGAAACCTCGATCGGCATGGTGTTCCATCCGGTGGAGACCGCCGACGGCGGCGAGATCCCGCTGGGCCGCCCGATCGACAACTGCCACGTGGTGGTGGTGGACGAGGCCCTGCGGCCGCTGCCGCAGGGGGCCTGCGGCGAGATGCTGATCGGCGGCGTCTGCGTGGGCGACGGCTACCTGCGCGACGCGGAGCGCACGGCGAGCGTGTTCGTCGACAACCCGTTCCCGAGCATCCCGGGGCCCAGGCTGTACCGCAGCGGCGACCTGGGCTGGTTCGACCGCCAGGGGCGGCTGCGCTTTTCCGGCCGCAAGGACTTCCAGGTCAAGGTCGGCGGCGTGCGCATCGAGCTGGGCGAAATCGAGTCGGCCGCGCAGCAGCTGGCCGAGGTGCACCAGGCCAAGGCGCTGCTGGCCGGCGGCGAGAGCAAGGCGCTCGCGCTGTTCGTGACGGGCGACGACGGGCTGGACGCGCTGGCGCTCACGCGCCAGCTGCGCGAGCTGCTGCCGCGCCACAACATGCCGCGCCACGTGCTGGTGCTGCCGAAGATGCCGATCAACGACAGCAACAAGGTGGACCGCCTGGCCCTGGAGCGCCTGCTGCAGGACCACCTGGCGCAGCAGCGCCCGACGGCGGCCTGCACGCAGAAGCCGCCGGCCGACGCGCTGGTGGCGCAGGTGCTGGGTGCCTTGCGCGACGCCCTGGAGCGGCGCGACCTGCAGCCCGGCGACAGCTTCTTCGACGCCGGCGGCAATTCGCTGCAGGCGCTGGGCGTGGTGCTGCAGCTGGAGCGCGCCTGCGGCGTGCGCCTGAGCGTGCAGGACCTGTTCGAATGCCCGACCGCCGAGCGCGCCGCCGAGCGCG
>NZ_JACCWG010000055.1 GCF_013697775.1 Ramlibacter sp. | reverse complement strand
GTCCAGCGGACGCTGGCGCGCCGCCGCCAGCGATGCGGTGAGTTGCCCCGCAGCACCGTGCAGGCCGCCCCAAAACGCGCTGCCGCCGTCGAACTGCGAGGGCGGCAGCGCGTCCTGCGGTCTCATGCAGGCGTCGACCAGCGCGACCTGCCGCGCGAGCGCGGCGTCCAGCTCCGCGAAGGCGGCGTTGGCCTGCCCGCGCAGCCGCGTGAGGCGGTTGTACGCGCCCACGCCCCAGAACAGCAGCACGGCCGCGGCGACCCAGTAGACGATGGACGAGGATGTCATGGCGCAATGAAAAAAGCGGCACCACCTTCCGGTGATGCCGCCTCAGTTTAGTGGCAAGCCTTTATTGGGCGTCGCCGATCCCGCCCTCGACCACCTCGGAGCCGCCGGCTCCTTCGGTCACCGCGGCCAGCTCCGCCGCTTCGGATTCCGCGATGGCGCGGCGCTCGGCGTCGTCCATCTCGTCCTTGGCCTTGCGCGCCTTGTGGTACGCCATGCCGGTGCCCGCGGGGATCAGGCGGCCGACGATGACGTTTTCCTTCAGGCCGCGCAGCTCGTCGCGCTTACCCATGATGGCCGCCTCGGTCAGCACCCGCGTGGTTTCCTGGAAGGACGCCGCGGAGATGAACGAGTCGGTGGACAGCGAGGCCTTGGTGATGCCCAGCAGCAGGTTGCTGTAGGTCGCCGGGATCTTGCCCTCGCCGCGCAGGCGGTCGTTGGTGTCCAGGATCTCCGAACGCTCGACCTGTTCGCCGCCGATATGGCCGGACTCGCCGGTGTTCTCGATGATCACGCGACGCAGCATCTGGCGCACGATCACCTCGATGTGCTTGTCGTTGATCTTCACGCCCTGCAGGCGGTAGACGTCCTGCACTTCATCGACGATGTAGCGCGCCAGTTCCTCGGCACCCAGCAGGCGCAGGATGTCCTGCGGATCGGCCGGCCCGTCGACCACGGATTCGCCCTTGTTGACCACCTGGCCTTCGTGCACCAGGATGTTCTTCTCCTTGGGCACCAGCTCCTCGTGCACGCCGCCTTCCGGATCGGTGATCTGCAGGCGGATCTTGCCCTTGGTCTCCTTGCCGAACGACACCGTGCCGGTCATCTCGGCCAGCACGCCCTTGTCCTTGGGCGAACGGGCTTCGAACAGCTCGGCCACCCGCGGCAGGCCGCCGGTGATGTCGCGCGTCTTCTGCCCTTCGACCGGGATGCGGGCCAGCACTTCGCCGGGACCCACGTCCTGGCCGTCGCGCACCTGAACGAGCGAACCGACCTGGAAGGCGATCGTCACCGAGTGGTCGGTGCCGGGAATCTTCACCTCGTTGCCCGAGGTGTCGATCAGCTTGACCTGCGGGCGAATCACCTTGGCGGAGCCGCGGCGCTTCGGGTCGATCACCACCAGCGTGGACAGGCCGGTGACCTCGTCCACCTGCTTGGCCACCGTCAGGCCCTCTTCCACGTTCTCGAAACGCACCGTGCCGGCGAATTCCGTGATGATGGGCCGGGTCAGCGGGTCCCAGTTGGCCAGGATGGTGCCGGCCTTGACCTGCTGGTCGGCCTTGATCGCCAGGATGGCGCCGTACGGCACCTTGTGGCGCTCGCGTTCGCGGCCATGCTCGTCGTGGATGACGATTTCGCCCGAACGCGAGATGACGACCAGCTCGCCCTTGCCGTTGGTCACGTAGCGCATCGTGGTGTTGAAGCCCACCGAGCCGGCGGACTTGGCATCCACGCTGGAGGCCACGGCGGCGCGCGAGGCGGCGCCGCCGATGTGGAACGTGCGCATCGTCAGCTGCGTGCCGGGTTCGCCGATGGACTGCGCGGCGATCACGCCGACCGCTTCGCCCACGTTCACCAGTCCGCCGCGGCCGAGGTCGCGGCCATAGCACTTGGCGCACAGGCCGAAGCGCGTGGCGCAGTTCAGCGCGGTGCGGACCTTGACTTCGTCCACGCTCGCCGCTTCCAGCACGTCGATCGCGTCCTCGTCCAGCATCTCGCCGGCATTCATCACCACGGCGCGGCTCTCGGGGTCCAGCACCTCCTCGGCCGTCACGCGGCCGAGAATCCGGTCGCGCAGCGATTCGATGACTTCACCGCCTTCGACGATGGCGCGCATCAGTGCGCCGTCGGAGGTGCCGCAGTCGACTTCCGTGACCACCAGGTCCTGCGTCACGTCCACCAGGCGGCGCGTGAGGTAGCCGGAGTTCGCGGTCTTCAGCGCCGTGTCGGCCAGGCCCTTTCGGGCGCCGTGCGTGGAGATGAAGTACTGCAGCACGTTCAGGCCTTCGCGGAAGTTGGCCGTGATCGGGGTCTCGATGATCGAGCCGTCCGGCTTGGCCATCAGGCCCCGCATGCCCGCCAGCTGGCGGATCTGGGCGGCGGAGCCGCGGGCGCCGGAGTCGGCCATCATGTAGATGGAGTTGAACGACTCCTGGTCCACTTCGTTGCCGTGGCGGTCGATGACCTTTTCCTTGGCCAGCTGCGCCATCATGACCTTGGACACTTCGTCGCCGGCCTTGCCCCAGATGTCCACCACCTTGTTGTAGCGCTCGCCGGAGGTCACGAGGCCCGAGCTGTACTGCTGCTCGATCTCCTTCACTTCCTTTTCGGAGCGCTCGATGATGGCCGCCTTCTCGGGCGGGACCAGCATGTCATCGACGGCGATGGAGATGCCCGCCTTGGTGGCCAGCCGGAAGCCGTTTTGCAGCAGCTTGTCGGCGAACACCACGGTTTCCTTCAGGCCGCACTTGCGGAAGGAGATGTTGATCAGCTTGCTGATCTCCTTCTTCTTCAGCGCCTTGTTCAGCACGCTGAACGGCAGGCCCTTGGGCAGGATCTCGGACAGCAGCGCGCGGCCGACGGTGGTGTCGACCAGGCTCACCGACTTGGTGAATTCGCCGGTGTCCTTGTTCTTCTCCCACTGCGGCAGGCGCACGGCGATCTTGGAGGTGATCTCCACCACGCCGTTGTCCAGCGCGCGCAGCACTTCGGACACGTCGGCGAACACCATGCCCTCACCCTTGGCGTTGATGCGCTCGCGGGTGGTGTAGTAGAGACCCAGCACGACGTCTTGCGACGGCACGATGGACGGTTCGCCCGAGGCCGGGAACAGCACGTTGTTGGAGGCCAGCATCAGCGTGCGGGCTTCCATCTGCGCTTCCACCGACAGCGGCACGTGCACGGCCATCTGGTCGCCGTCGAAGTCGGCGTTGAAGGCCGCGCAGACCAGCGGGTGCAGCTGGATCGCCTTGCCTTCGATCAGGATCGGCTCGAACGCCTGGATGCCCAGGCGGTGCAGCGTGGGCGCGCGGTTCAGCAGGATCGGGTGCTCCTTGATCACCTCTTCCAGGATGTCCCACACCACCGGCGTGCCGGATTCGACTTCCTTCTTCGCCGCCTTGATGGTGGTGGCGATGCCCATAGCTTCCAGGCGCGAGAAGATGAACGGCTTGAACAATTCGAGGGCCATCAGCTTGGGCAGGCCGCACTGGTGCAGCTTGAGCGTCGGGCCCACGGTGATCACCGAACGGCCGGAGTAGTCGACGCGCTTGCCCAGCAAGTTCTGGCGGAAGCGGCCGCTCTTGCCCTTGATCATGTCGGCCAGCGACTTCAGCGCGCGCTTGTTCGCGCCCGTCATCGCCTTGCCGCGGCGGCCGTTGTCCAGCAGGCTGTCCACGGCTTCCTGCAGCATGCGCTTCTCGTTGCGCGCGATGATTTCCGGAGCCTTCAGCTCCAGCAGGCGCTTCAACCGCGAGTTGCGGTTGATCACGCGGCGGTACAGGTCGTTCAGGTCGGAGGTGGCGAAGCGGCCGCCATCCAGCGGCACCAGCGGACGCAGGTCCGGCGGCAGCACGGGCAGCACCTCCATCACCATCCAGTTGGGCTTCATGCCCGACTTCTTGAAGGCTTCCAGCACCTTCAGGCGCTTGGCGTTCTTCTTGACCTTGACTTCGGAGCCGGTCAGGTCGCCGCGCAGCTTCTCGATCTCGATGTCGAGGTCGATGCCTTCCAGCAGGTCCTTGATGCCCTCGGCGCCCATCTTGGCGATGTACTCGTCGCCGTATTCCTTGCGCTTGGCGTCATAGTCGTCCTCGGACATGATGCTGAACTTCTTCAGCGGCGTCATGCCGGGGTCGGTGACCACGTAGGCTTCGAAGTACAGCACGCGCTCGATGTCGCGCAGCGTCATGTCGAGCACCAGGCCCAGGCGCGACGGCAGCGACTTCAGGAACCAGATGTGCGCGCAGGGCGCGGCCAGGTCGATGTGGCCCATGCGCTCGCGGCGCACCTTGGTCTGCGTGACTTCGACGCCGCACTTCTCGCAGATCACGCCGCGGTGCTTCAGGCGCTTGTACTTGCCGCACAGGCACTCGTAGTCCTTGATCGG
>NZ_JACCWG010000005.1 GCF_013697775.1 Ramlibacter sp. | reverse complement strand
GTCCAGCGTGGCGCCACGCGTGTCCTGGGCGTACAGCTGGAACCACAGCGGGCCGCGCCCAGGTTCGTCGGCGAAGGCTTGGGCAACGGCGCCGAGGTCGGTGCTTGCCTGCGTGCTGACCACCAGGCCGGCCTGCTGGGCGGCGGCGGCGCAGGCCACCGCCAGTTCGCCGTCCGGGTGCGCCAGCGTCTGGAATGCCATTGGTGCCACCAGCAGCGGATGCTCCAGCGTGCGCCCGAGCAGCTGCACCCGTGTGTGGCCGCCGGCCATCGGGCGCAGCACGCGCGGCAGCAGGCGCAGGCGCTGCCAGGCCTGTTCGTTGTCGCGCCGCGTGATCTCGTCTGCGGCGCCGCCGTCCAGGTACGCCCAGACCGGTGCTTCCAGCGCGCGCCGCGCATGCTGCGCGTAGTCGTCCAAGGTGGCGACTCCCGGCGGCACCGCTTGCATGGACGGCACGAAGCTCATTGGGCGGGGCTCATGTGTCCGCCCACATGCGCAGCAGGTTGTGGTACGTGCCCGTGAGCGCCACGGTGGCTGGCGTCTCTCCGGCCATGCGCAGGTCGACCAGCGCGTCGTCCAGCTCCAGCAGCAGCTTGCGCTGCTCGTGGCTGCGCACCATGCTTTCGATCCAGAAGAAGCAGGCCAGGCGGTGGCCGCGCGTGACCGGCCGCACCGCGTGCACGCTGGTGCCGGGATACAGCACGGCATGGCCGGCCGGCAGCTTGACGCTGCGCTCGCCGTCGGTGCCCTGGATGGCCAGTTCCCCGCCCTCGTAGTCCTGCGGCGGCGACAGGAACACGGTGCAGGAAAGGTCGGTGCGCACGCGCGTGCCGTTCTCCAGGAAGCGGATGGCGCCGTCCACGTGCGGGCCGTAGGTGTTGGCCTGGCCGCCGTAGCGGTTGAAGTGCGGCGGGAACACCCGCTTGGGCAGGGCCGCAGCGAGAAAGCGCGGTGTGCGGTCCAGCGCCTGCAGCACGATCTGGCCCAGAGCGCGCGCCTCGTCGCCTTGCGGCGCGAGCTGCTCGTTGTTCTTGGCCAGCGCGGCCTGCGCGCCGGCGCTGGCGCGCCCGTCGCTCCAGTGGCCAGCGGCCAGCAGGCCGTGCGCGCACCGGAGTTCCTCGGCGTCCAGCAACGGGAAGGTGACAAGCATGGCGGCGGCTTTGCTTGAGGGAATAGACCTAGAAGCGTGCGGTCAGTGCCACCTGCAGCAACCGGCCGGCGCCCGGGACGTAGTGTCCGCGGTACAGCGAGTCGCCGTACAGCTTGTTGGTCACGTTGCTGAGGTTCGCCTTCACGACGAAGGTGTCATTGATCGTGTACTCGGCCAGCAGGTCGGCGGTGACGAAGCCGGGGGCCTGCCAGGCGGGCGCCGTCACGTCGGCCGGCGCCTGCCTGCTGCGGAAATTCAGGCCGCCGCCCACGCGCCACTTCGGGGTGAGCTGGTAGGTGCTCCACACCGTTCCGCTGTGTTTGGGCGTCAGGCCCGGGCGGTCGCCGACGCGGTTGCCGGCCGTGGTGGCCGTGGAGGCAGCCTGGTCGACGCGGGCGATCGGCATCCACATGTACGAGCCGAACACCTCCCACAGGGGCGTGATGCGCCCGACCAGGTCGACCTCGGCGCCGGCGGTGTGCCGCTTGCCCGAGAGCAGCAGGCGGCTGGCGGCGGTATCCGGGTCGGTGTTGCGCTCGTTGCTCTTGGTGGAGCGGAAAAGCGCGAAGCGCGCGGAAAAGCGCTTGTCGGCCGAATCGAGCTTCGCGCCCAGTTCGATGTTCTCGCTCTGCTCGGGCGGCGTGTTGGCCGACTGCGCGTTGTACGAGTAGGTGTCGCCCGAGGTGTTGAACGAGGTGCCGTAGGAGAAGTGGAACGAGCTGAGGTCGGTGGGCTGGTACAGCACGCCCACGCGCTTGCTCCATTCGCCGATCTTCTGCCGGTACTCGGTGGTGGTGACCGGGCCGGGCGCGTTGGCGGGGATGGCCCATTGCGCGTAGCGCCCGTCCATGCTGTCGTAGCGCAGGCCGCCCAGCAGCTTCCAGTGCGGCGCGACCTCCACCAGGTCCTGCAGGTAGACGCCCCAGGCCTTGGCGGTGAATTCGGTGCCCGGGCGCAGGCTGCGCGTGCCTTCGTCGATCCAGGCGCCGTCGTCGGGCCGGCCCGCGGTGGTGTTCGGCTTGATGAGGCTCACGCCGCCCTGCGCGGCGCTCCGGGCCGTGTACCCCGCCTTCTCCTCGCGCGCCAAGTCAATGCCGGTCTGCAGGCTGTGCTTCATGCCCCAGGCGGTGAACTTGGTGCTGAGGTCGCTTTGCGCCTGCAGCGTGTCCACGTCCTGGATTTTCAGGTTGGTGCCGCGCGTGAACACCGTGCCCGGCCCGAAGTTGGACAGGTCGGCCGCGCTGGCGCCCGGCTGCAGTGCGGCGCCGGCGAAGCGGATGGCGCTGGCGCGCAGGTCGCGGTTGAACTGGCCCTTGCGCACCTGCGTGCGCAGCTCGCTGCCGCCGTCGAAGCGGTGGATGTGGCCGAGAGTGAGCGTCCTCGCCATGCCGGCGTTGTAGTCGCTGGACATGCCGTAATAGGCGGTGGGGTCCAGGCTGCCGATGATGGTGTTGGCGGCCGAACTGTCGGTGGCGCGCGGGCGGATCCACGGCAGGCCATAGTTGATGCCGTTGTTGTTGTTCAGGTAGTACAGGCTCGCCATGAACTCGTCGCCCAGGCCAATGCCCCAGCGGTAGGACGCCGCCAGGCCGTCCTTGTCGATGCTGCTGCCCGAGCCGTTGTTGTCGGCCTTGGTGCGCATCAGGTTCAGGCGCAGCGCGGCGCTTTCGCCGGTCTTGAAGTTGAAGTCGCCGGTGACGCGCCGGTAGGCGTGGCTGCCGAGGGTGGTGGTGACCTCGTGCTCGTCGATCAGGCGCGGCGACTTGCTCACCTGGTTCACGGCGCCGCCGGTGGAGCCGCGGCCGAACAGCATGGAGGCCGAGCCGCGCAGCACCTCGATGCGGTCGTTGTTGAAGGTGTCGCGGTCGTAGAAGGCCGGGTCACGCATGCCGTCAAGGAAGATGTCGCCGGTGCCCGCCAGCGAGAAGCCGCGCAGCCGGATGTCCTCTTCGCCGCCCTCGGCCGCCTGGAAGGTGATGCCGCCGGTGTTGCGCAGCACGTCCTTCACCGTGTCGAGGTTGCGGTCGTCGATCAGCTTTTCGGTGATGACGGTGATCGACTGCGGGATGTCGCGCAGTTCCTGGATGCCCTTGCCGATGTTGGTGGTGGTGGTCCGCAGGGCGTCCTTGCCCGCGGGGGTTTCGGCCTTCTCCTTCACCACCACCTGCGGCAGCGTCTTGCCGCTCTCGGCGGCGGACGGGGGAGGGGACTGGGCCCAGGCACCTGCTGAAGCAGCCATGAGCAGCGCGCCCAGGGGCATCAGCGCGGGTGTGGAACTGGAAGCCGCGGCAACGGGGCGGGCAATGGCCTTGCGGCTCGAACGGGCGGAACGCGCCAAGGGAAACCTCCGGACAGAAAACCGGCACTTGCGGCCGGCTGGATCGAACACATGAGGCTGGCTGGCGCGGGACGCGAACTGGCTGGCGGGTGGGTTTTCAAAAATTTACTTGCAAATGCGAATCTATCTCATTTAGGATACGTTGTCACCCAACCTCTGCACAAAAGGTGTTTCCATGCTGCAAACGCTGCTGATTTCGTTCCGTGAAGGCCTGGAGGCGCTGCTGGTCGTCGCCATCGCCGCCCTCTACCTGCGCCGCACCGGCCGCGAGGCGCTGGTCGGCGCCATCCGCGCCGGCGTGCTGACCGCACTCGGGCTGTCCGCCGTGCTGGGCGTGGTGCTGGCGCGCGTCGGCGCCATGTCGCCGGCCTGGGAAGGCGTCATGGCGTGGATCGCGGCCGTCGCGGTGATGAGCTGCACCGTGCACATGCTTCGCATGGGCCGGCACATGAAGAAGCACATCGACGGCAGGCTGGGCGAGGCGAGCGAGCGCGAAGGCGGCGCCGGCTGGTGGGCGGTGTTCGCCTTCGCCCTGTTCATGGTGGGGCGCGAGGGCGTGGAGACGGCGACGATGATCGCCTCGCTCGCCGTCAACGGCGACCTGGCCCACATGGCCTGGGGCGGGGCCGTCGGCTTCGCGCTGGCCGCCTGGATCGCCTGGCTGTGGACGCGCCACGGCAGCAAGGTGAACCTGAGCCGCTTCTTTCAGGTCACCGCCGTATTCATGGTGGTGTTTTCGGCGCAACTTGTGATCCACGGCTTCCACGAGTTCACCGAGAGCGCGCTGGTCCCCGGCATCGACAACGCGTACTGGCACAACGCCACCGAGAACCTGGCCGAAGGCACGGTCGCCCAGGTGATCTCGCTGCTGATGGTGGCGCTGCCCTCGGTGTGGCTGATCGGCGCCTTCTGGAAGGACCGCCGCGGCCGCCAGCTGCCGGCGCAGAACAGCGCCTGAGCGATGCTTGGGCTGGGATCCGCCGGCTTGGCGGATTCCCTGGGGACATTGTCTTTTTCGCCAGTGGCGCGCCGCGGGCGGGCTCCCTACAGTGGGTTGTCGCAACAACCAAGGAGACCGTACCGATGACGCAGCAGTTGATCGCATGGGAATGGCTGGAACGCCCCGGCCTGGACGTGGCGAACGTCGAGCGCGACGAGCAGGGCGTGCGCGTGCAGGGGCGCGTGGTGGCCGAATGGGAAGGCGTGCCGCTGGATCTCGCCTACACGCTGCACTGCGAGCCGCAGTGGCAGTTCCAGCAGGTCGAACTGAAGCTCGCGCACGGCGCGGTCCGGCGCGAACTGCGGCTGCGCAAGCATTCAGAGGGCTGGGAAGTGGACGGCGCCGCGCGGCCGGACTTGGCCGAGGCGCTGGACATCGACATCATGGGCACGCCGCTGACCAACACCCTGCCGATCCAGCGGCTGTCGTGGACGCCGGGCCAGAGCAGGGATTTCGTGATGGCCTACATCCGCCTGCCCGACCTGCAGGTGCAGCCGGTGCGACAGCGCTACACGGCTGGCGCGAGCGATGACCCTAAGCTGCGGACGTTCCGCTACCAGATGCTGGCCGGCAGCAGCGCGCAAGGGCAAGGACAGGAGGCGGCGTCCACCGAGCGCTACCACAGCGCCGGATCCGGATTCAGCGCCGAGCTGCTGGTGGGTTCAGACGGGCTTGTCTTGCGCTATCCGCCGTACTGGCGCCGTGCCGGACTGACAGCCTAGCTCTGCTCGCCCATCTGCGACTGCAGATAGTTCGGCAGGCCGATCTTGGCCAGCAGGTCGAGCTGCGTCTCCAGGTAGTCGATGTGCTCCTCGGTGTCCACGAGGATGTCTTGCAGCAGGTCGCGCGAGACGTAGTCGCGCGCCGCCTCGCAGTGGGCGATGCCGGCCTTCAGCGCGGTCTGCGCGCCGCGCTCGCTTTGCAGGTCGCCTTCCAGGATCTCCGGCACGTCCTCGCCGATCAGCAGCTTGCCAAGGTCCTGCAGGTTGGGCAGGCCGTCCAGCATCAGGATGCGCGCCATCAGCTTGTCCGCGTGCTTCATCTCGCCGATGGATTCCTCGTACTCCTTCTTCGCCAGTTTCTCGAAGCCCCAGTGCTTGAGGATGCGGTAGTGCAGGAAGTACTGGTTGGTGGCCGTCAGCTCGTTGCGCAGCTGGGCCTGCAGATGCTGGATGACTTGCGGATCGCCTTGCATGGTGCACTCGCTCGATGTTGTCTGGACCGCATTGTGGCGCAAGTCGGTGGGCGAATCAGCTGCGGATCAGGTGGTCGAACGCGCCCAGCGCGGCCTTGGCACCGTCGCCGGCGGCGATGATGATCTGCTTGAACGGCACCGTAGTCGCGTCGCCCGCGGCGAACACGCCGGGAATGGAGGTTTGGCCGCGCGCGTCCACCACGATCTCGCCGTGGCGCGAGAGCTCCAGCGTGCCTTTCAGCCACTCGGTGTTGGGCACCAGGCCGATCTGCACGAACACGCCTTCCAGCTCCACGCGCCGCGTCTCGCCCGATGCGCGGTCCTTGTAGACCAGGCCGTTGACCTTCTGGCCGTCGCCCGCCACTTCGGTGGACTGCGCGTTCAGGACCACGTCGACGTTGGGCAGGGTGGCCAGCTTCTTCTGCAGCACCGCGTCGGCACGCAGTTTGGTGTCGAACTCCACCAGCGTCACGTGCGCCACCAGGCCGGCCAGGTCGATCGCCGCTTCCACGCCGGAGTTGCCGCCGCCCACCACCGCCACGCGCTTGCCCTTGAACAGCGGACCGTCGCAGTGCGGGCAGTAGGCCACGCCCTTGTTGCGGTACTCCTGCTCTCCTGGCACGCCCAGCATGCGCCAGCGCGCGCCGGTGGTGACGATCACGCTGCGCGCCTTGAGCGCCGCGCCGCTTTCCAGTTCCACCTCGATCAGGTCGGTGCCGCGCTTCAAGGCCTTGGCGCGCTGCAGGTTCATGATGTCCACGTCGTAGTGGCGCACGTGCTCCTCCAGGGCCATCGCGAACTTCAGGCCTTCGGTTTCCTTGATGGAGACGAAGTTCTCGATGCCCAGCGTGTCCAGCACCTGGCCGCCGAAGCGCTCCGACGCGATGCCGGTGCGGATGCCCTTGCGCGCCGCATACACGGCGGCCGCCGCGCCGGCGGGGCCGCCGCCGACGATCAGCACGTCGAACGGTTCCTTGGCCGAGATGTCCTGCGCCGCGCGTTCGGTGGCGCCGGTGTCCACCTTGGCCAGGATCTCTTCCAGCGCCATGCGGCCCTGGCCGAAATGCGTGCCGTTCAGGAACACGGTGGGAACGGCCATGATCTGGCGCTCCTTCACCTCGTCCTGGAACAGCGCACCGTCGATCATGGTCGCCTTGATGCGCGGGTTCTGCACCGCCATCAGGTTGAGCGCCTGCACCACGTCCGGGCAGTTGTGGCAGGACAGCGAGACGTAGATCTCGAACTCCAGGTCGCGGTCCAGCGCGCGCACGCGCTGCAGCACGGCCTCGTCCACCTTGGGCGGGTAGCCGCCGACCTGCAGCAGCGCCAGCACCAGCGAGGTGAACTCATGGCCCATCGGCAGGCCGGCAAAGCGCGGGCCGGTGTTCTCGCCCGGCCGGTTGACCGAGAACGAGGGCGTGCGGGCCGGGCCGCCGCGCGTTTCGCTCAGGCGGATGAGCGGAGACGCTTCGGCCACGTCCTTAAGCAGCGCACTCAGCTCGGCCGAGGCCGGCGTGTCGTCCAGCGACGCCACCACCTCGACCGGATTCGCGATGCGCTGCAGATAGCCGGCAAGCTGTGCCTTGAGGTTGGCGTCGAGCATGGCGGGCTCCTTAGATCTTGCCGACCAGGTCCAGCGACGGCGTCAGCGTTTCGGCGCCTTCGCTCAACTTGGCCGGGCACACTTCGCCTGGGTGCGCAGCGATGTACTGGGCGGCCGTCACGCGGCGCAGGGTTTCCTGGGCGTCGCGGCCGATGCCGTTGTCGTGCACCTCGATGGTCTTGATGCGGCCTTCGGGGTCGATCACGAAGGTGCCGCGCAGCGCCAGGCCCGCGTCCTCGCCCTCGGTGATCAGCACCTGGAAGAAGGTTGCCAGCTGGTGGTTGGGGTCGCCGACCAGCGGGTATTGCACCTTCTTGATGGTGTCCGAGGTGTCGTGCCAGGCCTTGTGGGTGAAGTGGGTGTCGGTGGACACGCCGTAGAGCTCCACGCCCAGCTTCTGGAATTGCGCGTAGTTGTCGGCCAGGTCGCCCAGCTCGGTAGGGCAGACGAATGTGAAGTTGGCCGGGTAGAACACGACCACCGACCACTTGCCCTTGAAGTTCTCCTGCGTGACCGGCACGAACTTGCCGTTGTGGTACGCGGTGGCGGTGAAGGACGGGACTTGCTGGTTGACCAAAGACATGAACTGCTCCTATGGATGAATTGAATTCGATTGATGTTGTCTATGGTATGGACGCGCCAATGCGAACGCAATTCAAAGCGCCAATCGTGCTTTTAGGAGCCGTCTATGGAGGGGGTCAGTACTCCAGCCGCTCGGGCCGGATTTCCTGCAGGATGGTGGTGGCGATCTCTTCGATCGACTTGGTGGTGGTCGACAGCCACCGGATACCCTCGCGCCGCATCATGGCCTCGGCTTCGGCCACTTCGTTGCGGCAGTTCTCCAGCGAGGCATAGAGCGAGTTCGGCCGCCGCTCGTTGCGGATTTCGCTCAGCCGTTCGGGCTGGATCGTCAGGCCGAAAATCTTCTTGCGATGCACGGCCAGGGTTCCCGGCAACTGCTTGCGGTCGAAGTCCTCGGGGATGAGCGGGTAATTGGCCGCCTTCAGGCCGTACTGCATGGCCAGGTAGAGCGAGGTCGGCGTCTTGCCGCTGCGGCTCACGCCGACCAGGATCACGTCGGCCTGTTCCAGGTCGCGGTCGGACTGGCCGTCGTCGTGCGCCAAGCTGAAATTGATGGCTTCGATGCGGTCGTGGTAGGCCTTGCTCTTGCTCACGTCCGAGAAGCGCCCCACGCGGTGGCTGGACTTCATGCCCAGCTCAATTTCCAGCGGCCGCACGAAGGTGCCGAACATGTCCAGCACCATGGCCTTGCAGTTCTGCTCGATGACCTGCAGCACCTCGACATTGACCAGCGTGGTGAACACCACCGGCTTGCGGCCTTCCAGCTCGGCCGTGTGGTTGACCTGGCGCGCCACCTGGTGCGCCTTGTCGACCGTGTCGATGAAGGGCAGGCGCACGTGGCGCGGCTTGAATTCGAACTGCGCCAGGATGGCGTTGCCGAAGGTTTCCGCCGTGATGCCGGTGCCGTCGGAGATGAAGAAGACCGTGCGGGTGTGCATGCCCGCCACTGTACCGCTTCGCCGGCGCCTTGCCAGCCTCAAAAAAGGCTCGCACGCCTACAATGCAACGCAACGAATTCATCCGACGCGCCATGCCCCGCCACAGCCCCAAGCAACAACAACAAAGCATGCTGGCCGGTCCGCGCGCCTCGCTGCGCTGGCGCGCGGACCCGGTTTCAACTTCTGGAGCTTTGTCATGTCAGCCCTGTTCAGCGCGACCGCCCTGGTCGTACCGTTTGAGAACCTGAGAATGACCGACGTCGAGGCGGTCGGCGGCAAGAACGCCAGCCTCGGCGAAATGATCTCCCAGCTGCCGCAGGGCGTGCGCGTGCCCACCGGCTTCGCCACCACCGCCCATGCGTTCCGGCAGTTCCTGGCCCATGACGGCTTGGCCGACCGCATCAATGCGCGGCTGACCACGCTGGACACCGACGACGTGCGCGCCCTGGCCGCGGTCGGCGCCGAGATCCGCGGCTGGGTCGAAGCCCAGCCGTTTCCGGCTGACCTGCAACAGGCCATCCGTGCGGCCTTCGAGACGCTCAGCGCGGGCAATCCGCAGGCCAGCTTCGCCGTGCGGTCCTCCGCCACGGCCGAGGACCTGCCCGATGCGTCGTTCGCGGGCCAGCAGGAAACCTTCCTGAACGTGGTGGGCATCGAAGGCGTGCTGCACAAGATGAAGGAAGTGTTCGCGTCGCTCTACAACGACCGTGCCATCAGCTACCGCGTGCACAAGGGCTTCGCCCATGCCGACGTGGCACTGTCGGCCGGCGTGCAGCGCATGGTGCGCTCCGACCTGGGCGCCGCGGGCGTGATGTTCACCATCGACACCGAATCCGGCTTTCAGGAAGTGGTGTTCGTCACCTCCAGCTACGGCCTCGGCGAAACGGTGGTGCAGGGTGCCGTGAACCCCGACGAGTTCTACGTGCACAAGCCCATGCTGAAGGCCGGCAATCGGGCGCTGATCCGCCGCAACCTGGGCTCCAAGCTGATCCAGATGGTGTTCTCGACGCCCGAGGAAAAGGCGCAGGACGGCCGGCTCGTGAAGACGGTGGACGTGCCGCTGGAGCAGCGCAACCGCTATTCGCTGACCGATGCCGACGTCGAGGAACTGGCGCGCTACGCCGTCGTCATCGAACAGCACTACGGCCGCGCGATGGACATCGAGTGGGGCAAGGACGGCACCGACGGCAAGCTCTACATCCTGCAGGCGCGCCCGGAAACCGTGAAGAGCCAGCAGCAGGGCAAGGCCGAGACGCGCTACAAACTCAAGGGCCGCGGCGCCGTGCTGGCCCAAGGCCGCGCCATCGGCCAGAAGATCGGCACCGGCCCGGTGCGGCTGGTGCACAACATCTCCGAGATGGACAAGGTGCAGGCCGGCGACGTGCTGGTGACCGACATGACCGACCCGAACTGGGAGCCGGTGATGAAGCGCGCCAGCGCCATCGTCACCAACCGCGGCGGGCGCACCTGCCATGCGGCCATCATCGCGCGCGAACTCGGCATCCCGGCCGTGGTCGGCTGCGGCGACGCCACCGACCTGCTGAAGGACGGCACGCTGGTCACGGTGAGCTGCGCCGAGGGCGATACCGGCTTCATCTACGACGGCCTGCTGGAAACCGAGATCACCGAGGTGCAGCGCGGCGAGATGCCGGCCATCAAGACCAAGATCATGATGAACGTGGGCAACCCGCAGCTCGCCTTCGACTTTGCCCAGCTGCCCAACGAGGGCGTGGGCTTGGCGCGGCTGGAATTCATCATCAACAACAACATAGGCGTCCACCCGAAGGCGATCCTCGACTATCCGAACGTCGACCCCGATTTGAAGAAGGCGGTGGAGTCGGTGGCGCGCGGCCACGCGTCGCCGCGCGCCTTCTACGTGGACAAGGTGGCCGAGGGCGTGGCCACCATCGCCGCGGCGTTCTGGCCCAAGCCGGTGATCGTGCGCCTGTCGGACTTCAAGTCCAACGAGTACCGCAAGCTGATCGGCGGCAGCCGCTACGAGCCCGAGGAAGAAAACCCGATGCTGGGGTTCCGGGGCGCCGCGCGCTACATCAGCGAGGCCTTCCGCGAAGCGTTCGCCATGGAGTGCGAGGCGCTGCGCCGCGTGCGCAACGACATGGGCCTGAGCAACGTGCAGGTGATGGTGCCCTTCGTGCGCACGCTGGGCGAAGCCGACAAGGTGACGCAGCTGCTCGCGCAGCAGGGGCTGCAGCGCGGCGAGAACGGTCTCAAGGTCATCATGATGTGCGAGATCCCGAGCAACGCCATCCTGGCCGACCAGTTCCTGGAGTACTTCGACGGCTTTTCCATCGGCTCGAACGACCTGACCCAGCTCACGCTGGGCCTGGACCGCGATTCCGGCCTGGAGCTACTGGCTTCCGAGTTCGACGAGCGCGACCCGGCCGTCAAGGCGTTGCTGGAACGCGCCATCGCGGCCTGCCTGTCGCAGGGCAAGTACGTCGGCATTTGCGGGCAGGGCCCCAGCGACCACCCCGACTTCGCGCAGTGGCTGGCGGATGTCGGCATCGCCTCGATTTCGCTGAACCCGGACAGCGTGATCGCTACCTGGAAAAGGCTGGCGGGAAACACCTAGCCAGCACAGCTGCGGCCGGTGCGATGATCCCGCGCCATGGACGAACCTGCGGCATACGAGCACCACGATCCGCGCGTGCTGTGGCTGAAGGCGGGGCTGCTGGCGGTGTGGGCGGCGGCGGGTTTTGGCGTGTGCTACTTCGCCCGCGCGCTGGATTTCGCCGTCGGGCCGTGGCAATTCAGCTACTGGTTCGCGGCGCAGGGCGCGCTGCTGGTGTTCATCGCCATCGTGGTGAGCTACGCCTGGGCGATGGCGCGCCTCGATCCCGAGGAGCCGCTGTCTCCTGAGGAAGAGCAAGCCGGTGGCTAGCGAGCCCGCCTACCGCGCCTACGAGCGCCGGCTGCACCGCATCCTGGCGCTGTACGTGGCGGGCTTCGTCGCCTACCTGGCGCTACTGGCCTGGGCCGAGCGCAACGGGCTGCCGCGCCACTGGCTTGGCCCGATCTTCCTGTTCTCCACGGTGATCATGTACGCGGCCATCGGCATCTACGGCCGCACCAGCGACCCCGAGGAGTACTACGTGGCCGGCCGGCGCATCCCGCCCATGTACAACGGCATGGCGGCGGCGGCCGACTGGATGAGCGCGGCCTCGTTCATCAGCCTGGCCGGCGGGCTGTACCTGCAGGGGTTTTCCGGCACCGCGGGCCAGGCCGGCGGGCTGGCCTACGTGCTGGGCTGGAGCGGCGGCTTCTGCCTGGTGGCGCTGCTGATCGCGCCGCACCTGCGGCGCCTGAACCTGTACACCGTGCCGGACTATTTCAGCGTGCGCTACGGCGGGCGCTGGCCACGCGTCATCGCCGCGGGCGCGGCGGTGCTGTGCTCCTTCACCTATGTGGTGGCGCAGATCTACGGCATCGGCCTGATCGCCTCGCGCCTGACCGGCGTGCAGTTCGAGATCGGCATCCTGCTGGGCCTCGGCGGCGTTTTGCTGTGCTCGTTCCTGGGCGGCATGCGTGCCATCACCTGGACCCAGGTGGCGCAGTACGTGGTGGTGCTGCTGGCATTCCTGATCCCGGTGTCGTGGCTCGCGTACAAGCAGCTTGGCAACCCGCTGGCGCCGCTGGTGTACGGCACGCAGCTGCAGAAGATCGCCGAGCTGGAAAAAAAGCTGATGCAGGACCCCGCGGAAAAGCAGGTGGGGGCGATCTTCCTGGCACGCGCGCATGCGTACGAAGCCAAGCTGCGCAACATCGACGAGGCGCTGGCGCGCGACCGCACGGCAGCGCAGGAGCGCATCCGCGCGCTGAAGGCGCAGGGCGCGGACTCGGCGCTGATCGTGCGCGCGCACCGCGAGTTCGCCGCGCTGCCCAAGGACGCCGCCGGCGCGCGCGAAGCCAGGACGCGCGCGGTGCAGGAAAGCTACGAGCGCGCCAAGCCGCTGGGCGGCCTGCCGCCGCACAGCCAGGCCTATGCGGGCGATCCGCAGGGCACGCCGCAGGAGCAGGAGGCCTTCGACATCTCGCGGCGCAACTTCCTGGCGCTCATGTTCTGCCTGATGCTGGGCACGGCGGGCCTGCCGCACCTGCTCACGCGCTACTACACCACGCCCAGCGTGGCCACCGCGCGCGCTTCGGTGGCGTGGTCGGTGTTTTTCATCGTGCTGCTGTACCTGAGCGCGCCGGCGCTCGCGGCGCTGGTGAAGTTCGAGGTGATGAACAACCTGGTGGGCAGCAGCTTCGGCGCGCTGCCGCCGTGGATCGGGCAATGGGCCAAGGTAGACCCTTCGCTGCTCTCGGTGGCCGACGTCAACGGTGACGGCATCCTGCAGTGGGGCGAGATCCGCATGGGCGCCGACATCATCATGCTGGCGACGCCGGAACTCGGCGGGCTGCCGTACGTGGTGTCGGGCCTGGTCGCCGCCGGCGGCCTGGCGGCGGCGCTGTCCACCGCCGACGGGCTGCTGCTGACGATCAGCAACGCGCTGGTGCGCGACATTTACTGCCACGAGATCAACCGCAACATCACGCCCGAGTACCGCGTGATCCTGTCGAAATTTGCGCTGCTCGGCGTGGCCATGGCGGCGGCCATTGCCGCGTCGTTCAAGGCGGCGGAAATCCTGCCGCTGGTGTCGGCCTCGTTCTCGCTGGCGGCATCGGCCTTCGTGCCGGCGATGGTGCTGGGCATCTTCTGGCGCGGCGCCAGCCGGCGCGGCGCGGTGGCCGGCATGCTGGCGGGCCTTGGCATCACCGTGTACTACATGGTGGTGAATGCCCCGCCCGTGCGGGCCATGCTCGGACTGCCGCCGGGGCAGTGGCTGTGGCTGGGCATCCAGCCGCTGCTGGCCGGCGTGTTCGGCGTGCCGGTGGGCTTCGCGGTGACCACCGCGGTGAGCTGGCTGTGGCCCGCGCAACGCGTACGCGTTTCCATGTAAGCCATTGCGTTGCGCGAAGCCGGATGGCCGTTGCGCCGTATGGGCAAACCCCGATTCGAAAGCGGCGACTCCGTGCAAAGCTTGCCGCACACGCGAGAGGCAGGACCATGATCGTCGTCAAGACCGAGGCAGGACAGCAGGTGATGAAGGACCGCAGCGTGGCCCTCACGCCGCGCCAGCGCTCGGCGCTGATCCTGGTGGACGGCAAGCGCTCGCGCGACCAGCTGCTCACCGCAACGGCGGCGGCCGGCGCGACCCCGGACGACGTGGACACGCTGTTCGCGCTCGGCCTGATCTCCGAAGCCGAAGGGACCCCTGCGATGTCGGTCGCCCACGCAACCGTGGTAGAGCCCGAAGCGCCGCGCAGCGACCGCACGCCGCAGGAGCGCTACAGCGCTGCTTACCCCATCGCCACCCAGCTCACCGCGGGACTGGGCCTGCGCGGCTTCCGGCTGAACCTGGCGGTGGAGAGCGCCTCCGGCTACCAGCAGCTGGCCGAACTCGCGCCCAAGATCCGCGACGCGGTCGGCCCGGACCTCTTTGCGCCGCTGGACAAGGCGCTGCACGGCTGAGCCTTTAGCGGCTTGCGCTGCCGCGCTGGCCTGCGCACTCCCCGCCGGGCTATAATCGAGGGCTTCGCCTTGCCGTACCGCTACCGACGCAGCGGGCGGCTTTCGCCGCGGCCCACTTCCGGGTGCGCGGCCCAATCCTCAAGGAGAGTCCATGCGTCACTATGAAATTGTCTTGCTGATCCACCCGGATCAAAGCGAGCAGGTTCCGGCCATGCTGGAGCGCTACAAGGGCATGATCACCACCGGCGGCGGCAAAGTCCACCGCGTGGAAGACTGGGGCCGCCGCCAGCTATCCTACCAGATCAGCAAGCTCGCCAAAGCGCACTACCTGTGCATCAACATCGAGGCCGACCAGGCTGTCATGAGCGAGCTGGAGCATGCATTCCGCTTCAACGACGCGGTGCTGCGCCACCTGACCGTGGTGAAGAAAAAGGCCGATACCGGCCCGTCTTCCATGATGAAGACTGTGGAACGCGAAGAGGCCCGCAAGGCCCAGCAAGCGGAATTCCAGGCATCCTGATCGGCGCGAGGCGCCGGGTGTGAACCAGCTCGTGCTGAGCGCCCGTATTGCGGAGGCCAAGGCCCTGCGCTACACACCCGCCGGACTGCCCGCCATCGACTTGCTGCTGGATCACGAATCCGAAGCCCTGGAAGCGGGGCAGCAGCGGCAGGTCAAGGTGGAAGTCAAGGCGGTGGCCTTCGGGGCGACGGCGGAAACGCTGGCCCGGCAGGCGGTCGGCACGGCATTCAGGTTCACGGGCTTCATCGCCGCGGCGCGCGGCGGAAAGCATCCGGTGCTGCATATCCAGTCATTCCAGCAAGAGTCAAATTCGTAGGAGGTCACCATGGCCACGTTCAAGAAATTCAACAAGGACAAGCGTCCGAAGCGCAACACCCAGTCGCTGCTGTTCAAGCGCAAGCGCTTTTGCCGCTTCACCGTCGCCGGCGTCGAAGAGATCGACTACAAGGACGTCGACACGCTGCGCGATTTCGTTGGCGAGAACGGCAAGATCATCCCGGCACGCCTGACCGGCACCCGCGCGATCTACCAGCGCCAGCTGAACACCGCCATCAAGCGCGCGCGCTTCCTGGCCCTGGTCCCGTACAGCGACCACCACAAGATCTAAGGAGCCACCCATGCAAGTCATCCTGCTCGACAAGGTGGTGAACCTGGGCGACCTCGGCGAAATCGTGAAGGTGAAGGACGGTTACGCCCGCAACTTCCTGATTCCGACCGGCCGTGCCCGCCGCGCCACCGCCAACAACAAGGCCGAATTCGAAGCCAAGCGCGCCGAACTGGAAAAAGCCGCCGCCGCCAAGCTGTCCACGGCGCAAGCCCAGGGCGAGAAGCTGGCCGGCACCACCGTCAAGCTGACCCAGAAGGCCGGCGTGGACGGACGCCTGTTCGGTTCGGTCACCAACTTCGACATCGCCGAAGAACTGACGAAGATCGGCTACCCGGTCGCCAAGGCCCAGGTGCGCATGCCCAACGGCCCGATCAAGACCGTGGGCGAGAGCCAGGTCTCGGTGGCGCTGCACACCGACGTGGTGGTGGACATCACCGTCACGGTGCTGGGCGAAACCGCCTAAGCGCCTCGCGCTTCGAAAAGCCGCCTGCGGGCGGCTTTTCTTTTTTGGGCACCGGAGAGTTGTCCCGCGTTGAACACCGCTTGTCCACAGCCTGTTCCCAGCGTTGTGCACGGGCGCCGCCGAGCGGCATGGACGCGTCCACGCCCCGCGGCATAGGATCGCCACGATGAGGAAAAGCCGCTGATGTCCGCCGTCCTGAACCCGATCAACGATGAAGGCCCGCGCGACCGCCAGGTCGCGCAGCTGCGGGTGCCGCCGCACTCGGTGGAGGCCGAGTCGAGCGTGCTGGGCGGCCTGCTGCTGGACAACGCCGCCTGGGACCGCGTGGGCGACCTGCTGGGCGACGGCGACTTCTACCGCTACGAGCACAAGCTGATCTACGCGGCCATCGGTGCCCTGGTCAACGCCAGCAAGCCAGCCGACGTGATCACGGTCTACGAGCACCTGCAAAGCCAGGGCCATGCCGACTCGGTCGGCGGGCTCAACTACCTCAACGCCTTGGCGCAGTACGTGCCCAGTGCCGGCAACATTCGCCGCTACGCGGAGATCGTGCGCGAGCGCGCGATCCTGCGCAAGCTGGTGAGCGCCAGCGACGAGATCGCCACCGCCGCCTTCAACCCGCAGGGCCGCGCGGTCGACAAGATTCTGGACGAGGCCGAACAGAAGATCTTCAACATCGGCGAGGAAGGCTCGCGGATGAAGCAGGGCTTCCAGGGCATGGACAGCCTGGTGGTGCAGCTGCTGGACCGCGTGCAGGAGATGGCGGACAACCCGAACGACATCACGGGCGTGCCGACCGGCTTCTACGATCTGGACCGCATGACCTCGGGCTTCCAGGCGGGCGACATGGTGGTGCTGGCGGCGCGGCCCAGTATGGGCAAAACTGCCTTTGCCATCAACATCGCCGAGCACGTCGCCCTGAACGAAGGCCTGCCGGTGGCCGTGTTCTCCATGGAAATGGGCGCGTCGCAGCTGGCGGTGCGTATCGTCGGCTCGATCGGGCGCATCGACCAGAGCCATCTGCGCACCGGCAAGCTGACCGACGACGAGTGGCCGCGCCTAACCGAAGCCATCGAGAAGCTGCGCAACGTGTCGCTGCACATCGACGAGAGCCCGGGCCTCACCGTCAGCGAGCTGCGCGCCAACGCGCGGCGGCTGGCGCGCCAGTGCGGCGGCAAGCTGGGCCTGATCGTTGTGGACTACCTGCAGCTGATGAGCGTGTCCAGCAGCATGGGCGAGGAGAACCGGGCCACCGCGGTGGGCGAGATCTCGCGCGGCCTGAAGATGCTGGCCAAGGAACTGGGCTGCCCGGTGATCGCGCTGTCGCAGCTGTCGCGCGGCGTGGAGTCGCGCACCGACAAGCGGCCGATGATGAGCGACCTGCGCGAATCGGGCGCCATCGAGCAGGACGCGGACGTCATCATGTTCATCTACCGCGACGACTACTACAACAAGGACTCCAAGGAGCCGGGCGTCGCCGAGATCATCATCAGCAAGCAGCGAAACGGCCCCACCGGCACGGTGAAGCTGGCGTTCCTGAAGCCGCTGACCAAGTTCGAATCCCTGGCTTCGGGCGGCGTGGACTTCTGAGCCTGCACCGCGCGCCGGGGCACGCCGCCGTCCTACGCACCCCGCGGTCAAGGCGCGGGACACTGCCGGGCATGGAGCTCAAGGCAGCCGATACTCCCGCCGCCGCGGACCCGCGCGAAGCTGCGGAATCTGCCGGCCTGGTCTACGTCACGGACGAGATGGCCGGCATCCGGCGCGAGGCCGGGCGTGCCAGCTTCACCTACCTGAAACCCAAGGGCGATCCGGTGTCCGACGAGGCCGTGCTGGACCGCATCCGCCGCCTGGCCATTCCCCCGGCCTGGACCGACGTGTGGATCTGCACCAAGGCCAGCGGCCACCTGCAGGCCACCGGCCGCGACGCGCGGGGCCGCAAGCAGTACAAGTACCACCCGCAGTTCCGCGAGGCGCGCGAGAGCACCAAATACGAGCACATGGTGGCGTTCGCCAAGGCGCTGCCGGCGCTGCGCGCGCGCGTGGCCGAACACATGGGGCTACGTGGGCTGCCGCGCGAGAAGGTGCTGGCCACCGTGGTGCAGTTGCTGGACACCACACTGATCCGCGTGGGCAACGACGACTACGCGAAGGCCAACGGCAGCTACGGGCTCACCACCCTGCGCAACCGCCACGTGAAGGTGGAGGGCACGCAGCTGCGCTTCCAGTTCAAGGGCAAGAGCGGCAAGCACTGGAAGCTGCAGGTGAAGAACCCGCGCGTGGCACGGATCATCCGGGCCTGCCAGGACCTGCCGGGCCAGGAGCTGTTCCAGTACCTCGACGAAGGCGGCGAGGTGCGGCGCATCAGCTCGTCGGACGTGAACGCCTACCTGAAGGAGGCCACCGGCGGCGACATCACGGCCAAGGACTTCCGCACCTGGGCGGGCACGGTGATGGCGGCGCTGGCGCTGCACGGCAGCGAGATCGCCCAGACGCAGGCCGCGGCCAAGCGCACCCTGCGCACCGCCATCGAGCAGGTGGCCTCGCGGCTGGGCAACACGCCCACCATCTGCCGCAAGTGCTACGTGCACCCCGAGGTGTTCTCCGCCTATGCGCAGGGTGCCCTGCAGCTCGAGCTGCCCGACCAGGCGACGCGGGACGCCGAGGCGCAGGCCGACATCGCGGCGCTGAAAGCCGAGGAGAAGGCCGTGCTGGCCTTCCTGGAAACCCGCCTCGGCCGCACCCTGGCCGATGAGTTGGAGCAGAGCGTGAAAGAGGCGCGCCGCACCGGCCGCGCGCCCGCGTCCAAGACCGCTAAAGCACCTCGCTCGCGAAGTCCGCAAGACGCGAACGCTCGCCGCGCGCCAGCGTGATGTGGCCGCTGTGCGGCCAGCCCTTGAACTTGTCCACGGCGAAGGCCAGTCCCGATGAGCCCTCGGTAAGGTAGGGCGTGTCGATCTGCGCCAAGTTGCCCATGCAGATGATCTTGGTGCCGGGGCCCGCGCGCGTGATCAGCGTCTTCATCTGCTTGGGCGTCAGGTTCTGCGCCTCGTCGAGGATCACGTACTTGTTCAGGAAGGTGCGCCCGCGCATGAAGTTCATGCTCTTGATCTTGATGCGGCTGCGGATCAGCTCGTTGGTGGCGGCGCGCCCCCATTCGCCAGCGGAGCCGTCGGTCTTGCCCAGCACTTCCAGGTTGTCGTCCAGCGCGCCCATCCAGGGGCCCATCTTTTCCTCTTCCGTGCCGGGCAGGAAGCCGATGTCCTCGCCCACGCTCACGGTGGCGCGCGTCATGATGATCTCGGTGTAGCGGCGCTCGTCCAGCACTTGCGTCAGGCCCGCGGCCAGCGCCAGCAGCGTCTTGCCGGTGCCGGCCGTGCCCGACAGGGTGACGAAATCCACCTCGGGGTCCATCAGCAGGTTCATCGCGAAGTTCTGCTCGCGGTTGCGCGTGGTCACGCCCCAGATGGCGTTCTTCAGGTGGTTGTAGTCCTTCAGCGTCTTCAGCACCGCCGTCTTGGCGCGGATCTCCGTCACGCGGGCATACAGGCTCGGCTCGCCGGGCGACTCGAAGTAGACGAATTGGTTGATGAACAGGCTGGGCACGATCGGCCCGGTGATGCGGTAGAAGGTGTGGCTGCCGGACTGCCAGCTCTCCACCGTCTTGCCGTGCTTGGTCCAGAAATCCGGGGGCAGGGCGAGCGAACCCGAATACATCAGGTCCAGGTCGTCCAGCGTCTTGTCGTTGCGGTAGTCCTCGGTGGCCAGGCCCAGCGCGCGCGCCTTGACGCGCATGTTGATGTCCTTGGACACCAGCACCACGTCGCGCGGCGTGAATTTCTCGCGCAGCGCCGCCACCACGCCGAGGATCTGGTTGTCCGCCTTGCCCGGAGGCAGGCTGATGGGCAGCTTGGCCTCCATCGGGCTGGTCTGGAAGAACAGCGCCCCGCCGGCTTCGCGGTGGCCGGTGCTGTCCAGCTTCAGGCCGCTGGCGATGTCCGCGCCGTGCGGGGCCGCCAGTGCATCCAGCGAACGGCTGACCTGGCGGGCATTGCGGGCAACTTCGGTGGTGCCTTTCTTGTGGCCGTCGAGCTCTTCCAGCACGATCATCGGCAGGAAGATGTCGTGTTCCTCGAAGCGGAACAGGCTCATCGGGTCGTGCATCAGCACGTTGGTGTCCAGCACGAACAGCTTGGCCGGTCCGGTGGATTTCACTTTGCGCGGCCGCGGTGCCGGCTGGGCACGCTCACGCTCGCGCACGCGGGGGGTGGCAGCCGGGGCGACGGCGGGAGCTTCCTCCACGACCGCGACGTCCTCGGCGGTGAAGTCCTCGGCAACCGTTTCCTCGGCGAACGCGGCGGCGGGAAGCAGCTCACTGCCGCCCGCGCGTGGATCGAAATCGTCGGTGGCCCGCGGTTTCTCGGCCCGCGGGTTGTCCGCTTCCGCCTCTTGCGATTTTCGCGCGCCCTTCAGCGAAGGCCGGGCCGGGGCGTCGTAGGCTTCCGGCGGGAGCATGGCGGCGCGCTTGGCAGGTGCAGGAGGAAGAGGCATGGAGAGGATGGCTCCCTGTTGAGGTGGGCTCGAAAATAAAAAAGCCGCCGGGCGAGCCGGGCGGCTGGGTGAGGCTTGGCGGTGATGACGCTGGGCGTCGGGATCAACGGCATGAATTCATTATGCACATCAGCCACCGCCCAAGAATGTCAGCGGATGTCCTGTTGCGGGCACGCGTCGCGGCCCGGTAGTGCAGGACAGCCGCAAAGCGCGTCAGGCCGCCTTCTTGAGCAGCTTCACGGCCTTCAGCACGTCGTCCACGTGGCCGGGGACCTTCAGGCCGCGCCATTCCTGCTTGAGGATGCCGTCGGCACCCACCAGGAAGGTGCTGCGCTCGATGCCCTTGACCTTCTTGCCGTACATGATCTTGTTCTTGACCACGCCGAACATGTGGCACATCTTTTCTTCCGTGTCGGCGATGAGCTCGAACGGCAGTTCCAGCTTGGTCTTGAATTCGTCGTGCGACTTCATGTTGTCGCGTGACACGCCGAAGATCATCGCGCCGGCCTTGATGAAGTCCTTGTACTTGTCGCGGAACTGCATGGCCTCGGTGGTACAACCCGGCGTGTTGTCCTTCGGATAGAAGTACAGCACGAGGGTCTGGCCCACATGCGAGTTGTTGGTGACCTTCACGCCACCAGTGGCGTTCGCTTCGAATTCGGGCAGGGGTTTGTTGACAACGATCGCCATGGGATATGTGGTTTTCTGTGTGACGTACTCTGCGCGATATGCAGCTTGGTGAAGGCCGCCCGCGTGGCCTTGCCCCGCTCGGACAAGCCCTTGGGGGCCACCTCGCAACCTGCGATTTTACCGCGAAACGGCCCCTTCCGGGCCGACAGCCTCAGGCCAGCTCTTCCAGCAGCAGGGCAACTGCCACTTCACGGCCCTCCTGCGCAAGGATGTTGTAGGTGCGGCAGGCGGCCGCCGTGTCCATGGTTTCGATGCCGATGCGCCGCTGCGCCAGAGGCGCGATCCACGCCGGCTTGGGAAAGCGGATGCGCCCGCCGCTGCCGAAAATCACCACCTCGACGGGCAGTTCGGCCAGCACCGCGAAATGTTCGGGACCCAGGTCCTCGAAGCGCGGCGCCCAGCGGATGCGCTCGCCGCGCGCGCCCAGGATCACGCTGTGGGCGATCTTTTCGCCGGCAACGCCCACCCAGCCTGGGCCATAGGCGCTGATGGTCTGGGCGTCGGACTGGTCGGGCTGCAGCTTCATTGGGGAGTAGGGAGGGCCTGTGGTGCACGGAAAACAGGCAGAACTATGGTCCAATTATAAGTTTCCGCACTGCCACATTCGCTCCGGAGGGGCTTTGAGAATCGTCCAGAAATCGGCCAAGCTGGCCAACGTGCTCTACGACATCCGCGGCCCCATCATGGACGCCGCCCGCCGGATGGAAGAGGAAGGGCACAAGATCATCAAGCTGAACATCGGCAACCTGGCGCCGTTCGGCTTCGACGCCCCCGAGGAAATCCAGCAGGACATGATCCGCAACCTGCCGAATTCCGCCGGCTATTCGGACAGCAAGGGCATCTTCGGGGCGCGCAAGGCGGTGATGCACCTGACCCAGCAGCAGGGCATCAAGGGCGTCACCCTGGACGACATCTATCTGGGCAACGGCGCCAGCGAGATGATCGCCATGTGCACCAACGCCTTGCTGAACGACGGCGACGAACTGCTGGTGCCGTCGCCCGACTACCCGCTGTGGACGGCGACCGCCACGCTCTCGGGCGGCAGGCCGGTGCACTACATGTGCGACGAGGCCAGCGACTGGATGCCCGACCTGGAGGACCTCAAGCGCAAGATCACGCCGGCCACCAAGGGCATCGTGGTCATCAACCCGAACAACCCGACCGGCGCGCTGTACTCGGTGGATGTGCTCAAGGAAATCGTGGCCATCGCGCGGCAGCACGGCCTGGTGATCCTGGCCGACGAGGTCTACGACAAGGTGCTGTACGACGGCGTGAAGCACACCGCCATCGCCAGCCTGTCGGAGGACGTGCTGACGCTCACCATCAATTCGCTCTCCAAGAGCTACCGCTCCTGCGGCTACCGCGCCGGCTGGATGATCGTGTCGGGCGACAAGAAGGCCGCGGCCGACTACATCGAGGGCCTCAACATGCTCTCGAACATGCGGCTGTGCGCCAACGTGCCGGGCCAGTGGGCGATCCAGACGGCGCTGGGCGGCTACCAGAGCATCAACGGGCTGATTGCCCCCGGCGGGCGGCTGCGCCGCCAGCGCGACCTGGCCTACGAGCTGATCACCGCCATTCCGGGCGTCAGCTGCGTGAAGCCGCAAGCCGCGCTGTACATGTTCCCCAAGCTCGACCCCAAGCTCTACCCGATTGCCGACGACCGCCAGTTCTTCCTGGAACTGCTGGAGGAAACGCGGGTGATGCTGGTGCAGGGCTCGGGCTTCAACTACCCGGACCACCAGCATTTCCGCATCGTCTTCCTGCCGCATGAAGACGACCTGCGCGACGCCATGGGCCGCATCGCACGATTCCTCGACAGCCGCCGAAAGCGCACCACCGAATGAAACCTATCCAAGTCGGCCTGCTGGGCATCGGCACCGTCGGAAGCGGTGTCTTCAGCGTCCTGAAACGCAACCAGGAAGAAATCAAGCGCCGCGCCGGGCGCGGCATCGAGATCGGCATGGTGGCCGACCTCGACGCCGAGCGCGCGCAGGCCATCGTCGGCCCCGGCATCCGCGTGGTGAGGGACGCGCGCGACGTGGTCGCCAACCCGGACATCGACATCGTCATCGAGCTGATCGGCGGCTATGGCATCGCGCGCCAGCTGGTGATGGAGGCCATCGAGCAGGGCAAGCACGTGGTCACCGCCAACAAGGCGCTGCTGGCCGTGCACGGCACCGAGATCTTCGCCGCCGCGCACCGCAAGGGCGTGATGGTGGCGTTCGAGGCGGCGGTGGCCGGCGGCATTCCCATCATCAAGGCGCTGCGCGAGGGCCTGACGGCCAACCGCATCGAATGGATCGCCGGCATCATCAACGGCACCACCAACTTCATCCTGTCCGAGATGCGCGACAAGGGCCTGGACTTCGCATCCGCCCTGAAGGACGCGCAGCGCCTGGGCTACGCCGAGGCCGACCCCACCTTCGACATCGAAGGTGTGGACGCGGCGCACAAGGCGACCCTCATGAGCGCCATCGCCTTCGGCATCCCGGTGCAGTTCGACAAGGCCTACGTGGAAGGCATCACCAAGCTGGCGCCGCAGGACATCAAGTACGCCGAGCAGCTGGGCTACCGTATCAAGTTGTTCGGCATCACCAAGCGCACGGCCAAGGGCATCGAGCTGCGCGTGCACCCGGCGCTGGTGCCGTCCAAGCGGCTGATCGCCAACGTGGAAGGCGCGATGAACGCGGTGGTGGTGCAGGGCGACGCCGTCGGCACCACGCTGTACTACGGCAAGGGCGCGGGCAGCGAGCCCACTGCCAGCGCGGTGATCGCCGACCTGGTGGACATCACGCGCCTGCACACGGCCGACGCCGCACACCGCGTGCCGCACCTGGCCTTCCAGCCCGACCAGATGAGCAGCGAGCCGGTGCTGCCGATGAGCGAGGTGGTGACCAGCTACTACCTGCGCCTGCGCGTGGCCGACCAGGCCGGCGTGCTGGCCAAGGTGACGGGCCTGCTGGCGGAGTCCGGCATCAGCATCGACGCCATGCTGCAGCGCGAAGCCGGCGAAGGCGAGAAGCACACCGACCTGATCCTGCTGACGCACGACGTGCGCGAAGGCACGATGAATGAGGTGATCGCCGCGATGCAGGCGCTGCCCACGGTGGTGGCGCCGATCACGCGGATCCGCAAGGAAGAGCTGGCCTGATGCTGTACCTCTCCACCCGCGGCCACACCGACCGCAGGCATTTCTGCGAGATCCTGCTCGAAGGCCTCGCGCCCGATGGCGGCCTGTACCTGCCGGAGCGCTATCCGCAGGTCGATTCGATCACGCTTGCCAAGTGGCGCGGCCTGCCGTACCACGCGCTGGCCTTCGAGATCCTCTCGCTCTACATCGACGACATCCCGCCGGCGGACCTGCGCGCGATCTGCCGCAAGACCTATACCGAGGAGGTGTTCGGCACGCCTGCGATCGTTCCGCTGAAAAAGCTCGAAGGCCCTTCGACAAGCTCAGGGCGAACGGCGGCGGGCTCGGGACAAACTGCGGTCTATCTGGAAGCCCTGTCCAACGGCCCCACGCTGGCCTTCAAGGACATGGCCATGCAGCTGCTGGGCAACCTGTTCGAGTACGAACTGGCGCGCCGCGGCGAGGAGCTGAACATCCTGGGCGCGACCTCGGGCGATACCGGCAGCGCGGCCGAGTACGCCATGCGCGGCAAGAAGGGCGTGCGCGTGTTCATGACCTCGCCGCGCGGCCGCATGAGCCCGTTCCAGCAGGCGCAGATGTTCAGCCTGCAGGACGCCAACATCCACAACATCGCCATCGAGGGCGTGTTCGACGACTGCCAGGACATCGTGAAGGCGGTGTCCAACGACCTGGCGTTCAAGCGCGAATACCGCATCGGCACGGTCAACTCGATCAACTGGGCGCGGCTGGTGGCGCAGGTGGTGTATTACTTCGCGGGATATTTCCAGGCGACGGACCCTTCGACAGGCTCAGGGCAAGCGGACAAAGTCAGCTTCGCGGTGCCCTCGGGCAACTTCGGCAACATCTGCGCCGGCCACGTGGCGCGCATGATGGGCCTGCCGATCGCGCAGCTGGTGCTGGCCACCAACGAGAACGACGTGCTGGACGAGTTCTTCCGCACCGGCGTCTACCGCGTGCGCGCCAGCGCCGACACCCATGAAACCTCCAGCCCGTCGATGGACATCTCCAAGGCCAGCAACTTCGAGCGCTTCGTGTTCGACCTGCTGGAGCGCGACGCGGGCAAGCTCAATCAGCTGTTCGGCGAAGCGCTGTCGCGCGACGGCAGGTTCGATTTGAGCGGCGATGCGGCGTTCGAGAACATCCGTACGCGCTACGGCTTCATCAGCGGCAAGAGCACGCATGGCGACCGGCTGGCGACCATCCGCGACACCTGGGAGCGCTTCGGCACCATGATCGACACGCACACGGCCGACGGCCTGAAGGTGGCGCGCCAGTTCGTGCAGCCCGGCGTGCCGATGGTGGTGCTGGAGACGGCACTGCCGATCAAGTTCGCCGCCACCATCGTCGAGGCGCTGGGCCGCGAGCCGGACCGGCCCGCGAAGTTCGCGGGCATCGAGGCGCTGCCCAAGCGCGTGACGGTGCTGCCCGCCGACGTGGAACGCGTCAAGGCCTTCGTCGCGGCGCAGTGCGGCTGAACTGAACCCATGAACGTCGTCGGCTTCGCGGGCTTCTCCGGTTCGGGCAAAACCACGCTGGTGGAAAAGCTCATCCCCGTCCTCAAGATGCGCGGGCTGCGCGTGTCGGTGGTCAAGCATGCGCACCACAAGTTCGACATCGACCATCCGGGCAAGGACACCTGGCGCCACCGCGAGGCGGGCGCCTTCGAGGTCATCGTCGCTTCCGACAAGCGGCTGGCGCTGATGCGCGAGTTCGAGCAGCCGGCCAACCTGACGGTGCATCACCTCATCGCCGAGCTGTACGACGGCGTGGACTGGGTGCTGGTGGAAGGCTTCAAGGACAGCGACCTGTTCAAGATCGAGGTCTGGCGTCCCGAGGCGGCCAAGCCTGCGCGCTACCCCGAGGACCCGTTCGTCGCCGCCATCGCCACCGACGCGCCGGACCAGCTGCCGGTGCCCGCCCTGCGGCCGGTGCTGGATTTGAACGATCCCGACGCGGTGGCGCAGTGGCTGGTCGAGAATCGGGACCGTTTCGGCTACGACATCGACAACTACGCATGAACGCGCCCCGAGCCCCGCTCAAGCCTTTGGACGAGGCCCTGGACCAGCTGCTGGCCCGTGCCCGGCCGCTGCAAGGCACCGAGCAGGTTTCCACTTTCGACGCCGATACGCGCGTGCTGGCCGAGGACCTGGTGTCCGCGCTGCAGGTGCCGCCGCAGGACAACAGCGCGATGGACGGCTACGCGGTGCGCAGCGCCGAGATCGCCGACGAGGGCGTGGTGCTGCCGGTCAGCCAGCGCATTCCGGCCGGCAGCGCGGCCCAGCCTCTGCAGCCCGGCACGGCCGCGCGCATCTTCACCGGCGCGCCGGTGCCGACGGGCGCCGACGCGATCGTGATGCAGGAGGAAACCGAAGCCGCCGGCGAAGGCACGGTGCGCATCCAGCGCGTGCCCGACGTGGGCCAATGGATCCGCCGCAGCGGCGAGGACGTCACGCGCGGCGCCGTGGTGCTGGCACGCGGCGAGCGCCTGTCGCCGGCCTCGCTCGGGCTGGCGGCCGGCATCGGCCGCGACACGCTCGCGGTGGCGCGCCGCCCGAAAGTAGCGCTGTTCTCCACCGGCGACGAACTGGTGATGCCGGGCGCGGTGCCGCCCGGGCAGATGAAGCCGGGCGCCATCTACAACTCCAACCGATTCTTCCTGCGCGCGCTGCTGCAGCGCCTGGGCTGCGAGGTGACCGACCTCGGCATCGTGCCCGACCGGCGCGAGGCCACCGTGGACGCGCTGCGCGACGCGGCGCGCGGACACGACCTCATCCTCACCAGCGGCGGCGTGTCGGTGGGCGAGGAAGACCACGTCAAGCCGGCCGTGCAGCAGCTGGGGTCGCTGGACCTGTGGCAGATCGCGATGAAACCCGGCAAGCCGTTCGCCTACGGAACCGTCGGCGAGGCGCATTTCATCGGCCTGCCGGGCAACCCGGTGTCCAGCTTCGTTACCTTCGTGCTGCTGGTGCGGCCGTTCCTGCTGAAGTTGCAGGGCGCCAGCGCGCTGGCGCCTGCGGCGATGCAGCTGCCGGCGCACTTCGACTGGCCGCTCGCCGACAAGCGCCGCGAGTTCCTGCGTGTGCGCCGCAACGCGGAGGGCGGGCTGGAGCTGTTCGCCAACCAGAGCTCCGGCGTGCTGACCTCCGCCGTGTGGGGCGATGGCCTGGTGGACAACCCGGCCGGTACCACCATCGCACGCGGCGACATGGTGCGCTTCATCGCGCTGGCGGAGCTGCTGGCGTGAAACTCTCGGTGCGCTACTTCGCTTCCATCCGCGAAGCCGTGGGGCAGGGCAGCGAAACGGTCGAGACGGCCGCCGAGACGCTGGGCGCCCTGCGCGACGAGCTGATCGCGCGCGGCGGTGCGCATGCATCGGCGCTGGCGCGCGGCAAGGCGGTGCGCATGGCGGTGGACCAGGTCATCGCCGACGAATCGGCGCCGCTGCGCGAAGCCAGCGAGATCGCGTTCTTTCCGCCGGTCACCGGCGGTTGAGGCAAGCGCAAGTGCAACGCGGGCCAGCCATGCGCGTTTCCATCCAGGCCGAGGACTTCGACGTCGCCGACGAGATCGCCGCGCTGCGGGCCGGCGACAGCGGCATCGGCGCGGTGTGCAGCTTCATCGGCACCGTGCGCGACCGCAACGACGGCGACGCGGTGCGGTCGATGGAGTTGGAGCACTACCCCGGCATGACCGAGAAGGCCATCGAGGCGATGGTCGACGCCGCGCTGCGCCGCTTCGACATCCGTGCCGTCAAGGTGATTCACCGCGTCGGCCTGCTGCAGCCGAAGGACCAGATCGTGCTGGTGGCCGTCACCTCGGCGCACCGCGGCCAGAGCTTCCAGGCCTGCGAATTCCTGATGGACTACCTGAAGACGCAGGCGCCGTTCTGGAAGAAGGAAAGCACGCCGCAGGGCGAGCGCTGGGTCGATGCGCGGGTGGCGGACGACGCCGCGTTGGCGCGCTGGGGCATCCAGGCACGGAATGCCTGAAACCCGCTTGAAAAGCCTCAGTTGAGGTAGCGCGGTTTCCGCCCGGCCGGGTCTTCGTCCACGGAAGGCTCCTCGACAGGCGCATCGCTCACGAACGATTCGCGCCAGCGCGACTGCTGCAGCGCGGTGTCCAGCAGGTGCATCAGTCCCTGCATGAGCTTGGGCTTCATCTCAAGATTGAAGCTGCGCGGTTTCTCGCCCGTGGGCAGGCGCTCGTTGAACGTGAGGCGCAGCGGGCCGCCTGCCATCGGGGTGGCGTCCACGTCGGTGATGAGCAGCGGGTCTTCGCCCAGCGGCAGCTGCGCCGGTTCGGCTGGCTGGAAGGGCGTGTCGAAGTCGGCCTTGCGCAGGAACTCTTCCTTGCGGAAGTCGGCCAGCATTTTCTTCAGTGAATCGTCGGCCGAGGTCAGCGAGGTGCCGGCATCTTCCAGCTTGAGCAGATGGTCCGTCAGCAGCCGGGTCAGCAGTGGCCACAGGCCGGCCATCAGCCGCCGGGTGAGCCAGACCCGCATTTCCTCGCCTTCGCGCGTGTTCACGCGCATGAGGACGCGGTCCTGCTCGGGGACATAGGAGACCGACATCTGGTGAATGTGCATTTGCCTTGATTCTAGTCAGACACCCAGCGCGGCCGGGGGCTAGATTGACCCTTGAAAAGCCAGGGAAACCGCCTCAGCTGGGGCCGTAACGGAGAGATTCATGCGACTCGACAAACTCACCACCAAATTCCAGGAAGCCCTGAGCGAAGCGCAGACGCTGGCGCTGGGCAACGACCACGCCTACATCCAGCCGGCCCACGTGCTGGTGGCCATGCTGCGCCAGGAAGACGGTCCGCGCGCGCTGCTGCAGCGCGCCGGCGCCAACGTGGCCGGCCTGCTGGCCGCCGCCGAGGCCGCCGTGCACAAGCTGCCCCAGGTGCAGGGCCAGGAGCAGGTGCAGGTCGGCCCCGACCTGGCCTCGCTGCTTCAGGCCACCGAGAAGGAAGCCATCAAGCGCAACGACCAGTTCGTCGCCGGCGAGCTGTTCCTGCTGGCCGTCACCGAGACCAAGCAGGACATCGGCCGCATCGCGCGCGAGAACGGCCTGTCGCGCAAATCGCTGGAATCGGCCATCGACGCGGTGCGCGGCGGCCAGAACGTCAACAGCGCGGAGGCCGAAGGCCAGCGCGAATCGCTGAAGAAATACTGCGTCAACCTCACCGAGCGCGCGCGCGCCGGCAAGCTCGACCCGGTGATCGGCCGCGACGAGGAAATCCGCCGCGCCATCCAGGTGCTGCAGCGGCGCACCAAGAACAACCCGGTGCTGATCGGCGAGCCCGGCGTCGGCAAGACCGCCATCGTCGAAGGCCTGGCGCAGCGCATCGTGGCCGGCGAAGTGCCAGAGTCGCTCAAGGGCAAGCGCGTGCTGTCGCTGGACATGGCCTCGCTGCTGGCGGGCGCCAAGTTCCGGGGCGAGTTCGAGGAGCGCCTGAAGAACGTGCTCAACGAACTGTCGAAGGACCAGGGCCAGAGCATCGTCTTCATCGACGAGCTGCACACCATGGTGGGCGCCGGCAAGGCCGAAGGCGCCATCGACGCGGGCAACATGCTCAAGCCGGCACTGGCGCGCGGCGAGCTGCACTGCGTGGGCGCGACCACGCTGGACGAATACCGCAAGTACATCGAGAAGGACGCCGCGCTGGAGCGCCGCTTCCAGAAGATCCTGGTGGGCGAGCCGACGGTGGAAGCCACCATCGCCATCCTGCGCGGCCTGCAGGAAAAGTACGAGGTGCACCACGGCGTGGAGATCACCGACCCGGCCATCGTGGCCGCGGCCGAGCTCAGCCACCGCTACATCACCGACCGCTTCCTGCCCGACAAGGCAATCGACCTGATCGACGAGGCGGCGGCCAAGATCAAGATCGAGATCGACTCCAAGCCCGAAGCCATCGACCGGCTGGACCGCCGCATGATCCAGCTGCAGATCGAGCGCGAAGCGGTGCGCAAGGAGAAGGACGAAGCTTCGCAAAAGCGCATGGCGCTGATCGAGGAGGAGATCGGCCGGCTGCAGAAGGAGATTTCCGATCTGGAGGAAATCTGGAAGGCCGAAAAGGCGCAGGCCCAGGGCAGCGCGCAGATCAAGGAAGAAATCGAGAAGCTGCGCGGCCAGATCGAGGACTTCACCCGCAAGGGCGACTTCAACAAGGTGGCCGAGCTGCAGTACGGCACGCTTCCCATGCTGGAAAAGCAGCTGAAGGACGCACAGGCGGCCGAGGCCACCAAGGGCAAGAGCGGCAAGCCGCAGCTGCTGCGCACGCAGGTCGGCGCCGAGGAAATCGCCGAAGTCGTGGCGCGTGCCACCGGCATCCCGGTGTCCAAGCTGATGCAGGGCGAGCGCGAGAAGCTGCTGGTGATGGAAGACCGGCTGCACGAGCGCGTGATCGGCCAGGACGAGGCCATTGGCGCGGTGGCCAACGCCATCCGCCGTTCGCGCTCGGGCCTGTCGGACCCGAACCGGCCCACCGGCTCGTTCCTGTTCCTGGGCCCCACCGGCGTCGGCAAGACCGAGCTGTGCAAGGCGCTGGCGACCTTCCTGTTCGACAGCGAAGACCACCTGGTGCGCATCGACATGAGCGAGTTCATGGAGAAGCACTCGGTGGCGCGGCTGATCGGCGCGCCACCCGGCTACGTGGGCTACGAGGAGGGCGGCTACCTGACCGAGGCCGTGCGCCGCAAGCCCTATAGCGTGATCCTGCTCGACGAGGTGGAGAAGGCGCACCCCGACGTGTTCAACGTACTGCTGCAGGTGCTGGACGATGGGCGCCTCACCGACGGCCAGGGCCGCACCGTGGACTTCAAGAACACGGTGATCGTGATGACCAGCAACATCGGCTCGCACATGATCCAGGCCATGGTGGGCAAGCCCTACGAGGACGTGAAGGACGCGGTGTGGGACGAGCTGAAGAACCACTTTCGCCCCGAGTTCCTCAACCGCATCGACGAGACGGTTGTGTTCCACGGGCTGGACGCCAAGCACATCGAGAAGATCGGCCGCATCCAGCTGCGGGTGCTGGAGCAGCGCTTGGCCAAGATGGACCTGCACCTGCAGGTGTCGCCCACCGCGCTGGAAGAGTTGGCCAAAGTCGGCTTCGACCCGGTGTTCGGCGCGCGGCCGCTCAAGCGCGCGATCCAGCAGCGCATCGAGAACCCGCTGTCGCGGCTGATCCTGGAAGGGCGCTTTCCGCCCAAGAGCCTGGTGCGGGTGGAAGTGGATCCGGTGCGCGAGCCGGGGGTGTTCCACTTCAGCGAGGCCGAGCTGCCCGAGCAGGCGCAGGCTGCCTGACGGGTGTGGCGATGCAGGGCCGGCACGCGTTTTGATACGCCGGCCCACGCCCGGGCGCAAGCTGTGGTGTCATGCGCCATGGCAAAACGCCCGGGCATCTTTCCCACCTTCTTCCTTTCCGGCTTCGAGTGCTCGACCTTCCTGTGGAAGGACAAGCGCCGCCGCGACCTGGTCGCGGAAACGCGGCACCGCGAGCACGCGCTGGAGGACTACCGCATCCTGCAGCAGCTGGGCATCGCCGTCGCGCGCGAAGGCATTCCCTGGCCGATGGTCGAGCGTGACGGCGGCTACGACTTCCATCTGATCGACGGCGTGCTCGAAGCCATGCGCGCCACGCGCATCACGCCGATCTGGGACCTGTGCCACTACGGCTATCCCGAGGGCCTCGATCCGTTCTCGCCGCAGTTCGCCACGCGCTTCGCCAATTACTGCCGCGCGGCAGCGCAGCACGTGGCGCGGCACCTGCCGGGGCCGTACTTCTTCACGCCTATCAACGAGATCACCTTTTTCTCGTTCTGCGGCGGCGAGTGGGGCTGGGTGGCGCCGTACCGCAACACACGCGAAGACCGCATGCAGCTGCGCATTGCGCTGTGCCGCGCCGCGATTGCCGGCGTGAAGGCGCTGCGCGAGGTGCTGCCCGATGCGCGCATGGTGCACGTCGATCCGCTGGTGCAGGTGATCGCGCCGCCGGACCGGCCCGACCTGAAGGAGGCGGCGGCACACGAGACCTTCGTGGACACCTATCTCGCCTGGGACATGCTGTACGGCAAGGAAATGCCCGAACTCGGCGGCTCGCCGGAGATCCTGGACATCGTGGGCGTCAACAACTACTCCTTCGGCCAGATGGAGTACCGCGAGCACGGGCCGCACCAGGCGCTGGAGCCGGGCCATCCGGGCATCCAGCCGCTGTGCACCCTGATCCAGCGGGTGTGGGAGCGCTACCGCCGCCCGATGGTGCTGGCCGAAACCAGCGGCATGAACACCGGCCGGCCCGACTGGCTGCGCGACGTGATGAACGAAGCCATGGCCGCGGTGAACCAGGGCATGGACCTGCACGGCATCTGCCTGTTCCCGGCGGTGGACATGCCCGACTGGCACACCGGCGAGTGGCTTCACAACGGCATCTGCGACCTGGTGGAGGAGGGCGGCGACTTGAAGCGCGTGCCCTACCAACCCTACGTGGACGAGCTGCGGCGCTGGCAAAAGGAGCTGAACCGCGTGACGGCGGTGGACGAGGACCCGTACAGCGACCCGGTGGAGCTGCAGGACGTGGTCGACGCCGCGAAGCGGCTGAACCCGAAGCCGGACGTGGACTGGAGCTGAGGCAGCGCCCTGGCCGGCAGCCGCGTTTCCTAGAATGGCCGGATGGATTCCTCATCTCCTGTCGCCGTGGTCACCGGCGCCGCGCGCGGCATCGGCCTGGGTGTCGTGCGCTGGTTCCTCGGCCGCGGCTACAACGTCGCGCTGCTGGACATCGACGCCGCGGCGCTGCCGCAGGCGGCCGAATCGCTCGGTGCCGGCGAGCGCATCCTGCCGCTCACCTGCGACGTGTCGGACCCGCGGCAGGTAGCCGAGGCGTTCGCGGCCATCGACCGCGCCTGGGGCCGCGCCGACGCGCTGGTGAACAACGCCGGCATCGCCGTCTTCAAACCCATTGCCGAGACCAGCTTCGCCGAATGGCGCAGCATGATGGCGACCAACCTGGACGGTCCCTTCCTCTGCACCCAGGCCTGCGTGCCGCTGATGCGCCGCCACGGCAGCGGCAGCGTGGTCAACATCGCCTCCATCTCCGGCCTGCGCGCGAGCACGCTGCGCGTGGCCTACGGCACCAGCAAGGCGGCGCTGATCCACCTGACGCGGCAGCAGGCGGCGGAGCTCGGCACCATCGGCATCCGCGTGAACGCCATCGCGCCCGGGCCGGTGGACACCGAAATGGCCAAGCAAGCCCACACGCCGGCCATCCGCAAGGACTACCACGACGTCATTCCGCTGACCGCTACGGCCTGGTCGAGGAGATCGCCGAAGCCGTCGGCTTCCTGTGTTCGGCCGCGGCGGGCTACGTCAACGGGCAGGTGCTGGCGGTGGACGGCGGCTTCGATGCAGCCGGCGTGGGCCTGCCCACGCTGCGTGCCGGCCGGCAGGGCTGACGTGCGGGCTGAGGCGGCGGTTCAGGCCAGCAGCCGGTAGAACAGCACCGTGTCGCACAGGCCGCCCTTGGGCAGCAGCGCATAGCCGGGGATCGTTCCGAGGCGCGTCCAGCCGGCGCGTTCGTAGACCCGTTCCGCATCCGCGCTGGCGGTGTCCAGCACCAGCAGCGTCTTGCCGTGTTCGCGCGCCGCGTCCTCGGCCGCGCGCATCAGCAGCCCGCCCACGCCCTGGCGGCGCGCGCGGCGGTGCACCAGCATCTTGGCCACGTCGGCGCGGTGCGGCTGGTTCTCGGGCTGCTGCAGCACCACCTGCACCGTGCCGACGATGCCTTCGTCGTTCTCGGCCAGCAGCAGCACCCGCTCGCCGCGCGCGGCGCTGTCGGCCACGCCGCGCCAGAACGCCACCGCCTTGTTCTCGGCCAGCGGATGCATGAAGCTGACCGAGGCGCCGCCTTCCACGCAGTCGATCAGCACCTCGGCCAGGCCGTACAGGTCGGCTTCTGAGGCAAGGTCCAGGCGGCGCAGGCGCACGCCGGCGGGGGAAGGCTCGGTCATGTGTCCAGTATTACGGAATTCGGGTCAACTGTTCCCGGGCAGCAGAAAGCGCGCCAGCGGCCGCACCTCCACGTGCGCGCCGAACTCCCGGCCGGGGAACTGCCGGGCCAGCGCTTGGGCGGCGTGCAGGTCGTCGGCCTGGACGATGGTGACGCCGGCCAGCCCGGTGTCGGGCAGCACGTGGCCGTCCGGCGGCGGCACGGCTGCGGCGGCGTCGTCGAACACGCACACGCACAGGACCACGCCCTGTTCGCGCAGCGGCAACACCCATTCGCGGATGGCGACACTGCGGCGCGCCAGCGCGTCCTCGTCGAGCAGCTGTGTGGGGCGGTAGAGAAAAGCGAACTGCTGCATGGGAAAACCTCCTGGGCCTGCAGCATCGCCAGCCCGCGGCCCGCGCGCTTGGACAAATTCCGCTCCATGCGGCTGCGATACTGGCGCCATGCGAATGGCACGCTTTTGCGCACCCGAACGGTTGGCCCATCTGGTGCAGTCCTTCTCGGTGGTGGAGACCGAGGCGGAGGCGACGCGCCTGCTGGTACCCGTGCCGGGCATCGCGGTCGCGGTGCGCTATGCGGGCGCGGCCCGCCTGCACGCGCAAGGGACCTGGCGTGCCTTGCCCGACGTGGCGGTGAGCGGCTTGCAGGACCGCGCCCGCACCATCCGCACCGCTGCCGGCGGTGGCCTGGTCGTGGCGCAGCTACACCCTGCCGCCGCCGCTGCCTTTCTCGGCACCGCGCCCGCGGCGCTGGCCGGCCGCACGCTGGCGCTGCAAGGCGTGCTGCCCGTTGCGTTGACCGCGGCGCTTGCCGATGCGATTGCAGCCCGCAGCGACGACGCGGGCCGCATCGCGGCCTTCGAAACATTTCTGCTTGCGCACTCCCGCGCCGACCGCATCGACCCTCTGCTGCATGCGGCGGTGGGCAGCATCACGCGCAGCGGCGGCGTCCTGCGCATCGCCGAGCTGGCCGCGCAGCTGGCGCTGAGCGAAGACGCGCTGGAAAAGCGCTTCACCCGTGTGTTCGGCATGGGTCCCAAGCGGCTGGCGCGCCTGGTGCGGCTGCGCAGCACGCTGCGCGCGTACCGGCCCGGGGCGCAGCTCACGCAGCTGGCGCATGCGGGCGGGTTTTTCGACCAGTCCCATTTCAACCGCGAGGTGCGGCGCGTCACCGGCGTGGCGCCTTCGCAGCTGCTGCGCGCCGGCGTGCACTGCTGACACCGGCAGGGCCGGCGTGCGCCGGCTGGATCAGAACAGCACCAGCACCCGGGTTTCGATGCTTTCGCGCAGCGGTGCGTCCGGTGGCGTGTCGGGGTGCTCGAAGGCCGAATGCGGTGTGAAGCGGGTCGGCCCGGGGACCGAGTCGAACTGCTTGAACACGATGGCTTCGGTGGTTTCGAGTTCATGGAAGTAGGCCCAGCGGTGCGCCGGGTTGTGCCGCATCAGGTAGACCTCGCCGGTGCGGTTGGGATAGCGGATTTCGCTGGGCACCAGATCCTGCGGCGCCACCGAGCGGCCGTCGCACACCGCCAGCGGCGCGTCCAGCACCGGGCCGGACGTGGAGCGCCACACGTTGACGATGCAGTAGCGCCCGCGCACGGCGCGCGAGGCCTCGTCGCCCAGCACCGCCGCCAGGCGCCGCTTGCCTGAAGCCTCGGTGTAGTCGTTGTGTACGCGGCCGGCGGGGCCGGGCGTGCTGCCCTGCACATGGTCGGGGTGGCGGCCAAAGGTCATGGGACGGCGGTCCGGCTCGCGGCGGCGCAGCATGTGGTCGAACACGAAAGCCTCGCGCCCGCCGGTGGCCTGCAGCGCCGCGGCCTGCATTTCCCGGTAGTAGATCTGCTCGATCTGCCGCGGGTCGCCGAAGTCGCGCACGCGCGTCGGTGCGTCGACCAGCTCGAAGCCGCAGGCGTCCAGCGCGGGCGCGCAGATGAACTCGCGCGCATTGGCGATCGGCATTTCGCGCGGGTCGTACTCGCAGTTCTGCCACGGGCCGCCGTCGGGCGGATCGAAGGTGTAGTTGTACGGCGTGCTGCCGGCGTGCTTCAGGTAATTGAGGCGGCTGCGCACCGCGGCGGATGCGGACACTGCGGACATGCTGGGCTCCCCTGCGGCAAGGCGTCGGCGCCGCCGTTGATGCATTGAAGCCGCTCCGTCCTCGTGCCTCAAGCGAGATGTCCGCCGGGCACATGCCTGCGCATCATGCGAACCCGGCGATACTCGCGCTTTCCGAACCGAGGAGGCATTCCATGCAATACATCCAGCACATCGGCCCCGTGGCCGCCCTGATCGCCGGCATCCTGATCCTGGTGATGCCGCGCCTGCTGAACATCATCGTCGCGCTGTACCTGATCGTGGTCGGCGTGACCGGGCTCCTCGGGCACTGAGCAGCCTCCCGCGCGTCAGCCCGGGGTTTGCTGCCCCGTGTGCATGCCATACAGCTTTTGCATGCCGCCCAGCCAGCGGTCGTAGTCCTGGCCTTTGGCGCGCAGGTACTGCAGCACCGAGGGGTGCGGCAGCACCAGGAAGGTTTCGTCGCGCATCGCGCGCACGACGTCCTCGGCCACCTGCTCGGGCGTGACCACGCCGTCCAGGCCGGCCGAGCCGGTGCCGTCGCGCGTCATGTCGGTCTCCACCGACTGCGGGCACAGGCAGGACACGCGCACGCCGCGCCGCCCGTAGGCGATGCGCAGCCATTCGGCGAACGCCACCGCCGCATGCTTGGTAACCCCGTAGGGCGCCGACTCCACGATGTTCAGCAAGCCGGCGGCTGAAGCCGTCACCAGGAAATAGCCTTCGCCGCGTTCCACCATCTGCGGCACCACCGCGCGCGCGGCCCACACGTGGGCCATGCCGTGGATGCGCCACATCGCATCCCACAGCGGGTCTTCCAGCTCGATGCCGCCCAGGCGCCCGAGGATGCCGGCATTGGAGAAATAAATGTCGATGCGGCCGAAGCGCGCGCGCGCCTGCTGCGCCAGCGACTGGATGTCGGCTTCCTGCCCCACGTCGCAGCGCAGCGCCATCGCATTAGGCCCGATCGAGTCTGCGACGGCCTGCGCGCGCTCGAGGTTGATGTCCGCCACCACCACGCCGGCCGCGCCTTCCTGGGCGAACCGCCGCGCCGCGCCCGCGCCGATGCCGCTCGCGCCGCCGGTCACCACCGCCACTTTCCCCGAAATGTCCATGCCGTTCTCCAGATGTGGACGCAGCGTAGCCGCACCCGCGCGCGCCTTCAGCCGCCCAGGCGACAGCGCGGCATCCGCGGGACATGGGCTGAGCTTGTGGCATCCCGCCTTTTCGGTTTGTCGAGGGGGCGGCGAGTGCCGTAGGCGGAAACCGCGTGCCACGCGCACCGCGCGGCCGACAACAGCCAAGGCCGGGCACCGACGGGCGGCCGATTGCCGGGGCTGCAATATTCGTCCCATAGTGAATCACGGAGAACTTCCGATGTCCGCCACCCAACAAGATACTTGGAGCCTCGACGAAGACGAACGCGTCGAGGTGTCGCTGCACGATGTGCAAAAGCAGGACGCCTTCTGGCAGAAAGCCTTTGCGAAGGAGCGCTACGTCCGGGCCGGCCTGAGCTACGACGACTACGCCCCGGCGTACTGCGCGGGCTACACCGGCCAGATGCAATACGGCGGCTGCTGGGACGACGCCGAGAAGTCGCTTATCTCCAACTGGGTGCGCATCAAGGGCGACTCGCGCCTGAGCCTGGACGACGCGCTGCTGGCCATGCGTGCCGCCTGGGACCGCCTGGCGCAACCCAAGCGCGCCCGTCAGGCGGCGCCGGCACGCCACCGGGCCGCCAACAAGCAGCGCAGCAATCCGTGGGGCCGGCTGCTGGAAGGCGCGGTCGCATTCAAGCGCGACCTTGACCGCAGCCTGGCCGGTGCGCGCTCCCGCGGCCCCCAGGGCAGCCTGGTGCGCCGCTAGGCGAATTTCCCGCGCGCGAGGCGGTGGGCGCCTACACGGCTCGCACCTCGCGCCGCGCGCGAACATCGAAGGCTGAGGGGCACCTGTTCCTGAGCGATGGCGCACGGTCCTGCCGCGCGGATGCGTCGCGGCGGATCGTGGATTAGTGCAAAAGCACGTCAGGGCGGAGAAGGGAATCCACCCGCTTCCGCTCCTGCCATTACTCCATCTCGGTCCCGCCGGGAGAAGGTGGAGGAACGAGAGCAGGAGACAGAGCCTCAAGCAACCGATCGATGAATCCGGACTGGGCGGGCAGCAGCCGGCGGCGGGCTTCCTTCAGATCGAACCACTGCACGCGGTCGATCTCGGGGAAGCTGCGCATCTGGCCGGAGCGCGGCGGCCACTCGATCTCGAAGCTGTTGCACTCCAGCTGTGCCGGGTCGGCGTCGCCCTCGAAGGCCCAGGCGGTGATGCGCTTGCCGCTCTTCATGCGCAGCTCGCCCAGCGGCAGGAAGGGCGGCGTCGCGGCGAAGCCGGTTTCTTCGCCAAACTCGCGCAGCGCGGCGTCCATCGGCAGTTCTGTATTGTCGTATTCGCCTTTGGGCAGGGTCCAGGCGCCGATGTCCTTGCGCGTCCAGTAGGGCCCGCCGGGGTGCCCGAGCAGCACTTCCAGCGTGTCGCCGCGCTGGCGGTACATGAGGAGGCCGGCGCTTTGCGGAGTGGGCATGGTGGCGAGTCTAGCGGGCCGCGCGTGACTGGAACTGGCTGGGCGGCTGGCCCATCGCCGACTTGAACATCGCCGTGAAGGCGCTTTCGCTGGCATAGCCGGTGGCCGCGGCCACGCGGCTGACGGAGTTGCCGCGCGCCAGCATGGGCAGCGCTTGCGCCAGCACGGCCTGCTGGCGCCACTGCTGGTAGCTGGTGCCCAGTTCGTCGCGGAACAGGCGCGCCAGCGTGCGTTCGCTGGCGCCAGCATCGGCCGCCCACTGCGCCAGCGTGGCGCGCCGCCCGGGGTCGCGCAGCACCGCGTCGCAC
>NZ_JACCWG010000459.1 GCF_013697775.1 Ramlibacter sp. | reverse complement strand
CCTGCGGGCTGGGCGCGACGAAGGCCACCATGCTGCCGTTGCCGGCCGTCGCCGCGCGCCGGTCGAGTGGCTGGTAGGCATAGAAGCGCGGCAGCCAGCGGTCGGGATGGACCCAGCACAGGGCCGGCGGCCCGCCGTCGTCCGTGGTGGTGCGCCGGCGCAGCCCCAGGGGCTGCAGCACGGCGTCGTAGAACGCGGCGGCGGCCCGCAGGTCGTTGACACCGACGGTGACGTGGCTGAACAAGGGCTCTCCTCAGGCGGGCGAGGAAGCGGCAGTGGCCGCGAATGCGATGTCGGCGGCGGCGCGCGCAACGATCGGCCGGCCGAAGCTGCCGATCGCGGCCAAGGTCGCGTTGTGGTGCGCGCGGATCTGCCGCGCCGTGGCGTGCGGCTTGTCGTGCGTGGTGTGCGCATCGGCCGCGAGGATGACCCGGTAGCCGAGCGCGGCGGCGCGGCGGGTGGTGGTGTCCACGCAGAACTCGGTGGCGTAGCCGCAGACCACCACCTGCTGCGTGCCCCAGCGTTCCAGCAACGGGCCCAGCTCCGTGCGCAGGAAGGAGTCGGGCGTGGTCTTGCGCACATGGACGTCTGTGCTTTCGACGGCCAGCCGCTGCTCCAGCTGCCAGCCCGGCGACCGGTGCGCGAGGTCGCTGCCCTCTCCTTCCTCATGCTGCACGAACACCACCGGCACCCCGGCGGCGCGGGCGCGCGCCGCAAGCGCGTTGATGCGGTCGACGACCGCATCGGCTTCGTCGGGCCGAGGCGCGGCGTCGAACAAGCCGCGCTGCACGTCGATGACAAGAAGAGCCTGCTTCATGGCGCCGATCGTATGCGATGGCTGCATGCTGGCCTTCATTTCAGCAGCACCGGATTGGCCTGCCACACCGCCCGGTGAGCGCCGATGCGAACGCCACCCAGGCCAGGTACGGCAGCATCAGCACCGCCGCCAGGCGCCGCGCGCGCCAGAACGCGCGCACCGTCAGGACGATCAGCGCCAGCAGCACCAGCACTTCGGCAAACGCCAGCCCGCCGCGGTGCAGACCGGGCCGAACACGCCGGCCGGCGGCGCCCGGGCCGGCTTGACGCCGCCTCCACCGACGCGATGGCGCCGACGCCGCCTGCCACGAAGGCCACGGCCAGCCAGCCGAGCAAACCCAGGATGCCGGCCGGGCGCAGCGCGGAGGCAGGGCCTTGCGTCATGCCGCCAGGCGCCGGTACATCACGTGGGCATCCACGTCGCCCAGGGTGGCGTGGCGGAACGCCTTGGGCAGCGTGCCCACGATGGCGAAACCCATGTGCTGCCACAGGCGCACCGCGCGTTCGTTGGTGGACACCACGAAGTTGAATTGCATCGCGTCGTAGCCCATGGCCGTGGCTTCCGCCATCGAATGGGCGCACATGCGCTGCGCCACGCCCTGCCCGCGCGCCGCGGGCGCCACCACGTAGCCGGCGTTGCACACATGGCTGCCGCGGCCGGGCTGGTTGGGCTTGAGGATGTAGGTGCCGAGCAGCTCACCGGTTTCGGATTCTGCAATGCAGGTCACCTGCGGCTGCCGGGTCCAGAGGTCCAGCGCCTGGGCCTCGGTGGTGCGGTCGTCGAACACGTAGGTGTCGCCGGCCTGGAAGGTGGTCTGCAGCAGCGTCCACAGGCGCGGCCAGTCGGTCTGGCGGAAGCGCCGGATGCGCAGCGTGGTTTCGTCGGCTCTGGATCTCATGCCTGCCAATTCTGGCAGGCCCGGCGCGCGGCCGCCAGGCAAGGGTCAAGGCACGCGCAACGCCACGAACTCGCCCGTGAAGCGGCCGGCCACGGTGCCCGCGGCTTCCAGCATCGAACCCACCGCCACGCGCGCCTTGCCCTTGCGCACCAGCATGCGGGTGAACTGCTGCCAGCGCTCGGGATCCTGCAGCGCGGAACGCGCGGTGAAGGCGCGGTGAAGGCGCGGTGAAGGCGCCCAGGATAGGCTGCTCGTAGTCCATGGCGCGAGCGGCGCGCCGAGCACGACGCTGCCCTGCTCCACGGCGACGACGGAGACAGCCATCGCTTTGGACAGGGGAATGTGTTCGTGCAGGTAGTGTTCGAGGTCGGACGGCATGTGCATGGCTGCAAGCGTGCCTCATGCCGGCACGTGGATGCGCGCCTTGATGTGCTTGAGGTTGGCCACGATGGTGAAGGTCATGATGATCAGCAGCGACCAGGAGCTCCACTTGCCCACGTGCACGGCGGACCAGGCGCCCAGCTGGTTGGGGTACTTCCACACGCCGAAGAAGGTGCTGATGTTCTCCGCCAGCCAGACGAAAAAGCCGATCAGCACGAAGGCCAGCAGCAGCGGCATGCGCCGCTCGCGGTCCAGCGGCCGGAAGAGCACCGTGGCGCGCGCGTACAGGCCGAGCGCGCAGGCGGCGATGTACCAGCGGTAGTCGCCGATGAAGTGGTGGGTGAAGAAGTTGGCGTAGATGGCCAGCGCCAGCAGGCCCGCCATCCAGTACGGCGGATGGTGGACCACGCGCAGCTCGAACAGGCGCCAGGCCTGGATGATGTAGCTGCCGACCGCCGCGTACATGAAGCCGGAGAACAGCGGCACGCCGAACAGCTTCGTATAGGCGAAGTCCGGGTAGGCCCAGGACTTGATGCCGCTGGAGGTCTTGAACACCTCCAGCGCGAAGCCGATCAGGTGAAACAGCGTGATGGCCTTCAGTTCGTCCAGCGTTTCCAGCCGTGCCCACACCATCCACGCCTGGATCGCCAGCGCGATGGCCAGCAGCAGGTCGTAGCGCGGCACGCCCCACAGCCCCGCGCGCGGCACGGCGAACACCGCGGCGAAGAACAGCCCGGCGAACAGGCAGGCCCGCGCCTCCTTGATGCCGAAATACAGGAACTCCAGCACGAAGCGCGGCAGGCCGCCCAGGTGCGGGCGGGCCGGAAGGTTCAGCAGGTGGTCGTCGAGGACACGCACCGGCTCAATCCGCGCGGGGCGCCCTGCCCTCGCTGGCGGCGGCCAGGACGAAGCGCGGCTGCGGCACGCCGTCCACGTCGACGCTGCCGAAGAACAGCGCGTGCGGCCGCACCCACAGGCCCGAGTCGTCGTAGAGCGTGCGGTACACCACCAGCGGCTCCAGCGTTTCGCTGTGGTGCGCCGCGTCGAACACTTCGTACTCGCCGCCCTTGTAATGGCGGTAGCGCCCGGGCGGGGTGGATGGCAAGGGCGGAACGGAGCGGTCGGACATGAAGCTCGCCTTCAATCGCGCAGCCACTTCAGCATGCGCGGGTAATGCACCGGCCCGCACTCGGGCATGAAGTTCGGCGACTCGGCCATCTGCGCGCCGCACAGGCCCTGCAGGCCCGGGTAGATGCCCAGCGCATACATCTGCAGCAGCGCCTTGGATTGGCCCTTGTAGCCGCCTTCGTGCACCAGCACCTCCACCGGCAGGCCGATCGCCGTGGCCGCGGCATAGGCCCAGGCCAGCGCTTCCATCTCGCCCGCGAACGGAATCTCCGCGCCAAGCTGCAGGTCGTCGCCGGCTTGGGGCCGGACCGCCGGCGGCAGCACCGCGATGTGGCCGGCTTCGTGCAGCAAATCGCCGGGCCATTGCAGCCGCGCGGAGTCGAACACCAGCGCGCCGTCCCGGATCGCGATGCCGGGCAGAAATGTGTCTGGCGCGATCGGCTCTTCGCGGATGGCAATGCCCACCTGGGCAAGGAATGCAAGGATGGCGGGCAGGTGCTGCGCGTCGCGCATGTCAGCCGTGGCGCAGCGCGTTCAGCCAGCCGCCGGACAGCAGGTAGCGTGGGAAGGTGATCCACTGCTCGAAGAAGATGCGCGTCACCGCGTTGAACGGACTGCTGAACGGCTCCGGCGGGACTTCTTCGCGCCCGTGGCCGCGGCCCTGCAGGGCGACGGACACCACCATCAGCGCGGCTGCCAGCAGCACGATGACCCACGCCCCGCGCAGCAGGGCGACGACCAGCGCCACGTTGCCGATCCAGAACAGCGGCACCACCACGATGTGCAGCAGCAGGTTGGCGCGCGAGCGGTGGTTGCGCGGATAGGTCTTCCACTGCCAGGCAATCAGTTCCGAGGCGTTCATGCTGTTCCCGTCGGCGGTGTCGATGATGCGTCGCAGTTTATTGCATCGGTTGCGGCCGGCGCGCGGGAATGGCCATGGCCGCGACACCGGCGACCACGCAGACCAGCCCGGCCCACGCGGTCGGCACCAGCGATTCGCCGAGGAACACCATGCCGATGGCGACGCCGATCGGCACGCGCAGGTAGGCCACCGACGTGGTGGCGACCGAACCCAGCGTCTTGATCAGGCGAAAGTAGATGACGAAGGCCGTGGCCGTGGAGAACACCGCGAGCGCCAGCAGTGCCTGCACCGACGCGGCCGACGGACGCAGCGTCCATGGATGGTCCACGAGGAGGCTGGCCGGCAACAGCAGCGCGCTGCCGACCACCATCGACCCGGCGGCGGGAACGGCGGCCGGCAGGCCGTGGAAGGCGCGCCCGTAGAGCGCGGCGCCCGCGTAGCAGACGGTCGCGGCGACGATGGCCAGCTGCGGCACCAGCTGGTGGCCCAGGCCGCCGAACGCGCTGGTGCCGATGATCAGGCAGATGCCCGCCAGCCCGGCCACCACGCCGAACAGCTTGCGCCGCGTGACCTGCTCGTGCCGCGTGACCAGCCAGGTCGCCAGGAAGGCCAGCACCGGCGAGGCGGAGTTCAGGATGGTCGCCAGCCCCGCATCAACCGACTGCTCGGCCCAGGCGATCAGCGTGAACGGCACCACGCTGTTCAGCAGCGCCTGCACGCCGAAGCGGCGCCACATGGCCGGCTCGCGCGGCAGCGCGGTGCGGCGCGCCGCCAGCCACGCCAGCAGGAGACTGCCGGCAATCAGCGTGCGCGCCGCCATGAGGGTGAGCGGCGGAATGGTTGCGACGCCCACGCGGATGAAGGTGTAGGAGGCGCCCCAGAGCGTGGCCAGCGCCAGCAGCAGCGCGAAGTCCAGGGGGGAGCCTGCGGGTTGGGAGGCGCTGGGTTCTTGCATCGCCGGCATTGTGGGGGTGGGCGCCTGCGCATGCTTCGCTGCTGAGCGAAGCATGGCGGCGCGCTCAGCAGGCGCTTGCGCTCGCGGCTCAAGTCCGATCGGCTTGCGCCTTGGCGGCTTCTTCGGTCTTTTTCGCCGCGCGCAGGTTCAGCACGAACAGGCCGACCTGCAGCACGATCAGAGCCCAGGCCTGGGTGTGCCAGCCCCAGGCGATCCACAGCACGTTGCTGGCGATGAAGCACCAGAAGCCGTAGTTGCGCTTGAAGGTCTTCTGCGAGCCGACCAGCCACGCCGCCAGCAGCGTGATCAGCATGGCGGGCCATTGCACCAAATCGAGGAGTTCGCCGGACATCACGAGATCATAGGCAGGGGCGAGCGACGCGGTGTCGGAGCGACGAAAGCCGGCACGTCAGCCTACGCCTTACAGCGAGGCCGGCTAGGCGCCCCGGGGCGCCTAGCGGAACAGCAGTTGCCAAGCGATTGTGGCTTGCGCGAAAAACCCCCCAAAGAATGCAAGCGTCCTAACCCACGGAACAGCGAAGGTGTAGGCCAAGGCATGAATGACGCGGGCCCAAAAATACACGACGCATGCGCCTGCAATGACGGAATTTGAAACGCCCGCCGCGACGGCCGCCAGTACCAGAGCGGCGAAGACGACAAGATTCTCCACTGCGTTGAGGTGCGCCTTGAACAGCCGGTGTGCCCAAGGGGATGGCGGCTTTGGATTCTCCGGATACCCGACGGCATCCAGAAGGCCACGCGTCGCTATGCGGTTCAGGACGTAGGGGATCCACAGGAGGCCAGTGAACACGGTGACATACACAAGATATAAAAGCTCTGTCTTCATCGTCTCGCCCTGGTTGATTGCTGACTGCAAACCGCCCACTCTACACGCGAGCGCGCCCAGTATGGACTGGAGCGGCCTGCTCTAGCGGAAGCCGCACCCCCGGGATGCAGCGAGCCCTGTCCGCTCACGCCACGGCTTCGACCGGCGACTCCACCTCGGTGCTCCGCTGCAGCGCCCACATATCCGCATACCGCCCGCCCTTGGCCAGCAGCTGCTGGTGCGTCCCCCGCTCGATGATCCGCCCCGCGTCCATCACCAGAATCTCATGCGCGTCTACCACGGTGGACAGGCGGTGCGCGATCACCAGCGTGGTCTTGTGCTGCGCCACGCCCCTCAGCTCGGCCTGGATGGCGCGCTCGTTGGCGCTGTCCAGCGCTGAAGTCGCCTCGTCGAAAATCAGAATCGGCGGGTTCTTCAGCAGGGTGCGAGCGATCGCCACGCGCTGCTTCTCGCCGCCCGACAGCTTCAGCCCGCGCTCGCCCGCCATCGTCTGGTAGCCCTTGGGCGTGGATTCGATGAAGCCGTGGATGCGCGCCGCGCGCGCCGCCTCCTCCACCTCGGCACGCGTCGCGCCGGGGCGGCCGTAGGCGATGTTGTATTCCACCGTGTCGTTGAACAGCACCGTGTCCTGCGGCACGATGCCGATGGCCTGGCGCACGCTGGACTGCGTCACCTCGCGCAGGTCCTGCCCGGCGATGCTGATGCGCCCGCCCGGCACGGTCGGCTTGCCGGGAATGCCGACGTCGTAGAAGCGGTACAAGAGGCGCGCCAGCGTGGACTTGCCGGAGCCCGACGGCCCGACCACCGCCACCGTCTTGCCGGCGGGGATCTCGAAGCTCACGTCGTGCAGGATCTGGCGCGCGGCCTCATAGGCGAAGTTGACGTGTTCGAAGCGGACGGTGGCGTCGGCCGAAGTCTGCAAGGCGGGAGCATTCGGCCTGTCGGCGATTTCGCGCTCGCGCTCCATCAGCACGAACATCTTGTCCAGGTCGGTCAGGCTCTGCTTGATTTCGCGGTACAGCACGCCCAAAAAGTTCAGCGGGATGTACAGCTGGATCATGAAGGCGTTGACCATCACCAGGTCGCCCAGCGTCATGCGCCCGTCGACCACGCCCACCGTGGCGCGCCACAGCATGCCCACCAGGCTGATCGCGATGATGAGCTGCTGGCCGGTGTTCAGCATCGACAGCGTGCTCTGGCTCTTCAGCCGCGCACGGCGCAGCTTCTCCAGGCTTTCGTCGTAGCGGCGCGCTTCGAAATCCTCGTTGTTGAAGTACTTGACCGTCTCGTAGTTCAGCAGCGAGTCGATGGCCTTGGTGTGCGCCGCCGAGTCGAACTCGTTGGCCTCGCGCCGAAAGCGCGAGCGCCACTCGGTCACGCTCACGCTGAAGGCGACGTACACCACCAGCGCGGCGCCGGTGATCCAGGCGAACCACACGTCGAACTTCACCGCCAGGATGGTCAGCACCAGCGTCACCTCGATCAGCGTGGGCACGATGCTGTAGAGCGAATACGAGATCAGCGACTCGATGCCGCGCACCCCGCGTTCGATGTCGCGCGTCATGCCGCCGGTCTGGCGTTCCAGGTGGAAGCGCAGGCTCAGCGCGTGCAGGTGGCGAAACGTTTCCAGCGCGATGCTGCGCGCCGTGCCCTGCGTGGCCTTGGCGAACACCAGTTCGCGCAGCTCGGTGAAGAGCGACGTGGACAGCCGCAGCAGCCCGTAGCCCAGCAGCAGCGCGGCCGGCACCACCAGAACCGCCTGCGGGTCGCCCGGCTTGATGGCCATGGCGTCGATCAGCTGCTTGAGCAGCAGCGGCACGCTCACGTTGGCCAGCTTGGCGCCGACCATGAAGCCCAGCGCGGCCAGCACCCGCCACTTGTAGTGCCAGAGGTAGGGGAAGAGCCGCCGCAGCGTGATCCAGTCGGAGCGCGGCGGCACCGGCAGGGCGTTCGCGGCGGAAGGCGGCAAATTGGATGAGCTGAGTTCGCCGGAGCGTCGCATGAGGGAGAATCCGGGTTTGTACTGACTAAAAAGAGATTGTGCCCATGTCCGCCGATTCAAGCCAAACGCAAGGCCATCCGCGGCACGCCCGCGCCGAGCCTCCCTCGGACAAGGAACTGGTGCTCAAGGTGATCCCGATGCCGGCGGACACCAACTCCAACGGCGACATCTTCGGCGGCTGGGTCATGGCCCAGGTCGACCTGGCCGGCGCGGTGATCCCGGCGCGCTACGTGCGCGGGCGCATGGCCACGGTGGCCGTCAACGAATTCATCTTCAAGCAGCCGGTGCGGGTGGGCGACATCCTGAGCTTCTTCGCGTCGGTCAAGCGCGTCGGCCGCACCTCGATCACGGTGGAGGTGGAAGTCTTCGCCGAGCGCTTCGGCGCGCAGGGCCGGTTCGTCAAGGTGACGCAGGCCACCACCACCTACGTCGCCATCGACGACCAGGGCAAGCCGCGCCCGATTCCCCAGGACTGAAATGGACATCGATCCTCTTGCCGGCGCCGAACCCCGCATGTCGCGGCTGAATGCATCGGTCGCCATCTCGGTGGCGCTGCTCAGCACCGTGATGGGCGTGTGCAAGGTCAAGGACGACAACATCGTGCAGGCCATGCAGCAGGCCCAGGCCGACAAGATCGACCACTGGGCCTTCTACCAGGCGCGCAACCTGCGCGAAGAAGTGGCCAAGGCCACGCTGGTGCAGCTGCGGCTGCAGGCCGCCGCGAAGCCCGCGGCCGAGCGCGCCGGCCACGACGCGGCCATCGCCCAGTACGAAACGCTGGCGGCCGACCAGGCCGCCAAGAAGGAAGAATTGCGCAAGCAGGCGCTGGCCGACCAGCAGACCTACGACGCGCTGAATTACCGCGACGACCAGTTCGACCTGGCCGATGCGGCGTTCGCGATCGCCATCGCGGCGCTGGCGGTGGCGTCGCTCACCCAGGCCTGGTGGCTGTTCGCCCTGGCCATGCTGCCGGCGGCGTTCGGCACCTTCATGGGCATCGCCGGCCTGGCGGGCTGGAAGATCCATCCGCAGCTACTGGCCCAGCTCCTGAGCTGATGCCGCGGCCGCGGCCAGGAAGAAGTCGATGAAGGCGCGCATCTTGGCCGGCATGGTTTTCTGCGGCAGCCAGGCGAGGTAGGCCGCCGAGCCGAACGGCGCCTGCGCTGTCCAGCGTTCGAGCAGCGGCGCCAGGCGCTGCTCGCGCAGGTCGGCATCGACGAGGAAGTCCGGCAGCAGGGCCACGCCGCCGCCTTGCAGCGCCGCGTCGCGCAGCAGTTCGCTGCTGTTCACCAGCAGGTTGCCGTCCACCCGCACCGCCGCCTTGGCCGCGCGCGGGCCGGTGAAGCGCCAGGTGGACCCCGCCTCGCCGCCTTCGTAGCGCAGGCAGTTGAACGCCGCCAGGTCCTGCGGCGCCTTGGGCATCGCGACTCCGCGCAGCATGGAAGGCGCGCAGCACACCACGTAGCCGATCTCGTGCAGCTTGCGCGCCACCAGGTGCCCGGCCGGCGCACGCGAGAGGCGGAACGCGAAATCGATGCCCTCTTCGGCCAGGTCCACCGTGCGGTCGACCAGCACCAGCTGCACCGTGATGTCCGGATACGCCGCCAGGAATGCCGGCAGCAGCGGCGCCACGCGGCGCTTGCCGTAGCTCAGGGGCGCCGTCACCTTCAGCAGGCCCTGCGGCGCGGCGCGCAGCTGCGACACGGCGCTCTGGCCTTGCAGGCACAGGTCGATGGCCTGCACCACGCGCGCGTACAGCGCTTCGCCCGCTTCGGTCAGGCTGGCGCCGCGCGTCGTGCGGCGCAGCAGCTGCACGCCCAGCACCGCCTCCAGCCGCGCCACCTGCTTGCTCACCGCCGATTTGGTGAGGCCGAGCGCGCGCGCCGCCGCCGAGAAGTTGCCCGCTTCGGCCACCCGCGCGAACACTGCCATGTGGCCCATGAGTTCCGGCAGCCGATCAGCCATGCGCGCCGCGTTTCCCTGCGGAAACGGCCTGTGCGCCATCGCGCGGATTGCCGGTGGAGGCAAGGCCCCGCACCATCGTTGCTCTCATCCAGCCAGTCTACAAGGAGCACCAACAGATGAAGGCAATCGAGCTGCAGGCGTTCGGCGACGACGGCCTGCGTACGGTGGAACACGCGGTGCCACGGCCCGGTGCGGGCGAGGTGCTGCTGCGCACCGTCGCGGCATCGCTGAACTACCGCGACCTGGAAATCCGCGACGGCCGCTACGCCATGCCGGTGGCTCTGCCGCTGGTGCCCTTGTCCGACGCGGTGGCCGAGGTGGTGGAACTCGGCGCCGGCGTGCAGGACCTGCGGCCCGGCGACCGCGTGTGCCCCACCTTCTTTCCCGACTGGCGCGACGGCGCGTTCGACGCGCGCTATTTCCAGCGGCAGCGCGGCGGCAACGTGGCCGGCGTGCAGCGCGAATACATGGTGCTGCCCGCCGGCGAACTGGTGCGCGCGCCGCACCACCTGGGCGCCGAGGCGGCGACGCTGCCGATCGCGGGGCTCACCGCCTGGTCGGCGCTGACCGAAGCAGGCCTGCGGCCCGGGCAAACGCTGCTGGTGCAGGGCCTCGGCGGCGTGTCGCTGTTCGCGCTGCAGTTCGGGCGCATGTTCGGCGCGCGCACCGTCGTCGTCGCGTCCAGCGCCGAGAAGGCGCAGCGGGCGCGCGAACTGAGCGCGTCCGAGGTGATCGATGCGTCGGCGCATCCGCAGTGGGGCGCGCAGGTGCTGGAGCACACCGATGGCCGCGGCGCCGATTTGGTCGTGGAGGTCGGCGGCCGCGCGAGCTGGAGCCAGTCCATCGCGGCGCTCGCCGTCAACGGCACCATCGCCGTCGTCGGCTACGCCTCGGGCGCCGAACTGGCGTTCGACCTGCGGCAGCTGTTCATCGCCAAGCGCGCGCGGCTGCAGGGCCACACCGTGGGCTCTCGTCGCGCGTTCGAGGACATGGTGCGGGCCATGGAGCAGGCACGCATCGAACCCGTGATCGACAGCCGCTTCGCGCTGGACGACGCGCGGCAGGCCTATGCGCGGCTCGCGTCGGGCGGCACGCTGGGCAAGGTGCTGTTCGAATTTGGTTGAGCCGCCGAAAGCGATGGGCGGCGCCCGCTACATCAGCCGCGTGTCGGCGGGCCGCTCCTGGAAACGGCCGTGCCATGCGGCCGGCCGGGCGGCGTCCACTCGTAGCGGCTCAGCGCGTCTTCCCCCTGCAGCAGCCGGAAGCTGCCCGGTGCGGAGAATGCGAACCACGCGCGCGCCTTGGTGCACAGCGAGCAGTTGTACCGGTTGGTGCCGCGCGCCAGGTCGAGGCCGGCTTCGTAGCGGACCGCGCCGCAGTGGCAGCTGCCTTGGTAGTGCTTGAGGGTCATGGGTTGGATTCCTTCGGTGGCGGATGGCGCCTGGCTACCGCTTGCATTTTGCAAGCAGTCTCGCCGCCGCCCCATCCATACACGACCAGCCCCGTTCCGATTGCCCCATCCACACCGCGCTCGACCTGCTCGGCGACCGCTGGAGCCTGCTGGTCATCCGCGACATGATGTTCGCGGGCAAGCGCCACTTCCGCGAGTTCCTGCAGTCCGAGGAAGGCATTTCCTCCAACATCCTGGCGGACCGCCTGGCCACGCTGGTCGCCAGCGGCATCCTGACCAAGGCGGAAGACCCCACCCACAAGCAGAAGGCGGTCTACAGCCTCACGGACAGGGGCATCGGTTTGCTGCCGGTGCTGACGGCGCTCAGCGCCTGGAGCCAGCAGCAATTTGCGCACACCCGCCGGCCCGAGGCCGTGGCCCTGGTCGAGGGCGGCGCCGCCACGCAGAAGAAAATGGCCGCGGCGCTGCGCAGGCAGCACCTGCCCTGAGCATCAGCGCCCGGCCGCGGAGATGGGCACGGTCACGCGCATCCCCAAGCCACCGCCATCCAGCCCTTCGGCCAGCACCGCCGGGCCGGTCGTGCCCGGCGCCCCGGTGGAAGCGTTCGAACACCTTGTCGCGTTCTTGCGGGTCGATGCCCGGTCCATCGTCCTGCACCGCCAGCGTGAGCGTGTCCGCGTCGTGGTCGATCCGCACGGCCACGCTGCCGCCGTCGCGCCCGTAGCGCACCGCGTTGTCCACCAGGTTGGAGACGATGGATTCCAGCGCCGGTTCGTCCAGCATGCACCACAGCGCATCGGGCGCTTCCAGCGAGAGCTCGATGCCGCGCGCCATCGCCGCGGGCGCCACCTGCGCCATCAGCCGGCGCACCGCTTGCGCCACGTCGACGCGGCGCGGCACGGGCCGGTTGCCTTCGTCCAGCGAAGCCAGCACCAGCAGCTGGCGCGCCAGGTGCGACACGCGCTCGACCGCCTTTTCCAGTTGTGCACGCGCCTCGGTGCGCTGTGCCGCATCGGTGGTGCCGGCCAGCACATCCGCCTGCGCGGTCACCACTGCCAGCGGCGTGCGCAGCTCGTGCGCGGCGTCCTGCACGAAGCCGCGCTCGCGGGCCAGCTTCTGGCGCAGCTGCCACATCAGGTCGTCCAGCGCACGGACCAGCGGCTTCAGTTCGCGATGCCGCGCCTGGAAGTCCACCGGCTGCAGCGAGTCGGGGTCGCGTTGCGCGATCTGCGCGGCCAGCTGCCGCAGCGGCTTCAGGCCGGTGCGTGCCGACAGCCACACCGGCACCAGCACGAAAGGCAGCGCCAGCAGCAGGTAAGGCAGCAGCACGCTGGCGTTGTATTCCAGAATGTCGCGCGTGCTGCGGCGCGGCTCGGCCACGCGCAGCTGCCAGCGCGGCGAATGGCCCTCGTACACGCGGTGGGTGTAGCCGTTCAGTGCCACCTCGCCTAGCTTGCCGGGCGCCATCTCCAGCGCCGGCCATTCGCGCAGCAGCGGCGAACGATAGAGCACCCTTCCCTGCGCATCGCGCAATTCGAACAACATCGTTCCGGGCAGCCGGCCGATCTCGCGCCGGCGGATGTTCACCCATTCCGCCGTGCTGGCGACGGCCGCCGTGGCCTGCGCTGGATCGTCCATGTTGCTCACGGACATCAACACCGCGTCGCCGAAGCGCTTGAGGCCCGGCTCGGCTTCGGCGATCTGCAGCGCCTGCTTGTACTGGTAGCCGAGCAGCACGCCCCACACGACGACGAACGCCACCAGCACGGCCGCCGCCGTGCGCAGCACCAGGCTCGGCTCCATGGCCGCGCGGATGCGGCCCAGCATCGCGCTGCTCATGCGGCCAGCGCGTAGCCGACGCCGCGCACGGTGCGCACCAGCTGCGCGCCGATCTTGCGCCGCAGGTTGGACACGTGCACTTCCAGCGCGCTGAAGTCCAGCGGCTCGCCCAGGGGCTCCAGCCGCTGCGCGAGCTGGCCTTTCGGGATCACCGTGCCCGGATCGCGCGCCAGCTCCATCAGCAGCTGGAATTCGCGCGGCGACAGCTCCAGCGCTTCGCCACCGCGCAGCACGCGGCGGGCACGCGGCTCGATCGACAGCTCGCCGACCGTCCAATGTTCGCTGGCCTGCCGCGCGCTGCGCCGCACCACGGCGCGGATGCGCGCCACCAGTTCGGCGGTGGAAAATGGCTTGATGACGAAGTCGTCGGCGCCGCCATCCAGTCCGCGCAGCCGGTCCTCCACGGCGCAGCGCGCGGTGATGACGATCACCGGCACGGCGCTGTGCTGGCCGCGCCAGCGCGCCAGCAGGTCGAAGCCCTCGCCGTCCGGCAAGGTCAGGTCGAGCAGCACGCAATCCACTGTGGCCGCGTCGGGGCTGTGCGGCGCGTCACCGGCGCGCCGGTGCCACTCGCTGCTCAGGCCTTCGAGCTTCAGCGCCGACTGCAGCGCGCGCCCCAGGTCCAGGTCGTCCTCGATCAGCAGGATGTGCATGCGCGCATTGTGACCACGCCGCTGCGCAAAACCATCGGAAATGCGGCGCGGCAGCCGCGTTCTTTGGCTGGCCTTTGGAAAGGCGCGACAGAATGCGTGCCGAGGAGAAGAGCATGAAGCGCAGCAAGGGAATGTTGTTTGCCGCCGCCGCGGCGGTGCCGTGCGCGGCGGCCTGGGGACAAGGCCTGCCCGATGGCGGCGGCGGCATCGACGCGCCGCAGCTGGACACCGTCACGGTGACGGCGCGGCGCTCGATCGAGCAGCGCTTCTACGCCGCCGGCTCGCTGGTGGTGGTGGACCGCAAGGACATCGAGCAGCTGGGCGCGTTCTCGGTGTCCGACGTTCTGCGGCAGCTGCCCGGCGTGCAGGTCACGACGCAGGGCGACGGCGGCGTGGAGATCCGCATGCGCGGCATGGAACGCGGCGCCACGCAGCTGCTGATTGACGGCCAGCGCACCCGCAGCGGCCGGCGCGCGCAGCTGCCGCTGGACAACCTGCCGGCGGAGCTGATCGAACGCATCGAGGTCGTGCGCGCGCCGACGGCGGAATTCTCCGGTGCCACCGGCGGCACCATCAACATCGTGCTGCGCCAGGCCACGGCCAAGCGCGAGACCGTGCTGCGCCTCACCGACAACCGCGTCTGGGGCCACAACGCCGGCCAGGCCTTCGCCTCGCGCACCGGCCCGCTCGGCGGCCAGCCCGCGCCGGCGGAAGGCGAGCTGCCGGGCACGGCCCAGCCCTGGTCGTACTTCGCGGCCGTGGCCAGCACCGGCCTGCTGCTGGGATCGGACACGCACCGCACGACGGACAGCAGCAGTAGCGGCGCGACCACCAGTGACGCCGCTGGCCGCTCTCGCCGCTCGGAGCTTTCGCTGGTGCCGCGCCTGAACGGCCACCTGGGCCGGTCCGACCAGATCCAGCTGCGCGGCACCTTCAGCCGCGCGCACGTGGCGGGCGGCACTTTGGAGCGCAGCAGCGGCACTGGTATCGGTGGCGCGCCCTGGTTCCTGGAAACGCGCGACGCGCAGGACTACACGCGCCGCTACCTGCAGGGCGCCGCCGAGTGGACGCACCGCTTCGCCGGCAGCAAGCTGGAGACCACGGCCTCGGCCAGCGAGGCGCGCGAGGGCGTGGAGCGCGAGGCCGGCCCGCTGGCGGGCAGCGGCGCCGCGCCCGCTTATGCGCCCTACACCTTTCACGACACGCGGCGCGAAGCGCTGTACTCGCTGGCCACCAAGCTGTCGGGCACCAGCAGCCCGCTGCTGTGGACCGTCGGCGCGCAGGCCGACCGGCGCCGGCTGGACGTGGACACCTTGCGCGAAGGCGCGTCGCCGCTGGACCTGCGGCTGCGCGCGGTGCTGGACCGCTTCGTGCTGTGGGGCCAGAACGAATGGGAAGTCTTGAACGGCGCGACGCTGAGCGCCGGCCTGCGCGGCGAAACGCTGCTGGTGAAGACCGACGAGGCAAGCGGCAGCCGCGAGCGGCGCTTCAACGTGCTGCAGCCTTCGCTGCACCTGCGCAAGCCCCTGTCGGACAGCCTGCAGTACCGCGCCAACGTCGCGCGCATCACGCGCGAGCCGCGCGTGTGGGACCTGGTGGACCGCGCCTTCCCGAGCCAGGGCCGCAACAGCCTGGTCAACCCGGACTTCGCCGGCAACCCCGACCTGCGCCCCGAGATCGCATGGACGCTGGACACCGGCTTCGAACGCCGGCTGGGCACCGACGGCCAGATGGGCGCCAACCTGTTCGTGCGCCGCACGCGCGACACCATCGCGCCCCTGACGCAGCTGGTGGGCGAGCGCTGGACCGAGCAGCGCGTGAACATCGGCGACGCCACCGTCTGGGGCCTGGAGGTCGACGCCAAAAGCGGCCTCGCCTGGCTGGGCCTGGCGCGCGACTGGACCCTGTCGGCCAATGCCAGCCTGCTGCAGTCGCGCATGACCAGCGGCATCAACCGCGGCAGCCGCATTCCCGGCCAGGCGCGCTACACCGCCAACCTCACCATCGCCAAGCCGGTGCCGCGCGGCGGCGGGCTGTTCGGCGGCGGCACGCTGTCGCTGACCGGCCCCGCCGAGTTGCACAGCTCGCCGCAGGTGACCGGCCGCGACCGCGCGCGCACCACGCTCGACGTGTACCTCGGCGGCCTGGTGCGCGGCTGGGGCTACTGGCGTGTTGGTGTGTACAACATCGGCGACGCACCGTTCCGCCGCGAACGCCGCTACGTCGACTCAGCCGGCGGCACGCTGGGCATCGAAAGCCGCATGACCCTCACGCCGCGCGTGTACCTGGCGATCGGCACGCAGTTCTGAGGTCGCTGGCCGGAACCCGTCAGCCGTTCAAGCTGGCCATGCCGACTTCCGGATAGCGCTCGCCCGCGGCGGGAATCGCCGCCAGCGCTTCGTCGATCCTGCGCACCTCGTCCGCGCCGAGCACGAGCGCCGCCGCAGCCGCGTTCTCCTCCAGCCGCGCGATGCTGCGCGTGCCGGGGATCGGCACCAGATGCGCGTCGCGCCCCAGCAGCCAGGCCAGCGCCAGCTGCGCCGGCGTGCAGCCGCGTTCCGTTGCCAGTGTCTTCACCGTGTCGGCCAATGCGAGGTTGTGCGCCAGGTTCTCGCCCGAAAAGCGCGGGTTGTTGCGGCGCCAGTCGCCGGCGGGCAGGTCGTCCAGGCTGCGGATCTGGCCGGTGAGGAAGCCGCGGCCCAGCGGCGCGTAGGCCACGAAGCCAGTGCCCAGCTCGCGGCACAGCGGCAGCATCTCCGCTTCCATGTCGCGCGTCCACAGCGAATATTCGCTTTGCAGCGCGGCAATGGGATGCACCGCCGCGGCGCGGCGCAGCGTGGCGGCCGAAGCTTCGGACAGGCCCAGGTGGCGCACCTTGCCCGCGCGCACCAGGTCGGCCATGGCGCCCACGGTGTCCTCGATCGGCACCTTGCGGTCCACGCGGTGCTGGTAGTACAGGTCGATGTGGTCCACGCCCAGGCGCTGCAGGCTGGCGTCGCAGGCGGCGCGCACATAGCCGGGGCTGCCGTCCACGCGCAGGTGCGTGCCGTCGGGCGCGCGCACGTTGCCGAACTTGGTGGCGATGACGACGTCGCCGCGCCGCGCCTTCAGCACCTGCGACAGCAGGCGTTCGTTGGCGCCCAAGCCGTACATGTCGGCCGTGTCGAGGAAGTTCACGCCGAGGTCCAGCGCGCGGTGCAGCACGCCGACCGACTGCTGGTCGTCGGCCGGACCGTAGAAGTCCGACATGCCCATGCAGCCCAGGCCGATGGCCGAAACCTGCAGGCCGCCGCGGCCCAGCGTGCGGCGCGCGATGGTTGTGGTGTTGGTGGTGTTGCGCATGCGGTGCTCCTTGTGCGTTGCAAAAATCAATGCCGCAAGCGTAGGCGCCGCAAGGCCGCCGTGGTCGTCCGATCCTGGGCATTGATTGCCTGATCCTCCGGCGCCCGGCGGCGCGCCCGCCGCGGCCGGACTGGCCGACCGCACAATGGCGGCCATGACGCAGACTGCCTCCTCCGGTCCCGCCTTCATCACGCCGATGCTGGCCGCGCAGGCCGAACTGGTCGGCCTGGCCGGCGCCTTCGCGCCGCACGACGGCCTGCACGACACCGCCGTGACGCAGCTGCAGCTGATCCGCGCCAGCGCGCCCGCCCAGCCGCTGCCGGCCATGTACGAGCCCGGCCTGGTGTTCGTCGTGCAGGGCCGCAAGCAGGCGGTGCTGGGCGCCGACACGCTGGTCTACGACCCGCTGCACTACCTGCTGGTCAGCGTCACCGTGCTGCCGCAGGGACAGATCCTGGAGGCCAGCGCGCGCAAGCCCTACCTGTGCATCCGGCTCAACCTGGACCCACGCGAACTCGGCAGCCTGCTGCTGCAGGCGCGCCCGCCCGAGACGCAGACCGCCGGTGCGCCGCGCGGCCTGCGCGTGGCGCGCACCTCGGCGCCGCTGGCCGACGCCATGCTGCGGCTGCTGCGCCTGCTGGAGACGCCCGACGACGTTGCCGTGCTGGCGCCGCTGGCGCTGCGCGAGATCTACTGGCGCGTGCTCACCGGCGAGCTGGGCCCGCAGCTGCGCGAGCTGGCCGTGGCCGGCAGCCATGCGCAGCGCATCGCGCGGGCGGTGGACCTGCTCAAGCGCCGCTACGCCGAGCCGGTGCGCATCGAGGAAGTGGCCGAGGCCGTGCACATGAGCCCCTCGACGCTGCACCACCACTTCAAGCAGGCCACCTCGATGTCGCCGCTGCAGTACCAGAAGCACCTGCGGCTGCACCACGCGCGCCGGCTGATGCTCACCACCGGCCTGGATGCCGCGGCGGCCGGCCACGAAGTCGGCTACGAAAGCGCCTCGCAGTTCAGCCGCGAATACAGGCGCCTGTTTGGCGCGCCGCCCAAGGCGGAGATCCGGCAGGTGCGGGGCGCGCTGCGGGCGGTGGGTTGAACGCAGGGGCGCCGAGTCACCTCAGAGTCACCGCCGCGCACGCCGCTGCCGCATCATTTGCGCACCATGGACCTCCAAGCCACCACGCCCGCGCCGCCGCAGGGCTGCATCGACACGCAGGCGGCCGGAAACGTGCTGCTCATCGGCATCAACCGCCCGGCCAAGCGCAACGGCTGGACGCCGGACATGTTCCGGCAGCTGGCCGAGGCCTACACGCGGCTGGACGACGATCCCGGGCTGCGCGTGGGCGTGCTTCACGCCATCGGCGACCACTTCACGGCCGGGCTGGACATGCCCGCGGTGCAGGCGCACCTGGAGCGCGGCGAACGGCTGGTGCCCGAAGGCCTGGTCGAGCCGCACGACATCGGCCTGCCCGGCTATCGGCGCCGCGCCAAGCCGATGGTGGTTGCCGTCAAGGGCATCTGCTTGACCGTCGGCATCGAGCTGATGCTGGGCGCCGATATCGTCGTCGCCGGCGAGGACTGCCGCTTCAGCCAGAAGGAAGTGCAGCGCGGTCTGATGCCTGGCGGCGGCGCCACGCTGCGCATGGCCGAGCGCGCCGGCCTGGGCAACGCCATGCTCTACCTGCTGACCGGCGACGAGTTCGACGCGCCGACCGCGCTGCGCCTGAACTTCGTGCAGAAGCTGGTTCCCAACGCCCGTGTGCTGGACGAAGCGCTGGCCATTGCGCAGCGCATCGCCGCACAGGCGCCGCTGGCGGTGATGGCCACGCGCCAGAACACGCTGAAGGCGGTGGAGGAAGGACCTGCCGCCGCCGTCGCCGATTTCCCCGCCATCCGCGACCGCATCTTCGCCAGCGAAGACTGGGCCGAAGGCGTGCGCTCGTTCGTGGAGAAGCGGCAGGCGCGGTTCACGGGGCGCTGACAACGCGAATCCGCAGCTGCTGGTCGTTGTCGGCCTTGCGCACCTCGACCACGCCCTCCAGCGCCTTCACCATCGCCGAGAAGCTGCCGTGGCCCTGCTCCTTCAGGTCGAAGGTCGGGTCCAGCCGCTTGATCATCGGCCAGACCTCGGCCTTGTTGACCCAGGCGTCGCCTTTCTTTTCGGCGAGCAGCCGCAGCGCACGCCGCAGGATCTCGGCGGACGGATCCGGCGGCGGCTCGGGCGCGAGCGGCGCCGCGCTGATCTCCGGTGCGGACGGCTGCCGCGGCGGCTCGGGCAGGCTCTCGACCAGGTTCTCGTAGTAGCGGAATTCGTGGCAGCTCTTGGCCCAGTGCCGGTTGGTTGCCTTGCGCGTGCCGATGCCCACCAGCGTGCGGCCGGCCGCCTTGATCTTCTGCGACACGGGCATGAAGTCGCTGTCGCCGCCGACGATCAGGACGGTGCCGATGTGGGCGAAGCGCGCGATGTCCTCGGTGGCGTCCAGGCACAGCTTGATGTCCGCTCCGTTCTTCGCGCCGCCGCCCGGCGGGAACAGCTGGATCAGCTCCACCGCGTTCTGCAGCAGCTGGTCGCGGTAGCGGCTGAAGTACTGCCAGTTGCAATACGCGCGGTTGATGGCGATGGGCCCGAACGACGACGCGAGTTCGACCACGGCCTGCACGTCCACCAGCGGCTCCTGCGGCTTGAAGCGGAAGTCCTGCCGTGCGTACGCGCCCGGCTCCTTCTCGTCGCACAGGCCCGCGTGGATGTTCTCGAAGTCCCAGTACAGGGCGACCGAGCGCCCGCTGTCCGTGCTGTCCTGTTTGAGCATTCGCCGATTACAACCCACGCGCCGGCACGGCACAACCGCGGCCACGGCCGCGCGGTTTGTTGTTACCCTTGCGGCCGATGACCACACCCAACCCGCTGAAAGACCCCGAGCTGGAGTTCAAGTCGCTGCTGGTGCTGGTGCTCGGCGCGACCCTGCTGTTCGCGCTGATCATCTGGCCGTTCTTCGGTGCGGTGTGCTGGGCGGTGTTCATCGCCATCGTGTTCTGGCCGCTCAACCAGCGCTTCCTGCGCGGCGCCCGCGGCCGCCGCTCCACCGCCGCGCTGGCCTCGCTCATCGTCATCCTGGTGATCGTGATCCTGCCCACCGCGCTGATCGCCGGCTCCATCGCCGACGAGGCGACGCTGGTGGTCGGCAAGCTGCGCTCGGGCGAGATCCAGATCGGCAGCTATTTCCAGAAAGCCGTGGAGGTGCTGCCCGGCTGGGCGCGCTCGGCGCTGGACCGCGTGGGCATCGGCGACTTCGGCACCCTGCAGCGCAAGATCATCGACAGCGCGGGCGCCAGCGGCCAGTTGCTGACCGCGCGCGCCTTCAGCATCGGGCAGAACACGCTGGACTTCACGGTGAGCTTCTTCGTCATGCTCTACGTGCTGTTCTTCCTGCTGCGCGACGGCAAGAGCCTCACGCAGGGGATCGCGCGCGCCATCCCGCTGCGCGAAGACCACACGCACCGGCTGCTGGGCCAGTTCGCCACCGTGGTGCGCGCCACCGTCAAGGGCAACATCCTGGTGGCGCTGGTGCAGGGCGCTTTGGGCGGCATGGCCTTCCTGGTGCTCGGCGTCTCGGGCGCGCTGCTGTGGGGCGCGGTGATGGCGCTGTTCTCGCTGCTGCCGGCGGTGGGCGCCGTCATCGTGTGGGGGCCGGTCGCCCTCTATTTCTTCTTCACCGGCGCCATCGTCAAGGCGATCGGCCTGACCCTGTGGGGCGCCGTGGTGATCGGCCTGGTGGACAACATCCTGCGCCCGGTGCTGGTGGGCAAGGACACGCGCATGCCCGACTACCTGATCCTGGTCGCCACGCTGGGCGGCATCGCGGTGTTCGGGCTCAACGGCTTCGTGATCGGCCCGGTGATCGCGGCGGTGTTCCTGGTCAGCTGGGACATGCTGGCAAGCGCACGCCAGGAGCGATAACTTGGCCTGATCAGCGCAAGAGGCTGTGCGCATCTGTCCGCGCTGTCCTACATCGGCGTGGTCCGCTGTTGATGAACTATGGTGTCTCTCACAAGAGCACGATCCCCGTGCCCGTCCACATCCGGAGACAGCAACATGTTCAAGCAGATCCTTGTCGCGAGCTTCATGGCATCGGCGTTCGCCGCTGTGCCGACAGTCTCTTTCGGCCGCACGATCGTCATCGAGCAACCTCCACCGCCCGCGCGCGAAGAGCGCATGCCGGCGGCACGGCGCGGCTACGAATGGGCTCCCGGCAACTGGGCGTGGCGCAACAATCGGCACGTTTGGGTGGCCGGCCACTGGGTTCGCGAGCGCCGTGGCTCGCACTGGGTTCCCGACAGCTGGGTCGAGCGCAATGGACGCTGGGAAATGGTGGCGGGCCACTGGCAGCGCGGCGAGCGCCGGGGCATGGGCCGCGGTATGGGTCGCGGTATGGGTCGCGGTATGGGTCGCGACCGCGATGGCGACGGTGTGCCGAACCGCCAGGACGCCCGGCCCAACAACCCGAACAAGAACTAATCGGAGTCGGGGCGTGCTCAGGAAATGATGTACGCGCCCGACCCGACGGCGAACAGCTTTCCTTCAGCGCCCGTGAACTCCATGCGCGTGGACGCCACTCGCGAGCCCAGGCGCAGTACCTCGGCGTGGATCTCGAAGCGTTCGCCCACGCCGGGGCGCAGGTAGTCCACCCGCAGGTCGATGGTGCCCAGCTTCATGAAGCGGTAAAGCCGCTGCTCGGGCGGCTCGTCCATGTGGCGCGCGCCGATGGCGGCCATCACGGCCAGGCCGCCCATGGCGTCCAGGCAGGCGCTGATCACGCCGCCGTGGATGCGCTGATGCGCGTAATGGCCGATCAGTTCGTGCTTCATCTCGACGGCGCCGCGCACGCGCTCGGGTTTCAGGCTGGTGATCTTCAGGCCCAGCACCTGGTTGAAGACGATCTTCTCCTCGAACATCTGCTTCAGGCCAGCGACGAACTCGGGCTCGAATTCGGCCGCGGCCGGTGGGGTCTTGCTCATGGGCAGCGATTGTGCCGCAGCACTCCCGCTACACCAGATCTTCCTCGCGCAGCACGCCCATCAGCCAGGCGTAGTAGATCGGCGCGGCCGCCACGCCGCGCAGGCCGAACACGGTTTCCATCAGCAGCATGACCGCCAGCAATTCGTAGGTGCGCGCATTGATGCTGTTGCCCACCAGCCGCGCGTTGAGGAAGTACTCCAGCTTGTGGATGACCAGCAGGTAGGCCAGCGACAGCAGGGCCAGGGTCGGCGACACCGCCAGCGACGCCAGCACGATCGCGCTGTTGGACGCCAGGTTGCCCAGCACCGGGATCAGCCCGCACACGAAGGTGAGCAGCACCAGGCCGCGCGCCAGCGGAATCGGCCCTTCCACCATCGGCGCGAGCACCAGCAGGTAGATGGCGGTGAACACCGTGTTGATGGCCGCGATGCGCAGCTGCGCGCCCATGACGCCGGTGAATGCCTGCACCAGCCGCACCAGCGCGCCGCGCCAGGCCTGCAGGAACACGGTGTCGGCCTTCACCGGCTTTTCCATCTGCATGGCGGCCAGCAGACCGATGACGCCGCCCACCAGCAGGTGCACCGCGGCACGCACGGTGTCCATGCCCCAGCCGCGCAGCTGCGTGCCGTGCGCGCGCAGCCAGCCGACGATGCTGGCCCGCAGGGTCTCGATCGAGTCCGGCAGGTGCGCCGCCACGCCCGGCGGCAGCACCGCGCGCAACCGCTCCAGGCTGTCGGCCATGAGCTCGGTCAGGCGCGCCAGTGCGGTGCTGGGCGCACCGATGTGCAGCGTCTCGAAGGCCTTGATGGTGAGTGCCAGCAGCACGGCGGCCACCACCCAGAACAGCAGGTTGGCGACCAGGTGGCGCCAGCGCGGCGCCACCCGGGGCGCCGCGCGCGCGTACAGCCAGCAATACAGGGCATAGGCCCCCAGGCCGGACAGCAGCGCCAGCAGCAGCTGGAGCTTGAGCACCGCCAGCAGGCCGACGCCGAGCAGGATGCGCGCGGCGTGCGCCGGCAGCGTGCGCTGGGGATCGGTCATGGCGTGGCACCTCGGTGGGGGCGTGCGGGGACGCACTGTGCAAGATAGGGCGCGGTGCGGCTCGCCGGCACCGCCGCCACCTCGCGCGGCGTGCCG
>NZ_JACCWG010000435.1 GCF_013697775.1 Ramlibacter sp. | reverse complement strand
GTGGTGGTGCTCGTGCCGGTGCCGGCGGTGGTGCCCGTGTCCGTGCCGGCACGGGGCGCGGTGCGGGTGCCGGTGCCGGTGCGCGGGGACGCGCTGCCCGAGGCCGTCGACGACGGCGTGGTGCTGCCCGCGGTGGTCCCGGTGGTGCCGGTCGTCTGCGCGGACACGCCGGCTGCGAGAAACGCCGACAGCAGCGTCATGAGGAGCTTGTTCATGCTTGGGATCCTTGTCTCTTGGAAAGTGGAAAGCAACGCCTTCAGAAGTCGTTGAGGCCACCTTGCAATGATTTCCGCACGTGCCGCGTCGGAGAGCACCTACGTGCTGCGTGGGCGGCAGGACTTCGCGCGGTAGGACGCGGCGATGCACCGCGCATGCCTCAGCCGGGCGGCGTCGGCGTCTTGGGCTGGTAATCGCAGTACTGCACGACGGCGCACTGCCAGCATTTCGGCGTGCGCGCCACGCAGACGTAGCGGCCGTGCAGGATGAGCCAGTGGTGCGCGTCCACCATGAACTCCCGGGGGATGCGGCGCAGCAGCACCTGCTCGACTTCCAGCGGATTGCGCCCCGGCGCCAGGCCGGTGCGGTTGCCCACGCGGAAGATGTGCGTGTCCACCGCCATGGTCTCTTCGCCGAAAGCCACGTTGAGCACCACGTTGGCGGTCTTGCGGCCCACGCCGGGCAGGGCTTGCAGTTCCTCGCGGCTGCGCGGCACCTCGCCGCCGTGCCGCTCCACCAGCATGCGGCAGGTTTCCATCAGGTGCTTGGCCTTCATGCGGTACAGGCCGATGGTCTTGATGTAGCTCTCCAGCCCGTCGCGCCCCAGCGCCAGGATGGCCTCGGGCGTGTTCGCCACCGGAAACAGCCTGCGCGTCGCCTTGTTCACGCCCACGTCGGTGGCCTGCGCCGACAGCAGCACGGCCGCCAGCAGCTCGAACACCGTGCTGAACTCCAGCTCGGTGGCCGGCATCGGGTTGGCCGCGCGCAGCGTGGCGAAAAACGGGGCGACGTCCTCATCCTTCATGGCCGGCGAGTGTAAGGGCCTGGACCAGCGCGCCCACCACCGGCGCGTTGGCGCCGTCGCGCCGCTGCACCAGCGCGATGCGGCGCTCCTCGGTGTTGGGGATCTCCAGCACGCGCAGCCGCGCGTCGGCGCTCCAGCGGCTCTCGCGCAGCTGCGGCAGCACCGTCACGCCCAGGCCCGAGCGCACCAGCTCGACGATGCTCTCGATGGCGTTGAGCTCCAGGAACTCCTGCGGCGCGGCGCGCAGTTTGCGCAGCGCCCGCTCCACCAGCTGGCCGGTGTGCTGCGTGTGGTCGAAGCGGATGAACGGGTGGCGCTGCAGCAGCGTGCGCAGCGGCGCCTCCTCGGCCTTGCGCGGCGCGACCAGCACCATCGGCTCGCCGTACAGCGCGGTCCAGCCGAGGTCCGGATGGTGCGGCCCCGGCTCGCGCACGGCGATGGCGGCGTCCAGCTCGCCGCCGGCCACGCGCGCCACCAGCTCCATCGACTTGGCCGCCGACACGTGCAGTTCCAGCAGCGGGTGCCTGCGCTTGAGCGCCAGCGTGGCCTGGATCAGCGGGCGCACCGCCGACACCACCGCGCCCAGGTGCACCGTGCCCGACATGATGCCGGCGGCGGGCGCCTGCAGCGTCTGCTCGTAGGTGGCGACCAGCTTGCGCACGCCCGGCACCAGCGCGCGTCCCGTGCTGCTGAGCGTGACCGACTTGCCCTGGCGCTCGAACAGCGGCCGGCGCAGCTCGGCCTCCAGCCTTTAGCGTGGCTAAACGAATATTTGCTTTGGCTTTTCCATGTCGGTTTCGATAATGGGTGCCATGAACAGACGCGTGCTCACCGCCCTGGCCCTGGCCGGCCAAGCCGGTGCGCTGGATCGTGCCGTTCCCCGCGGGCGGCGCCACCGACATCTTCGCGCGCGCGATCTCGCAGCGCCTGTCGGAGCGGCTGGGGCAGGCGGTGGTGGCGGAGAACCGGCCCGGCGCGGGCGGCACCATCGGCTCGGACGTCGTTGCCAAGGCAGCCCCCGACGGCTACACGCTGCTGCTGGCTACCAGCAGCACGCACAGCATCGGCCCGAGCTTCGGCAACAAGCTGCCCTACGACGCGGTGGCCGACTTCACGCCGGTCGCCCATGTGGGCAACGCGCCCAGCATCATGCTGGTGCCCAACAGCGCGCCCGCCAAAACCGTGAAGGAATGGATCGATTACGCGCGCAAGAACCCCGGCAAGCTGAACTACGCCAGCAGCGGCAACGCCACCATCGTGCACCTCACGGCCGAAGCGTTCAAGTCGTAGTCCGGCCTGTACGGCCCCAAGGGCCTGCCGGCCGACGTCGTGATGCGGCTCAACACGGCGCTGAACCAGGCGCTGCAGGAGCAGGCCGTGAAGGACCGGCTGGCGCGCCTGGGCATCGAGCCGGTGGGCGGCACGCCGCAGCAGTTCGCTGGCATGGCCGAAGCCGACCGCGCCAAGTGGAAGAAGATCATCACCGAGCGCAAGCTCACCGCAGATTGAATCGCTGCCCGGGCGCCGGCCGCAGGAACGGAACATGACTTTCAACTACCAGAACCCCTATCCGACCACGCGCCTGCCGGTGTTCGCGCGCAATGTGGTGTCCACCTCGCACCCGCTGGGCGCACAGGCCGGCCTGCGCATGCTGTGGAAGGGCGGCAACGCGGTCGATGCGGCCATCGCCGCCGCGGCCGTCATGACCCTGTGCGAGCCGGTCAGCAACGGCCTGGGCAGCGACGCCTTCGCGATCCTGTGGGACGGCAAGGAACTGCACGGCCTGAACGCGTCCGGCCAGGCACCGGCGGCCTGGACGCCCGACTACTTCCGCGGCAAGTACGGCGCCGACGTGCGCAAGCCGCCCAAGCGGGGCCTGGACTCCGTCACCGTGCCGGGCGCGGTGGCGGGCTGGGCGGCGCTGTCGGAGCGCTTCGGCAAGCTGCCTTTCGCCGACCTGATGGAGCCGGCCATCGACATCGCCGAGCGCGGCTACATGCTGCCGCCGGTGGTGCAGCAGAAGTGGGCCGCGGCCACGCCGGAGCTGGGCTCCATGCCCGGCTTCGCGCAGAGCTTTTTGCCCTGGGGCCGCGCGCCGCGCGCGGGCGAGCTGTTCCAGTTCAAGGCGGCGGCGCGCGCGCTGCGGCTGGTCGCGCAGACGAAGGGCGAGGCCTACTACCGCGGCGAGATCGCGCAGGCCATCGCGCGTTTTGCTGGCGAGCACGGCGGCGCCATCACGGCGGCAGACCTCGCGGCCTACAAGCCGGAGTGGGTGGCACCCATCGCCAAGAACTACCGCGGCCACACGCTGCACGAGATCCCGCCCAACGGACAGGGCATCGCCGCGCTCATCGCCATCGGCATCCTGGACAAGTTCGACGTGGCCGGCATGCCGGTGGACGGCGCCGATTCGCAGCACCTGCAGATCGAGGCCATGAAGCTGGCCTTCGCCGACATCTACAAGTACGTGGCCGAACCCTCGGCGATGGAGGTCACGCCCGAACAGATGCTGGACGACGCCTACCTGGCCAGCCGCGCGAAGCTGATCGACATGAAGCGCGCGCAGGACTTCGGCGCCGGCAACGTGGCCAAGGGCGGCACCATCTACCTGACCGCGGCGGACGAGAACGGCATGATGGTGAGCTTCATCCAGAGCAACTACATGGGCTTCGGCTCGGGCTGCGTGGAGCCGCAGTACGGCGTCAGCCTGCAGAACCGCGGCCACGGCTTCAGCGTGTCGCCCGGGCCGAACCAGGTGGCGCCCGGCAAGCGGCCGTTCCACACCATCATCCCGGCCTTCCTCACCAAGAATGGCCAGCCGGTCATGAGCTACGGCGTGATGGGCGCCAACATGCAGCCGCAGGGCCACATGCAGACGCTGGTGCGCATGCTGGATTACGGCCAGAGCCCGCAGGCCGCGTGCGACGCGCCGCGCTGGCGCTTCAACCAGGGCCTGGAGATCAACGTGGAAGCGCAGATGGACCCGGCTACCGTGCAGGAGCTGGCCAACCGCGGCCACCACATGGAAGTCATCAACGACAGCTACCAGGACTTCGGCGCGGGGCAGTTCATCTGGCGGCTGGGGGATCCGAAGGTGGAAGGGTATGTGGCGGCCAGCGATTCGCGAAGGGACGGGCTGGCGGCGGGGTTTTGACGCTTTGGCTTGGGTGGCATCGGGCAGTGGCCGGGGTACCCGGGCTCCGGGATCACGCTCGCGGGCGACTGCCCCGGCATGCTGCCGGCCCGTCGTCAACACCGCGGTGCCGTGCAGCCTCTGTAGCGGCCGCGAATGGACCCTGCGCCCGGGTACCCCAACCACTGCCCTCCACGTTGCACCGGAGCGTTCCGCCCGGGACCGGACTTCCTCTCTCTCCCCCCAGGGGGAGAGGGCCGGGGTGAGGGGGCGTTCGAAAGTGAAAGCGACACGTGCGGCCGGCGGTCGGGGTGGGCCAGGCGCAGGGTCCATTCGCGGTCGCCACAGAGGCAGCACGGCACAGCGGTGTTGACGACGTGATCTGTGCGTACCAAGGCAGACGCCCGCGAGCGTGATCCCGGAGCCTGGCCCACCCCGACCGCCGGTCGCTGCCACCCAAGCAACGCAATCACGCCCCCACGCGCACCAGCCGCCGATACAGCAGTGCCACCCCCAGCGCCGACACCGTCAGGTACACAAGCGACGCCGCGAACGCATCGGCATACGCAGCCGGTGTTACCGCCCCGTGCAGCTGCCCGTAGAACAGCAGGCCGATCAGCGCCACACCCAGCGCGTTGCCGGTCTGCTGCACCATGGCCAGCACGCCCGATGCCACGCCCGCGTGCTGCGGCGGCAGGCCGGCGAGAACGGCCGAGACCAGCGGCGCCATCACCACGCCCAGGCCCAGGCCCTGCACGAACAGGATCGGCACCATCAATGCCAGCATGTGCTGGCCACCCCACAGCACGTTGCCAAGCTGCAGCACGTGGCCGGCGGCCAGCAGCAGCGCGCCGCGCGCGATGGGCGCGCCGCCGAAGCGTTTGGCCAGCCGCGCCGAGCCCATCGACGCCAGGAAAAAGCCCACGGCCATGGCCGTGAACACCAGGCCCGAATGCATCGGCGCGATGTGCAGGCCTTGCTGCAGATAGAGCGCCAGCACGAGATACAGCGACGCGTTGCCCACGTAGAACGCCAGCGTGGCCAGCAGCCCCCGCACGAAACGCCGGTGCGCGAGCAGCGCGGGCGCCACCAGCGGCGCGCCGCCGCGCGCGGCCAGCCACCGCTGGTACCAGGCGAACAGCGCCAGCAGGGGCAGCGCGGCCACCAGCATCGCGATGCTCCACACGGGCCAGCCTTGCTGCCGGCCTTCCACCAGCGGCAGCACCACGGCCACCGAACCGGCCGCGGCGAGCAGCATGCCCACCAAGTCGAGCCGGCTCGCGCCGGTGTTGGCCAGCGGTGGAATGAAGCGCGGCGCCAGCAGCAGGCCGGCGACGCCGATGGGAATGTTGATGAGAAAGCAGCTGCGCCAGCCGAGGTGCGCGATGTCCAGGTGGATCAGCACGCCGCCGATGAGCTGGCCCAGCGCCGCGCCCAGGCCCAGCGCGAGCCCGTAGGCACCGAAGGCTTTGGCGCGCGACTCGCCGGTGTAGACCAGCGCGATCATCGCCAGCACTTGCGGCTGCAGCACCGCGCCGGCCATGCCCTGCAGCACGCGCGCCGCCACCAGGACGTCGCCATTGGGCGCCAGGCCGCAGGCCAGCGACGCCAGCGTGAACAGCAGCAGCCCCAGCATGAACATGCGGCGCCGCCCGAAGATGTCGCCCAGGCGCCCGCCGGTGATGAGGCCGGCGGCATTGGCCAGGCCGTAGCCGGCCACCACCATCTGCACGGTGCCCGTGCTCGCGCGCAGGTCGGCCTGCAGCGCGGGCAGGGCGACGTTCACGATGAAGAAATCCAGCACCACCATGAAAGTGCCGGACAGCATGACCAGCAGCGCCAGGCGGCCGGGCTGCTGCTGCGTGGCGTGCGCCGGTGCGCCAGCGAGGGAAGCGGATGCGATTGGGTTGCTCATGGCGGATCCAAAAAGCGAGAGTGCGAGCGGTGCCCCCGCAGTGTGGCCGCGCCACCTGCGGCCGGACAATGACGTGGGAGGTAAGGGCCCTGCTTCAGGCCTGCGGTGTCGGCAGCACGAACTGGTAGTCGGCGGCGATGCGCCCATCGGGCGCCAGGTGCGCGAACACCAGGCCGTAGGCTTCCAGCGCGGGCGAGGGCGGGCACATCATGTCCCAGTGCAGCAGCACGGCGCCCTGCAGCTGCTGCGGCTGGCCGCTCAGGCGAAAGCGGAAGCCCTTGTCGCGCACGTTCTTCTCGTGCGAAGACGCCACGCGCTGCACCAGTTCCTCATACCCGCGGGCCTGCAGCGTGCGCACCGAGTGGCAGCCCTCGGGCACCCAGACGGATTCGACGGCCCGGCGGCGCTCGGCGGCATCGGCGATGTTCCACATCTCGATGTAGCGCCCGGCGAGGGCGGCGAGTGCTTCCGGGGACAGCATCGGGACCGGGGTGGTTGCGGCAATTGGGTTCATGCGTGTATCTTTGCCCCGGCAGCCCGGACGGTGAATGCGCAATGCACCATGATTCCTGTCCGTTCGTCCAATCCCACCGTCCGATCCACCGAACAGCCATCCATGGACCCGCTCGACGACATCTTCGCCGCCATGCGCGTGCAAAGCGCCCTCTACGCCCGCCTGGAGGCGCGCGCGCCCTGGGGCCTGAGCCTCAACGGCGGCACCTCCGCGCGCTTCGGCCTGGTGGTGCGCGGCAGCTGCCTGCTGGAGGTGGAGGGCTTCGACGACCCGGTGCCGCTGGCCGCCGGCGACTGCTTCGTGCTGGCGCACGGCAGCGCGCACGTGCTGCGCGACCACCCGCTCACGCCCACGGTGAGCTGCGCCTCCGCCGTGCGCGACCGCATCGGCGGCACGGTGGAATTGGGCGGCAGCGGCACGGCGGCCACCGTGCTGTGCGGCTGGTTCCTGTTCGACCGCACGGCCGCAACGCCGCTGCTGGACCTGCTGCCCACGCTGCTGCACGTGCGCATGGACCAGGCCCGCGCGCACGCCCTTCAGGGCACGCTGCAGCTGCTGGCCATGGAAACCGGCGAGCCGGGGCTGGGCTCGGGCCTGGTGGTGAGCCGGCTGGCCGACATCCTCTTTGTGCAGGCGGTGCGCGCACACGTGGCCTCGGCGGGCGAGGAGGAATCGGGCTGGCTGGGCGCGCTGGCCGACGCGCGCATCGGCCCGGCGCTGCGCGCCATGCACAAGGACATGGCGCGGCCGTGGACGGTGGACACGCTGGCGTCCGCGGCGCTGCTTTCGCGGTCGGCCTTCGCGCTGCGCTTTCGCCAGCGCGTGGGCCAGAGCCCGCTGGAGTACCTGACGCGCTGGCGCATGTTCAAGGCGGCGAACCTCCTGCGGCAGGACGGCCTGTCGCTCGGGCAGGTGGCCTCGCAAGTCGGCTATGAATCCGAAGCCGCCTTCAGCAAGGCCTTCAAGCGCGAACGCGGCATGGGCCCGGGCGCCTGGCGGCGCGGCAGCGGCGCCACCGCCACGCAGTGAGCCGCGCGGGGCCGCGCCGATAATGGCGCGAAGCTCCCGAGAGGCCGCACCATGCCATCCGATCCGTCGTCGCCCGTCGTCATCCGCTTCGTCCAGCCGGACGACTATGCGCAGTGGAAAGTCCTTTGGGACGGCTACAACGCCTTCTACGAGCGCGATGGCGCCACTGCCTTGCCGGAGGACGTGACGCGCGTTACCTGGGCGCGCTTTCTCGATGCCGAACAACCGATGCACGCGCTGGTGGCCGAAGCCGATGGCCGGCTGCTTGGGCTGGCCCACTACCTGTTCCACCCCAGCACCATCGCGGTGGCGCCCAGCTGCTACCTGTCGGACCTGTTCACCGTGGAAGCGGCGCGCGGACGCGGCATCGGCCGCGAGCTGATCGAGGCGGTGTACGGCCGCGCCCAGGCCGCGCAGTGCGCGCGCGTGTACTGGCAGACGCACGAGAGCAACGGCACGGCGCAGCACCTGTACAACCAGCTGGCCGAGCGCTCGGGCTTCATCGTGTACCGCAAGACGCTTTAATCCTGCGCGGCACGGCGCCACAATGCCTGAATTCGTGCATTTCCCTTTCTTGAAGTCCAGAGAACCGCCATGTCCCTGCCGTTTGCCGATCGCCTCAACAACGTCGAAACCTCCGCCATCCGCGAGCTGTTCAAGCTGCTGGGCAAGCCCGGCATCATCAGCTTTGCCGGTGGCTTTCCGGACAGCGCGATGTTCGACGTGGCGGGCATCCAGCAGGCCGTGAACGCTGCACTGGCCGAGGAGCCGGGCGCCGCCTTGCAGTACGGCGCCACCGAAGGCCATGAGCCGCTGCGCACGCAGCTGGCGGAGTTCATGCGCCGCAAGGGCGTGGGCGACATCGAGCCGCAGCAGCTGATGGTGACCACCGGCAGCCAGCAGGCGCTGGACCTGCTGGGCAAGACCATGATCGGCCCGGGCGACAAGGTGATCGTGGAAGGCCCGACCTTCCTGGCCACCATCCAGTGCTTTCGCCTGTACGGCGCCGATCTGGTCAGCGCGCCGGTGGACGCGCACGGCGTGGACACCGACAGGCTGGAGCAGCTGGTGGCCGAGCACAAGCCCAAGCTGGTGTACCTGATCCCCAGCTTCGGCAACCCGAGCGGCGCGCTGCTCACGCGCGAGCGCCGCATGAAGGTGCTGGAGATCGCCGCCAAGTACAAGACGCTGGTGGTGGAGGACGACCCCTACGGCGAGCTGTACTTCGGCAGCGAGCCGCCGCCGCCTTCCATGCTGGCCCTGAGCAAGGACGTGCCTGGCAGCCGCGAGTGGCTGGCGTACTGCGGCAGCCTGAGCAAGGTGCTGAGCCCCGGCCTGCGCGTGGGCTGGATGATCGCGCCGCCGGAGCTGCTGGCCAAAGCGGTGATGTGCAAGCAGTTCAGCGACGCGCACACCAGCACCTTCGCGCAGGCCACCGCCGCGCAGTACCTGAAAAGCGGCCGCATGCCCGCCGCCCTGCAGACCGTGCGCACGGCGTATGCCGAGCGCGCGCTGGCGATGGGCAAGGCGCTGAAGCGGGAGCTGGGCGACGCCATCGAATTCACGCAGCCGCAAGGCGGCATGTTCTTCTGGGCGAAGCTGACCGGCGCGGGCGGCAAGGTGAAGGACGCCGCGGAGCTCGCGAAGCGGGCCATCGAGCAGGGCGTGGCGTTCGTGCCGGGCACGCCGTTCTATGCGACGGAGCCTGATCCGTCTACGCTGCGCTTGAGTTTTGCGACTGCGGATGTGGGAAAGATCGAGGAGGGGGTGGGGCGCTTGGGGCGGGCGATTTGAGGGACTGACTGCCTGGAGGTGTGGGAGCTGCTTCCACCGAAGATCGGCTGAAGGCGAGAATGGACGCCCCTGCGCACTCGGCGTCCGCGTTCCATGCCCATCGATTCCGGCAAATTGCTCGTTGTCCTTTTCGGTTTTGTGCTCGCTTTCATCAGCGCGCGCATCCTCGGAGCGCGCTGGCGTGCGCGCCGCCGCGAGCGCACCGCGCACGCAGCCCGCGCCGCCGAGACCCGCCAGGTTCGGCGGGCCAGGGAACGCCGGGAAGGCAAATGAGCCGGGCAGCCGTCAGTACGGCGGTGCGAACCCGTTGCGCCCCGTGCTGATGCGCGTGGCCGTCGCCTTCTCCCCAACCACCTGCGCCGTCACCGACACGCCGGCACCCGGCACCAGCAGTTCGCGGCTGCCGGGGCGCAGGCTCACGATGGGCGTGCCGGGCGCGACCACGACGGTCTTTTCGCCGCCGGGATAGGCCAGGGTCAGCCGGTTGCCGTCCGCGGCGGTGGCTTGGCCCGCGACCGTTGCATTGGTCATCGTGCTTTGCGGCAGGAAATCGAACGGCCGGTGGCCTTCACCGGTGCCGCGCATCGCTTCGGGAAACACCAGCACGGCGATGGCGCGCTGCGTGCCATCCGCCTGCGGCGTCGCGCCCACGCCGACGAAACTGTTGGGCGTGACCGTGTCCATGCCCACCGGAAAGATCTCGGTCACTGTCAGGTTGGGCGCCAGGGCGAGTTCCACGCGCTCGCCACTGCGTTCCTTCATCACCAGCCGGTCGGCCGCGATGCTCTCGATGGTGCCGCGCAGGCGGATGGGCGCGGCGGTGGTTTGCGCCGACGCCCAGGCAGACAGCAAGCAGGCGACGAGGGTTGCAGCAAGAAGCGTGCGGCGCGGCAAAACAAGGCGGAGATGCATGGAGTATTCCTGGCCAAAGATAGCCTGTGAAGACGCAATGGAGGGGCGGCATGATCGTACGCTTCTTCATCGTCCGCGACCCCACATGAGCCAGCGCTTTCGCCGGCGCCGTCAGCCGGTCGGAGGCTTCCTCGCACCCCTGGCGCCGCGCCCGTTCGCAGCCGCGGCAACGCCGAGGATGCGGCGGAACGTGGGGCATTCCATGTGGCTCGGCGCGGGGCACACGGCCGCATGGCGCAGGCCGTCGCGCACGGCGCTCAACTGCCGAATCGTCCGGTCCAGCTCGTCCGCCTTGGCGTCGAGCAGGGGCCGCTCGATGCGCGGCTGCCCATCGGGCCCGAACATGCGCGCGATCTCGTCCAGCGAGAAGCCGGCGGCGCGCCCGAGCGCGATCAGCGCCAGCCGCTGGAACACGCTGCCGTCGAACACCCGGCGCAGCCCGCGCCGGCCAATCGAGGCGATCAGGCCCTTCTCTTCGTAGTAGCGCAGCGTCGACGCGGGAATGCCCGCGTGCCGCGCCACGGCCGCGATGTCCAGCTCACCCACCTCTTGACCTCAAGCCGACTTGAATTGGCACAGTGCTGCTTTCGATGTTTCATCCATGCACAGGAGAATGATTATGAGCGGCACGCTTGATGACGACAGCCCGCAGGCGCGGATGTGGAACGGCCTTGCCGGGCAGGCCTGGGTGGACACGCAGGACCTGCTCGATGGTTTGTTCCAGCCGATGGAGGACCTGCTCGCGCAGGCCGTCGCCGCGCGCGCGCCGCGCAGCGTGCTCGACGTGGGCTGCGGCGCCGGCGCCACCACGCTGGCCGCCGCGCGGCTGCTCGGCGCGCAAGGGCATTGCACCGGCATCGACATTTCCGAACCGCTGATCGCTGCAGCGCGTGCGCGCGCGCTGCGCGATGGAACACCGGCAACCTTCCTCCGCGCCGATGCGCAGCGGCATGCCTTCGCGGCCGATGGCTTCGACATGGTCGTCTCGCGCTTCGGTGTGATGTTCTTCGACGATCCGGTGCAGGCCTTCGCCAACCTGCGGCACGCGGCCGCGGCCGGCGCGGACCTGCGTTGCCTTGCATGGCGCAGCCCCGAAGACAACCCGTTCATGACGGCCGCCGAGCGCGCGGCGGCGCCGTTCCTGCCGGACATGCCTGCGCGCCGCCCCGATGCGCCCGGCCAGTTCGCGTTCGCCAATGCGCGCCGCGTGCGCGGCATCCTGCAGGACAGCGGATGGAATGAGATCGACATCCGGCCGATCGACATCGCCTGCACGTTTCCGGCAAAAGACCTGGTCCGCTACGTCACCCGGCTCGGCCCGCTCGGCCAGATGCTCCATACGCTGGATGCGCAGACGCGCGCGCAAGTCACCGACACCGTGCGCGCGGCATTCGATGCCTATGTGCATGCGGAAGAGGTTCGCCTGATTGCTGCTTGCTGGGTGATTAAGGCGCGAAAAGGGCAAGCATGAGGGCGGCGTAGGCTGAAACGACGAAGTGAGGGGCAGGGCCTTAGTCAAAGGTCTTTCTAAGGTCTAGTTAGGGAAGTTACCAATCGTAAGCTCAATCTCTTGGCTAAAGATGCCGCGTTGGACTCTTAGGGGATGGGGATGGTCACGATTGCGCAAAAACTGGAGCAAAGCAGGCTATCGCTTCTCGATCTCTCGACGCGCAATAGGCTCCTCAGCATCCCCAAGCGAGCGTCGAGCAAGCTCATCAATATCTATGACGAGAAGACGCAGTACGTTTACGAAGCGCTCGTCAAAACAGAAAAATCCATGACATTCCTGCCCGGCCGCGAGATCGAAGGCGAGAAGTCGAATGAAAAAACCGGCGACGACGAAGCCGGAGTGCTGTTGTCGCAGCCCGATGACGATGACGAACAGCTGGGTGGCACCGCAACGAGGCACCGCGATCTCAAGCTTCAGACGAAGCTCGCGTCGGATACGTTGCAACACCGCTTGCTCGAGATGTTCTACGACGCGAGAACTTTCATCGAGGAGCAGGGCGTCAACATCCTTTACCTCGCCCTGGGCCAGCTGAAATGGATTGATCCAAAGGGAGTCGAGAAGGACCGCTTGGCGCCGCTGGTTCTTGTCCCGGTGATGTTGTCGCGCAAGAGTGCGGCAGACCGGTTCCACCTGTCGTGGATGCAGGAAGACGCAGCCGAAAACCTGTCGCTCGCCGCCAAGCTCAAGGCGGATTTCGGCCTGCTGCTTCCCGAGTTCCACTCTGGCGACGACTTCGAGCCGATGGGTTATATCTCCCAGGTTGCAGAAGTCGCCAAAGCACAGAAAGGGTGGGAGGTCTTTCCGGACGCGATTGCGCTCGGGTTCTTCAGCTTTGCAAAATTCCTCATGTACCGGGATCTCGATCCGGCGAACTGGCCTGTCGACAAGCGCATTGATGAACAGCCTCTGATCCGCGCCGTCATGCAGGACGGCTTCGCATCGCGTGAAGACCTGTTGGAGGAGCCGGACCGCATTGATGCGGTGGTGACGGTTGATGCGCAACGACACGTTGTCGACGCGGACAGCTCGCAGACCCTGGCCATGGAGGCGGTCCGCAACGGCGCGCATCTGGTCATCCAGGGGCCGCCCGGGACAGGCAAGTCACAGACGATCACCAACGTGATCGCCGCAGCCGTGGCGGACGGAAAGAAAGTGCTTTTCGTATCCGAGAAGATGGCGGCCCTCGAGGTGGTGTTCCGGCGGCTGAACGCGATCGGTCTGGGTGAGGCATGCCTTGAGCTGCACAGCAACCGATCGAACAAGCGACGCGTGCTGGAAGAATTGAAGGCCACCAAGGATCTTGGCAGGCCGAAGCTCGAGCTACGCGACGAGGTCGTTTCTCGGCTCGATGCCGTGCGCGTGCATCTCAATGCGCATGCTGATGCGATGCACAGGCGGCTCGAGCCGCACCGCCTAAAACCTTACGAGGTGCTCGGCATGCTCTCGTGCTTGAACGCACACGCGATCGGCGGGGTGTCCGAGTTAGTGCCAGAGGCGGCGACGTGGACGCCGGATGAGTTCGCCAAGCGTCGCCAGCTCCTGCAGGAGCTGGCAAGAAAGGCGGACGAGATCGGTGACATCGCCGGCCACTCATGGCGCGGCGTTTCGCACCGTGCCGTCCTCAAACTTGACGCCGATCGGTGGCAGGAGGAGGTTGCAATTACGCTGGAGCTGTTGCAAGCGACCGAGCTTGCATCGGCTTGCGTGGCACAAAGCCTGGGACTTCCCGAAGCACCCACGCTGCACGAACTCAAGAAGCAGCTGCGTGTGGGCGAGAAGATTGCGAATGCGCCGCACCTGGACAGAGGCGCCGTTGCGCACGCCGTGTGGTCAGCAGGATTCGGCGCCCTGACCCAGATCGTCGACAAAGGGTTGAGCTATGCGCTGAGCCGGGAAAAACTGGAGAAGGCATTCCTGGAAAGCGCATGGGACCAGGACTTCGCACTTGCACGCCGTGCCATCGCGGAGCGGGGCGACTCGCTGTTTCGGATCTTCTCAGGGGAATACCGGGCGGCGGTCAGATCATTGAAGGGCCAATTGCGCACAGCCTTGCCCAAAACCCGGAACGAGCAACTGGCGCTCCTCGATACGATCTCGGAATCCATACGGCTGCGCAAGGAAGTGGCAGCCCAGGCCGATTTCGCGCGCAGCGCTTTCGGGGCCGCGTGGCAAGGAGAGGGAAGCAACTGGTCGCACCTGCAGGCCGTGATCGAATGGATGCGGGGTTCGGACGGAAATGTGGTCCCGGAACGATTCAGGCAGCTCTACTCGCGTGTTGCCGATCCTTCTGAATGCGGATCGACCACGCGGGACTGCAGCGTGAAGCTTCAGTCGTTCGAGGTCAGTTGGAGCAAGATCGCCGCCAACTACGCGCTGAATGTTCCGGAGGCCTTCGGTGTTCCTTCATCTGAAGCGATCGCGCTGAGGGAAATTGCGTCGCGGCTGGAGCGGTGGCAAAGCGAGCCTGTTGGCCTGTTCGCGTGGACACACTATTTCAGCGTCAGGGAACAGGCAAAGGGTCTTGGGCTCACCGGCCTGGTGACGCAGATCGAAGAGGCGCGCTTGACTGTAGCCCAGCTTGTTCCCGCGTTCCTCAAGGCAAGCTACGAAACCGTGCTGCGCGATCTGTGCCGACAGATGCCGCAACTGGTCGAATTCGACGGCGGCCAGCACTCGCGGCACGTGGAGCAGTTCCGAAGCCTTGACAAAAAGCGGATCGAAATCGCGCGTGCCGAGGCCGCGCTGCGCCACTTCGAAGGCATTCCACGCGCTGCGACTGGTATCGGCCCCATGGGCGTGTTGAACGGAGAGATTGCGCGCAAACGCGGTCATATGCCGCTGCGCCGCTTGTTTCGGCATGCGGCGCCGGCGGTGCAAGCGATCAAGCCCGTCTTCATGATGAGCCCGCTCTCCGTGGCGCAGTTCCTCGAGCCGGGAGCGATCGAGTTCGACTTGCTGGTCATCGACGAGGCGAGCCAGATTGAGCCGGTGGATGCACTGGGTGCGGTCGCGCGTTGCAAGCAGATCGTCGTCGTGGGAGACGACAAGCAATTGCCGCCGACCCGATTCTTTTCGAGAATGACAAGCGACGCGGAACGTGACGACGAGGACGACGAGGCGCACATTGCGGGAACTGCGGATGTCGAGAGCATCCTGAGCCTGTGCGTCTCCAAGGGCATGCCTCAAAAGATGCTCCGGTGGCACTACCGCAGCCGCCATCAATCCCTGATCGCCGTGTCCAACCAGCAGTTCTACGAAAGCAGGCTGTTTGTCGTGCCGAGCCCCACAACTGCTGCTGGCGGACAGGGGCTGCGATTCAACTATGTCAAGGACGGTGTCTTCGACACGGGTGGGACGCGCGTCAACCGGGAAGAGGCGAAGGCCATCGCGCACGCGATTATGGAACACGCGGTGCAGTCACCCGCACTCTCGCTGGGCGTGGCATCGTTCTCGCTCCAGCAGAAGATCGCCATCCAGGACGAACTTGAAGTACTGCGGCGCAAGTTTCCGGAAACGGAATCCTTCTTCACGGCGCATCCCAACGAACCGTTCTTCATCAAGAACCTGGAAAACGTGCAGGGCGACGAGCGGGACGTCATCTTCATCTCGGTTGCCTACGCGCGAAACGCAAGCGGCTACCTCGCAATGCGATTCGGCCCCATAGGCGCTGATGGTGGAGAACGCCGGCTGAACGTCCTGATTTCCCGTGCCAAGTTGCGGTGCGAGGTGTTCTCGTCGATCACGGCCGACGACATTGACCTGGAGCGCGCGAAGGGCAAGGGAGTCGCGGCGCTCAAGGTATTTCTCAAGTACGCGGAGACAGGAAAGCTGTCGATTGCCACGAGCACCAGCAAGGAGGCAGGCTCCGCGCTGGAAACCGATCTAAAGGGTGCTGTCGAGAAAACAGGATTGACTGTCCACCAGCAAGTGGGGATTGCGGGGTTTTTCATCGATCTCGCCGTACTCGACAAGGACAATCCTGGCCGCTACCTGTTGGGGATCGAACTCGACGGTGACTCGTATCACTCTTCGCGTTCCGCGCGTGACCGAGATCGTCTTCGGCAGGCTGTCCTGGAAGATCACGGCTGGATCCTTCACAGGGTTTGGGCAAGCGACTGGTTCAGGCAACCGCAGATCGAGCTGGACAAACTGCTCGCGGCGGTAGCGGCCGCGCGCGGCGAATTGGCGGCTCGCGAGGAATTGCGTGCGAATGCCGCCACGCCGGTTATGCAGTTCGGGTTTCTCGATCGCGAAGACAACACGTCGGAGATGCAGGTGGGGTTCGGCAACCGCCCCGGCGAAACGTATTCGGAGGCGAGTTTCGACGTGCCGAAGCACAAGGAACTGCACGAAGTTCCTGCCTACCGGCTTGCCGAGTTTGTCTACAAGATCGTCCAGGAGGAAGGGCCGATCCACACAGACGAACTTGTCACTCGTTTGCGGACGCTGTGGGGGCTGCAGCGAGCCGGGAATCGCATCCGCGATGCAGTCGAGGCCAGCCTCGGTCACCTCATCCGCGACAAGAGTATCGAGAAAAGGGAATCGTTCATCGACATTCCAACCCGGAAAGTTCGTGTTCGCAATCGCGCCGCGGTGTCGTCTCCGGCGTTGAGGAAACCCGAGTACCTGTCGCCTGTTGAAATCCAGGAGGCAATTCGCTTATTGCTGAAACAGAACTTGGGAGGAGATCGCGGGGAGATCCCTCCGGCAGTCGCAAAGACGCTTGGATTCGCGGTGGTGAGCAGCCAGTTGCGCGAAACGATTGAGATGCAAATCGACCATCTTCATAAGGCTAACGACATCGAATTGTCAGCTGGTGTCTACAAGGCCAGGTAGCGGTGCGTCTGCATGAGGCGAAAGCACGAACCCGCACTCTCCGCAGCAAGAAAAGAGTGACGCCAGGTTACTTCTCCCCACTTTGGCAGCTGTCTCAAACTGAGACGCGCACGCGATTGACAGCGCAAAGTCCATCGCTTAACTTTGCTTGGCGGAATATCGTCATAACGCCAGGAAGGTAGCTGTCACTATCTTCTTGGGCGCAGAGATTCCGTGCGTTGCCGGTGTGAGCCAGTGGTAGAGCAGGGAGTCGATAAAAATGAGCAGCCATGTTTGCTCCTGCCGCCGTGCGCGGCAGGAAAGCGCCATGCCGCCCGGCGTGGCCGTCATGCCGCGGCCGATCGCGCGCATCGGGGCCTGACCCATGCGCCTGCCGTTCGCGCTCGGCCTGACCGCCTTTTTGCCGTTCTACGCGGTGCTGGTGCTGACCGCGTCGCTGCCCACCATCCAGCGCGAACTGGACACGGGTGGCCGGCCGGTCGGCTGGCTGGTGTCGGCCAGCCTCGCCGGCATCGGCGTGGGTTACCTGCTGGCCGGCACGGTGTCGGACCGGTTCGGGCGCAGGCGCATCCTGCTGGGCGGCCTGGCGGTGTTCGCGATTGCGTCGCTGCTGCAGGCCGCGGTGGCAGACTTCGAAACCTTCCTGCGGCTGCGCATATTGCAGGCCGCCGCGGGCGGCGCGTCGCTGATCCTCATCGGCCCGATCTTTCGCGACCTGTACCCCGATGACTTCGTGGCGCTGGCGCGGGGGAATTTACTGGTCGGCATCTGCACAGCGCTCGGGCCCACCCTGGGTGCGCCCACCGGTGCGCTGTTCGAATCGAGCCTGGGCTGGCGTGCCGGCGCCGTGTGGATCGCGGTGCTGGCCTGTGCCGCGCTCTACCTGTGCTGGCGCTTCGTGCCCGAGACCTTGCGCGCGCGCAGCTCGCTCGCGGGCAGCGTGCGCGGGCTGGGCGCCAACCTGCTGCTGCCGCGGCTGTGGCTGGCGTCGCTGGTCGGCGCGGCAGGTCTCGGCGCGGCTTATATCTTCATCAATGCCGCGCCTTTCCTGGTGATGCGCGACTGGGGCCGCTCGGCCGCGTTCTACGGCACGGTGAGCGCGATCCCATCGGTGGCAACGGTGCTGGTGGCGCTCACGGTGCGCCGCTTCGCCGGCAAGCTGCACTTGCCCGCGCTCACCAGCGTCGCGGCGGCGGTGCAGGCAGCCGTCGGCGCGGCGCTGTATGCCGCGTGGTCGCATGGGTTGCTGACGCTGGTGCTGTTCTACCTTGCCGCCACGCTGTGCTCCATGTGCAACGGCGTGCTGACGGCGTATTCGACCAGCCTGGCGCTGTCGCTGGCTGACCGGTCCACCGGTGCGGCCGGTGCCATCGTGGGCTGCCTGCACCTCTCGGGTGCGGTGTTCGGCGCGCATGTGGCGGCGCTGGGCACGGGCAGCGAGGGTTTCAGGGCCTCGGCATTCGTGGGCGTGCTGGGCGCCGCCAATCTGCTTGCCTGCCTGGCGCTGGCGGCCTGGCACGTACCGGGCCGCGCGTCCCGGGCGGCGGTCTAGGAACGCGTGGCCATGTCTCGCGCCGCCGCACCCGCCCGCACGCGCCTCGCCAGGCCGGCCACAACGCTGGTGCGGCGCGCGGGCGACCTGCTGTATTCCTGCGACGACCCGCTGCGGTCGTTCCCCGCGTCGCTGCTGGCGCATCTCACGCACTGGGCTGCGGCCACGCCGTCCAGCGTGTTCCTTGCCGAGCGCGCGGCGGACGGCGACTGGGCGACGCTGACCTATGGTGAAGCCAGGCAGTGGGTGGACGCGGTGGCGCGCCACCTGCTGCGGCTGCAATGCACGCACGGCGACCGCCTGCTGCTGATCAGCGAGAACAGCATCGCGCATGGCGTGCTGTCGCTGGCCGCCATGTCGGTCGGCGTGGCAGTGGTGCCGTTGTCGCCCACGTACCTGGGCAGCGCCACTGGCCTGGAGAGGGTCGGCGACGTGGTGCGCATCGCGCGGCCGGCCTTCCTGTACGTCAGCCCGCTGTCGCTGTCCGCCGCGGCCGGGCCGGTGCGGGCCGAGGACGCCCGGGAGATTCTTACGCCTGACCTGCAGGCCTGCCGCGCCGAAACCGAGGCCGACACGCCGCTCGCGCTGACGGCGGCGCTTGAAGACCGCCGCCGTGCGGTCGACGGCAACACGGTTGCCAAGATCCTGTTCACCTCCGGCACCACGGGAACGCCCAAGGGCGTGATCAACACGCAGCGCATGCTGTGCGCGCAGCAGCAGCAGATGGCGCAGTTGTGGCAGTTTTTGAACGACCATCCACCGGTTCTGTGCGAATGGCTGCCGTGGAGCCATACCTCGGGCGGCAACAACAGCTTCAACATGACGCTGCGCAACGGCGGCACGCTTTACATCGACGATGGCCGACCCTCGCTGGAGGGCATCGCCGCCACGGCGCGCAACCTGGCCGAGGTGCGGCCGACCTGGTACACCAACGTGCCGCTCGGCTATTCGGCGCTGCTGCCGCTGCTGCAGCAGGACCGGGCGCTGGCCGAACGCTTCTTCTCCCGGCTGGACCTGCTGGTGTACGGCGGCGCCGTGCTGTCGGCCGAGGTGTGGACCGGCATCGACGAGATGGCCCGCGTGGCCACCGGGGCACCCGCGCCCTGGGCCAGCGGCTGGGGCCTGACCGAGACCACCTCCACCACCACCATCACGCATTTCCCGGTGGCTGCAGCGGGCCACATCGGCACGCCGCTGCCGGGCATGCGCTGCAGGCTGACGGAGCGCGACGGCCTGTATGCCATCGCGGTGCAGGGGCCCAACGTCACGCCGGGCTACCTGGGCGACGACGCCGCGACGGCCGCCGCGTTCGACGGCGAGGGCTTCTTCATTACCGGCGACGCGGTGTCCTTCGCCGATGCTGCCAACCCGGACCGCGGGCTGCGCTTCGAAGGCCGCTTCGCCGAGCAGTTCAAGCTGGCCACCGGCACCTGGGTGATCCCCAACCGCATCAAGCGCGCGCTGTTCGCCATCACCGGGCCGCTGGTGCGCGACGTGGTGCTCGAAGGCCCGGACCGGCCGCACCTGGCGGCGCTGGTCTGGTTGAACGACGAGATCGCGCTGCGCGACTTCGGCTGGACCCACGACCTTGCCTGGGACGATGCGCGCGCCGCGCTGCTGCACACGCATCTGGCCAACCTGCTCGGGCGCTACAACGGCCAGTGCCTGGGCAGCAGCGAGCGCCTGGCGCGCTGGTGCGTCCTCGCCGACCCGCCGTCCGCCGCCGAGGGCGAGCTGACCGACAAGGGAACCATCCACCTCAAACGCTTCCGCGCGCTGCGCCGGCAGCACATCGAAACTTTGTACAGCTGAGGCCGCCGTGACCAACAGAACCATCGAACCGTTGCCCGCCGGCCTGAAGCGGGTGGTTGCCATCAAGGGCATCACGCCGCTGCGCGAGGAGCCGGCCGAGTCGGCGCCGCTGGAGACGCAGGTGCTCTACGGCGAAACGCTGGGCATCCGCGCGCAGGTCGGCGCCTGGTACCAGGCCAGCGTGGAGTTCTCCGGCTTCTGCCACACCGGCTACGTCCGCATCGAAGACGTCGCCGAACCGCCGGGCGAGGCCACGCACCGCGTGCAGGCCCACGTCGCGCAGATCGTTTCCGCACCATCGCTCAAGGCGCTGCACGTGGAGATGCTCAGCCGCGGCAGCCTGCTGCGCGTGATCGGCGAAACCGAGGAGCATTTCCGCGTGTGGCCGCGCGGCTGGGTGTTCAAGGAGCACGCGGGCGACCTGGCGCACAAGGAAGCGGACTTCGTCGACACCATGGCTTCGTTCGCCGGCACGCCCTACATCTGGGGCGGCCGTTCCACGCTGGGGCAGGACTGCTCCGGAATGATCCAGCTGGCCTTGTCGCTGTGCGGCCTGGAGTCGCCGCGCGCCATGAGCGACATGAGCGAGCACCTGGGCCGCAAGCTGGAGCCGGACGAGCCGCTGCGCCGCGGCGATTTCCTTTTCTATTCCGCGCACTGCGTGATGGCGCTGGACCAGGAGCGTGTGCTGCACGGCAACGGCCGGCTGGGCTACATCTCGGTCGAGGACCGCGAGACCCTGCACCGCCGCATGACCGAGTACCGGGGCTACCCGCTCATCGCGCGGCGGCGGCTGCAGCCGTAGGCGGGCGCGTCCGATTGCAGGCAGGGAGACAACAATGAGAATCGCATCGACCCTTGAACTGTCCGCGCGGGAGGCCGAGCAGCTGATGCCGGCCACGCTGGTGCCCGTGCCCGGCGCGGCGGCCCGGGACGACGCGCTGCTGCTGGAGCTGCTGGTGGACGCGGGCGCCGACATCCTGGTGGCCGAACGCATGCCGCCCGCCCACCTGGTGCGGGCCTGGCGGGAGGCGCGCGGGGCCACCGTCGTGATCCTGGTGGCCGAAACCTTCGGCGCCGCGGAGTGCATGGCCAGCCACGGCGACGGCGCCATCGTGGTGTTCTTTTCCCGCGGCACCACGCCGGTGGAGAAGGCGCTGGCCGCCGCAGAGGGCATCCATGCGCGCGAGGTCACCGGCCGCCAGGCGCTGGACCTGCTGCGCACGGCGTCCGGCAAGAAGGCGCAGCGGGTGCTGGTGGTCGGCTCGGGCATCGTCGGCCTGATGACGGCCATGCACCTGGCGGACAGCGGCTTGCGCGTGGAGATCGTCGAGAAAACCGCCGATCCGCGCGCGCGACCGGACTGGAGCTCGCTCGGGTGCACCCACGGCGGCGAGAACGCGCGCATGTTCTCGCTGACCGAGTGCGACAACTACCACGACCGCGAAGCCGCGCCCGGCGCGCAGCTGCACGGGCACATCCGCACGCCGATCGACCAGGGCGGCTGGCAGGTGGGACACCGCGCGCGCTACGCCCCGCGCGAGGAAGCGTGGATGCGCGAGTTCGCCGACGTGCCGATCTTCCTGGCCAACAAGTACAACGAGGACATCTTCGCGCTCAACCACGAGAGCTTCAAGTACTGGAACCAGCTGATCGAGGCGCGGCCCGCCCTGTTCGACAAGGTGGAGTTCAAGCAGGGCCTGCTGCGCATCGCTTCCACCGGCGCCTACCACCACAAGCAGCTCAAGCGGCAGAAATGGGTGGGCTCCTACCAGCGCGAGCTGGACCAGGCCGCGGTGATGGCCGGCTACCCCGCGCTGGCCGACGGCTGCCGCAACGGCGAAATCGTCGGCGGCATCGAGGTGGCGGGCTTCTCGGTCAACGTGCACAGCTTCGTCAGCAACCTGGTGGCCTACCTGGATGCCAATGGCGTGGCGTTCCACTGGGGCGCCGACGCGCAGCGCATCGCCACTGAGGGCGGCACCGTCACCGGCGTGGCGGTCAACGGCGAGCTGATGCAAAGCGACCATTACTTCCTGTCGCCGGGCGTGTACGGCGCCGACCTGCTCAGCGGCACGCTGTCGGACAACAAGGTGCACGGCGTGCTGGGTGCTTGGATGAGTTTCCCGAACCTGGAACCACGGCTGCAGCGCTCGCTGAAGATCTCGCGCCCGGGCCACCTGGCCAACAGCGGCAACATCATTCCCGCGAAGAACCGCGAGGGCGAGCACGTGCTGATCTTCGGCTCCGGCTTCGGCTACGTCGGGCGCGACCTGTCCAACATCGACGAGGCGCAGATGGAAGCACTCTTCGCCTCGATGGAGGACTACATCGAGCACCTGTTCCCTGCCGCGTACCGCCAGGCCATGGACACCGGCCAGCTGCGCGCCAGCCGGCGCTACTGCGTGCGGCCCTGGACGGCCAGCAGCCTGGGCGTGTTCGAGATGAAGAAGGCGCGCAACGGCATGCTGGTGGTCGCCTCGGGCCACAACACCGGCGGCTTCTCGCAGGCCACGGGCGTGGCCCGTGCCACGCTCGATGCGCTGCAGGGGCGGCAGCATCCCATGCACACGCTGTACCACCCCAAGCGCTTCGAGGACTTCTGGTCCGCGCGCGCACCAGCGCCGTCCGCCGCGCTGTCCTGATCCGGCACGACAACATTTCAGCAAGGCAACAAGCACATGGCATCTTCGACCCACATCCGCCCCGCCACCGCGGCCGACACCGACCTGATCGTTGAGCTGGTCCGCGACCTGGCCGTCTACGAGAAGCTGGAGGACATGTTCGTCGCGACGCCGGCGGTGATCCGCGAGGCGCTGTTCGCGTCCGAGCGGCCGCCCGCCGAGGTGCTGATCGCGGAACTCGACGGCAAGGGCGTGGGTTTCGCGCTGTTCTTCCACAACTACTCCACCTTCCTCGGCAAGAAGGGCATCTACCTGGAAGACCTGTTCGTCAAGCCCGAGGCGCGCGGCCACGGCCTGGGCAAGGGGCTGCTGCGCGGCCTGGCGCAGATCGCGGTGCAGCGCGACTGCGCGCGCATGGAATGGTCGGTGCTGGACTGGAACACGCCGTCCATCGACTTCTACAAATCGCTGGGCGCGGCGCCCATGGAGGGCTGGCATGTCTTTCGCATGACGCGGGAGGCGGTCGGCGCACTGGCCGAGGGTTCGCCCGGCGCGAAGTGACCTCCATGTCCGAAGCGCAGATGACCGCCGGCGACCTGCGCGGCGCCCTGGCCGACGGGCCGGCGCTGCCGCGCAGCATCGTCTCGATGCTGGACGTGACGCGGCCGATGCTGGAGCACTGCTTTCGCATGGCGGCCCTGCTGGAACAGGCGCCGCGCACCTCCTGCGCCGGCGTGATCGCGGGCCGCACCATGGCCGTGATGTTCTACCAGCAGAGCACGCGCACCCGCATGAGTTTCGAGGCGGCGATGCTGCGCGTGGGCGGCCACGTGATCGGCTTCGCCGACCCGGCCACCACCCGCGCCGTCGGCTTCTACGAAGAGACGCTGGAGGACGTGGTGCGCTTCACCGCGCAGATGTCCGACCTGCTGGTGCTGCGGCACCCCGAGACCGGCTCCGCCGCGCGCGCCGCGCAATGTTCGCCGGTGCCGGTGGTCAACGCCGGCGACGGCTACGGCGAGCACCCGACGCAGGCCATGGGCGACCTGTACCGCATCCACAAGCACTTCGGCCGGGTGGACGGGCTGACCGTCGGCATCGTCGGCCACCTGGGCTGGCGCGCGCACCGGTCGCTGGTGATGGGCCTGTCGCTGTTCGGCGTGCGCCTGCTGGTCCTGGAACCGCCGGGCTCCAGCATGCCCGACGACGTGGCGCAGCTGCTGCGGCAGCGCGGCACGGCGGTGGAGATGTGCGGTGGCATCGGCGAGATCCTGGCGCGGGCCGACCTGGTCACCACGCTGGGCGTGTACCACTCGAACTTCCACGCCGACTTCGACGACAAGGCCAACGTAGCGTCCAAGCAGAGTACGCCCACGCCGGACAACTACCGCATCACCGCGCAGGCGGTGGCGCAGCTCGGGCGGCCGATCGCCGTGCTGCACATCGGGCCGATCGCCGACCACATCGACCGCGCGCTGGACCCCATGCCGCAGGCGCACTACTTCAAGCAGGCGCGCGACTGCGTGTGGCTGCGCTGCGCGTTGCTGGGCCTGATGCTGGGCAGGGCGCCATGATCGACACCGACAGCATCTTCCTGGCGACCTCCAGGCTCGCGGAAGATGGGGCTCTGCGCGCCGCCGCCGTCGCGCAACTGAAGGCCGTCTGCGGCAGCCCGGCATACCGGGACTGGCAGTCCAGCCCGTCGCAGCTGCGGCCGTTCAAGCTGCCGGCTTCGTTCACGGTGGACGCGCTCAACACACTGGGCCTGGTGCAGGACGGCGCCCTGGGCGTGCGCGTCAACCTGATCGGGCAGTCAACCGTGCTGACGGACGGCGTGTGGGTCGATGCGCGCATCCGCGTGTTCCCGTTCGCGGACGAGAGCGAGGCGATCCTCGCGTACTGCCGCCGGCGCGGGCTGGTGCACTGGGCCGACACGGTGATCGACCTGGCGACCGGCAGCGGCCACAACCTGGCCTTTTTCGGCAACGGCGTGCGCCGCATCGGCATGGACATCAATCCGCGCGCGCTGGCGTACTTCCATTGCAACCATGTGCTGAACGAACAGACGGATCGCGTGGGCATGCTGAACGACATCCGCGACGGTTTCGCCGGCGTCGTCGGCGGCGCGGCCGGCAGCCGCACGCTGGTGCTGGGCAACCTGCCGTTCGGCCTGGCGTCCACGCGCGACATGCTGGCGCTGACCTCCAACGGCGGCGACAACGGGCTGCAGCTGCAAGGCGCCGCGTTCCGCGCCATCGCGGCGTTCCGGCAGACGCCGCAGGGCGCGCATGCGCATGCGGTGCTGCTGGGCTATTCGCTCGGCAACGCCGCCACCAAGCAGTGGGAGCTGGTGGATCTCGCGAAGTCCATCGTCGGCGCCGACAGCGTGGTGTTCGACGTGCCGGCCCACGAGGGCCTGCTGCGCGTGGACGGCCGCCGGACCATGGCCAACCCGTCGCCGCTGCGGCCCGCGCTGGACATGGCCGGCGGCTGCCGGCTGTACCACCCCGACCCGGTGGCCGCGCGCACCCGCTACGCGGCGCTGAGCGACCGCTTCATCGCGCAGGGCTTCAACGACCTGGCCTACGTGATCGTCGAGATCGCGCCGGCCGGTGCGCGGGCCTGAAAAACAGATTTTCCGAACACCCAGGAGACACCGATGAACGCACCCACAACCAGGCATACCATCCCCGACGACACGCTGCGGGAGGTCGCGCAGCAGCACGGCACGCCGTGCTGGGTCTACGACGCGGCGGCGATCCGCGGGCGGATCGAGCGGCTGAAGAAGTTCGGCGTGGTCCGCTACGCACAGAAGGCAAATTCCAACGTGCACGTGCTGCGGCTGCTGCGCGAGCTGGGCGTGGTGGTCGATGCGGTGTCGCTGGGCGAGATCGAGCGCGCGGTGGCGGCCGGCTTCGTTGGCTCGGGCGAGCCGGCCGGCATCGTCTATGCGTCGGACATCCTCGACCGCACGGTGCTGCAACGCATCGCGCAGTTGAAGATCCCGGTGAACATCGGCTCGCCGCAGATGCTGGAGCAGCTGGCGCAGGCCAGCCCTGGCCATGCGGTGTGGCTGCGCATCAACCCCGGTTTCGGCAGCGGCTTCAACCGCAAGACCAACACCGGCGGCGAGTTCAGCAAGCACGGCATCTGGCACGAGAACGTGCAGGAGTGCTACGGCCTCATCCGCAGGCACGAGTTGCAGCTGGTCGGGCTGCACATGCACATCGGCTCCGGCGCCGACGTCGGCCACCTGCGGCGCGTGTGCGACGCGATGGTCAACGAGGTGCGCAAGTGCCCGATCGACATCCAGGCGGTGTCGGCCGGCGGCGGCCTGCCGGCCACTTACCGCGAGGGCGACAAGGAGCTCGACGTCGGCGAAATTTTCGACGTGTGGAGCGCGGCGCGCGCCACCATCGAGGCGCACCTGGGGCATCCGGTCTCGCTGGAGATCGAGCCGGGCCGCTACGTGGTGGCGAATTCGGGCTGCCTGGTGTCGGAGGTGCGTGCCAAGAAGAGCGTAGGGGCCAACCAGTTCGTGCTGGTGGACGCCGGCTTCAACGACCTGATGCGCCCGTCCATGTACGGCAGCTTCCACCAGATCGAAATCGTGCCGCAGGCCGGCGCGCCGGCGCGCGGCAACGTGCGCCCCACCATCGTGGGCGGGCCGCTGTGCGAGGCCGGCGACCTGTTCACGCAGGAGGCGGGCGGCGGCATCGTCACGCAGGACATGCCCGAGCCCGAGGTGGGCGACCTAGCGGTGTTCAACGACGCCGGCGCGTACTGCGCGAGCATGTCCTCCAACTACAACAGCCGCACGCTGGCGCCCGAGGTGCTGCTGGACGGCGGCAGCCGCCGGCTGATCCGCCGCCGCCAGCGCATGGACGAACTGCTGGCGCTCGAACTGTCCTGCGATTGAGCATGGCTGCGAAGACCGGCCTGGTCTGGCATGAACGCTACATGTGGCACATCACCGGCATCGCCGCCGGTGCCATGCCGGCGGGCGGCTTCATCGAGCCCGGCCTGTTCCACATCGAGGAGCCGACCAGCAAACGGCGCATCCGCAACCTGCTGGAGGTGTCGGGCCTGCTGGACGAACTGGCCCTGGTGCGCCCGCGTCCCGCGACGGAGGAAGAGGTCCTGCGCATCCACACGCCGGGCTATGTCGAGCGGCTGAAGGCGATGAGCAGGCAGGGCCACGGCGACGCCGGCGAGCGCGCGCCGGTCGGCCCCGATTCGTGGCCGATCGCGCAGCTGTCGGCCGGCGGCTGCATCGCCGCCGCGGACGCCATCGTGAACGGCGAAATCCGCAACGCCTACGCGCTGGTGCGTCCGCCCGGCCACCATGCCGAGCGCGACCGCGGGCGCGGCTTCTGCCTGCTGGCCAACACGGCCATCGCCATCGAGCACCTGCGCGCGGTGCATGGCATGAAGCGCATCGCGGTGTTCGACTGGGACGTGCACCACGGCAACGGCGTGCAGGGCCTGTACTTCCACGACCCGGACGTGCTGACCATGTCCGTGCACGAGGAGAGCAACTACCCGGTGAATTCCGGCACGCTGACCGAAACCGGCGAAGGCGCAGGCCGCGGCGGCAACATCAACGTGCCGCTGCCGCCGGGGTCGGGGCACGACACCTACCTGGCGGTGGTCGAGCGCGTGGTGCTTCCGGCGCTGGAGAAATTCAGGCCCGAGATGGTCTTCGTGGCCTCGGGTTTCGACAGCTGCCTCTACGATCCGCTGGGCCGGCAGATGGCGATGGCCGAAACCTACCGGCTGATGACGCGCGCGCTGAAGGACGCCGCCGAACGCCTGTGCGGCGGGCGGCTGCTGATGACGCACGAGGGCGGCTATTCCGATTTCTATGCGCCGTACTGCGGGCTGGCCGTGATGGAAGAACTCTCTGGCATCAAGACCGAGGTGGGCGACCCGTTCGGTTTCCACATCCACAAGCCCACGCAGCGGCTGCAGCCGCATCAGGTGGTGGTGATCGACATGGCGGCGGCGCTGGTCAGGAACGTGCCGTAGCGTCTTCGTCGGGCGCCATGACGATCGGCGCGGCGCGCGAACAACGCCAGGCGCGGCCTGCGTGACGCATTCGCCGCCTGCGCGCACGCGGGGCTTGCGGCCGGGCCGGTCTTTGCTTACAACGCGTGCTGAACACGCCGAAATAGGGGAGACCGCCATGCAACCGATCACAGCCAGCCAGCTGCAAGACGCAGTGCCCGACGCCAAGCCGGACGTCGCCGCCATGTACGTCGATGCGCTCAATGCCGCCATGGTGCGCTTCGGCATCAACAGCGGCGTGCGGGTCGCCGCCTTCGTGGCGCAGATCGCGCACGAGTCGGGCAGCTTTCGCGCCGTCGAGGAAAACCTGAATTATTCGTGGCAGGGCCTGCGCAAGACCTGGCCTTCGCGCTTCACCAGCGACGCCTTCGCCCAGCCCTACGACCGCCAGCCGCAGAAGATCGCCAACTACGTGTATGCCAGCCGCAACGGCAACGGCAACACCGCCTCGGGCGACGGCTGGAACTTCCGCGGGCGCGGCCTGATCCAGGTGACCGGCAGGAGCAACTACACGGCCTACGGCAAGGGGATCAGCGATGGGACCGTGGTGCAGAACCCCGGCGGGCTCATCACACCGGTCGGCGCGACGCTGTCGGCGGCCTGGTTCTGGAACTCCAAGGGCCTGAACCCGCTGGCCGACAAGGACGACGAGGACACCTTCCGCCAGATCAGCCGCATCATCAACGGCGGCAACAACGGCATGCAGGACCGGCTGGACCGCTGGGACCTGGCGCGCCAGGTGTTCTGCTAGGGGCCTTCGGCGCGGTCAGGCTGCGGCCAGCATGCGGGCCACCACGGGCGCGAGTGCCTGGCCGATGGCGGCGTGCTGGTCCCGGTCCAGATGAATGCCGTCCAGTGTGCTGGCGGCGGTCACCCGGTTGAGGTCGAAAAGGCCGACCTGCTTCTGCTCAGCCATGGCCTTCAGCGCGTCGCCGAAACCCTTGCTGCGTGCCGGTGCTCCCTGGAACTTCAGGACATTGGCGCCCTTGGGCTCCACGATGTCGGGCGGCACCAGCACCAGGATCCCGGGCCGGGGCATGCCCGGTTCGATGGGCGCCTGCCGGATGATGTCGACCAGCCGGCCGACGCCGGCGGCGGAGGCCCACGCCGGGATGTCGTGCGGCGCCTGGAAGTCGTTGGTGCCCAGCTGGATCACCACCAGCGCCAGCGGCGAATTGATTTCGATCACCTCGGCCAGGCCGACGGCGCCGTTGCGGCCGGGACGCCACGGGTCGTCCCAGACGGTCTTGCGCCCGGCCAGGCTGTTCTCGATCACCCGGACGCCGGCGCCCAGGCCGTCGAGCGCGTTCTCCAGCACACCGGGCCAGCGCTGGTCGAAGGGGAAACGTTCTCGGGTGCCGGGAACCATGCCCCAGCCCACGCTGTCGCTGTACACGAGGATCTGCTTCATTCGCAATGCCCTGGTCAAGGTTGAAGAAAGGCCGCTCGCACCGTCACGCCCTCACGCCGACAGGCCGCGCAGCTGCGCCAGTGTGAGGCACAGCGCCGGGTGCCGCTGCAGCTGCTCCAGCAGGTAATCCACCGTGGCCTTCACCCGCGGCGCCACCAGGGCGCGGTGCGGATACTGCAGCACCATGGCGCGGCGGCCGGAATCGTGGTGGCGCGGCAGCAGCACCTTCAGCTTGCCGGCCTGCAGGTAGGGCCAGGCGTGGTGCGCGCCGGACTGGGCGATGCCCATGCCGGCGGCGGCCGCTTCCACCACGGCCCAGGGATCGCTCACCACCAGCGCTGGGGGCTCGGGCAGCCAGTCGTCCACCGGCGCGCCCGGCGCCTTGCGCAGGCTCCACGGAGACGTTGTTCCGTTGAGGTAGCGCACGGCGATCAGGCGGTGCTGCCGCAGTTCGTCCGGCCGCGCGGGCGTGCCGTGCGCCTTGAGGTAGGCGGGCGAGGCGACCAGCACCGTGTGCAGGTCGCAGATGCGGCGCGACACCAGGCTGGAGTCCGCGATGCGGCCGCCGCGGATGGCGATGTCGTAGCCGCCGCGCACGATGTCCACCTGCCGGTCGTCGAAATCCAGTTCGGGCACCAGCGCGGGATGGCGCTTGACCAGCCCGGGCAGCAGCGGCAGCACGTAGCGGTGGCCGAACGCGTTGCTGACCGAGATGCGCACGCGCCCGGCGGGGGCGGCGCGCTGCGCGGCGACGGTGTCGATGGCCAGGTCCAGCGCCTGGATGGCGTCGCGGGCGCGCTCCAGGAAGGCCTGGCCTTCGCCGGTGAGCTGCAGCGAGCGCGTGCTGCGGTTCATCAGCCGCACGCCCAGCGCGCCTTCCAGGCCCGCCACGTTCTTTCCCACCGCGGCGGCGGAGATGCCCAGGCTGCGCGCGGCGGCCGCGAAGCTGCCGTGGTCGGCGGCCTGCACGAAGGAGAGCATGGCGCGTACGCGATGGGTGGCATCCATGGCCGGATTCTAAACACCAGGTTGTGAATGCCAGGACCATTGGTGGCGTTCCCTTCGCGAGGTGCCGCGGCCAGAATCCATTCCATCGCAACCACCTGAAGACAGGACAACACCATGAGCAGCAATCCATCCAACCCGCAGCGCACCGTCGCCATTCTGGGCAACGGCGCCGTCGGCATCGCGCTGGCCAAGGGCTTCGTCGCCCACGGCTTTCGCGTGGTGTTCGGCACCCGCGACGTGAACGGCGCCAAGGCGCGCGAGGCGCTGGCCGCGGTCCCGGGCGCGCGGGCGGCTTCGTTCCGCGACGCCGCACAGGCGGGCGACCTGGCGGTCGTCGCCTTGCCCTATGCCGGCCTGCGCGAAGGCGTGGAGGCCGCGGGCGCCGGCAACCTGGCGGGCAAGCTGGTGATCGACACCAGCAATCCGCTGGATTTCTCCTCCGGTGCGCCGCAAATGGTGCTGGGCTTTTCGGATTCGGCGGGCGAGATCGTGCAGCGGCTGCTGCCCGAAGCGAAGGTGGTGAAAGCGTTCAACACCATCACCGCGGCGCACATGGTGCATCCCAGCCTGCCGGACGGCACGCCGGACATGTTCATCGCCGGCGACGACGAAGACGCCAAGCTCGAGACCGGCCGCATCCTGGAAGCCTTCGGCTGGCGCCGCGCCATCGACATGGGCGGCATCGCGGCCAGCCGGCTGCTGGAGCCGCTGGCCATGGTGTGGATCGAATACGGCGTACGCAACAACCACTGGACCCACGGCTTCAGCCTGCTGGGGCAGAAGAAGTAGGCTGCAGGTACTCGCGCACCAGCGTGCGGGCGCGGTGCAGCCGGCTCTTGGCGGCCTCGCGCGTGATGCCCAGGCGCGCGGCCGCCTCGCCGATGGTCAGCTGCTCCATGTCGCGCAGCAGCAGGATGTCGCGGTACATGGCCGGCAGCGACTCCAGCGCCCGGACCACGTCGATGCGCAGTTCGTGCGTGGGCATTGCGGCGAAATGCTTCGCTTCGTGCGCCTCGGTCAGCGCGTCGGCGCCGCGCAGCAGGCCCAGCACCGGCAGCATGCACAGGCGCGCCACCACCTTCAGCAGCCAGCCGGCGAGCGCCGCGCCGTCGCGCACCGTGCCCACGCGGCGGTACAGCACGATCAGCGCCTCCTGCACCACGTCCTCCAGCGCGGAGCCGCGGTGGCACTGGCGGCGCGCGTAGCGGCGGATGTCCGGCTGCAGCTCGCGCAGCATGCGGTCCAGCGCGGCCGGGTCGCCGGCCTGCGCCGCGCGGAACACCGCCGCGTCCAGCGCCGCCACGGCTAGCCGCCTTCCACCGGCTTGCGGCCCACCATGGCGCAGGCCGGGCAGAAGCCGACCATGCCGGTGAGCACGCCCACGACGCCGCTGCCGGCAACCAGCCAGCCCAGCGGCGTGAAGCCGAACTGCGTGAAACCGATCGCCACCGCACCGGCGCCTGCCGCGATGCGCAGCGCGCGTTCCTTGGGACCCATGTTCTTGCGATACCACATCACCGTTTCTCCTGGCTGCCGCGCAATATGCGGCATCGCAGGCAAGGAGGGCCGGGTGGGGCAAAAGGATTCGCGCACCGCGAAATTCTTTTTCAGCGCGCGAGCCGGCCGATGCGCTGGGCCAGCCCCAGGCCCACCAGCGCCGCCGTGCCAGTGGCCGCCCAGGTCCAGTGCCAGCCGCCGGCGTGGCTTGCCACCCAGGCCACCACCGGCGGGCCGGCGAACTGCCCGAAGGCGGACCACTGCTGCATCCAGCCGATGGTGGTGGAGATGGTGCGTTCGTCCGGCGCCAGGCGCATGGCCAGCGCGAACAGCGTGGCCGGCACCAGGCCGCCCACCATGGAAAAGCACAGCACCGCGATGTAGCGCACCGCCGGCGGCGCGCCCGCGCCCTCGGCGCCGGCGAAGGCCACCACCGCGCTCAGGCCCATGGCGACGAAGCCGATGGACAGCAGCCGCACCGGTGCCGTGCCACGGTGCAGCAGCCGGCCGGCGCCGACATTGCCGATGATGTTCACCGCCGCTGCCAGCGCCGTCAGCACGCCGCGCGCGCTGGACTCCACGCCGGCCTGCTGGTAGATGGTCGGCAGGAAGCCGACGACGGCCAGCCACTGGCTGGAGTAGGTGGCGAAGGCCACGGCCAGCAGCCAGGGGCCGCCGCGCGACAGCGTCCCGTGCAGACGAGCGAGCAGCCCGGCGGACGCCTGCGCCGGCACGTCGTTCGGCCGCGCCGGCAGCGCCAGCATCAGCACCACGGCCATGGCGGCCGACAGCGCCGCCGCGCTCCACCACCAGTGGCGCCAGCCCCAGTGGTCGATCCACAGCGGGCCGGCCAGCAGCGCTATCGCCGTGCCTAGCGGCATGTAGGAACCCCACAGCCCCAGCATCCGGCTGACGCGCCCGGGCGGCTGGCGCACCAGCGCCGGTGCCGGCACCACCACCAGCAGGAAGCCGAAGCCCTCCAGCGCGCGCAGCGCCAGCAGCATGGATGCCGAACCGGCGAAGCCGCCCGCCGTGCTGGCGGCGGCCAGCACCAGCAGGCCGAGCACCATGCTGCACTTGCCGCCCAGGCTGTCGGCCCAGGCGCCCATGGCGATGGCGGTCGTCATGCCGGCCAGCTGCACCATCGACAGCAGGAAGCCGGCATCCACCAGCGACAGGCCCATCTGCTGCTGCAGCGCATGGATGGCCGGCGGCAGCTTGGCCACGTGGACCGCGCCGCAGACGCCGGCGAAGATCACCAGCAGCGCGCGGGGCAGGGAGGAAGAAGAGGGCGGCGGCGCGGGAACGTCGGACATCGCCCGCAATGTAGCCGAGGGCGCGGCCGCGCCATGGCTCAGAGCAGCTCGTTGATCAGGTAGGTGGCGTTGTCCTTCAGCTTTTCCCAGGGACTGCGGCGCACCCATTCCTCCAGCTTGATTTCCTGCGCGCGCGCCGCGTACTTTTCCCAGATGCCGTCCAGCCGCTCGGCCAGCGCGGGGTCGCGGATGCCCATGCTGATCTCGTCGTTGGTCTCGAATGAGCGGTCGTCGAAGTTGCTGGAGCCGACGGCGCACCACACGCTGTCCACCGTCATGATCTTCTGGTGCAAGAGCGTGTGCGGGTATTCGAACAGACGCACGCCGCAGCGCAGCAGCTTCTCGAAGTTGCGGTGGCCCGCGTGCTGCACCATGGGGTTGTCCGAGCCGGCGATGGCCGGCATCAGCACGCGCACGTCGACGCCTTTTTTCACCGCGCAGCCGAAGGCGTCGATGGCGTCGGGCTCGGGAATGAAATAGGGGTTCTGGATCCAGATGCGCTTGCGCGCCATGCAGATCGCCGTGTGGTGCAGGATCTTCACCGCGGGCGCGGAGTTCTCCGGCTTGGCGAACACCGCGTGCATCAGCACGTCGCCGGCCGGCTCCAGCCTGGGGAACACGTCATTGCCGACGAACAGCTCGCCGGTCTCGCCGCCCCAGTTCTCGCTGAATGCGCCCTGCAGGCTGTGCACGATCGGGCCGTGCAGGTGCAGGCTGACGTCGGAAAAATGCTTGCCGTCCTCCGCGTTGCCAAGCCACTCGTCGGTGACGCAGTGGCCGCCGACGAAGGCTTCGCTGCCGTCGATGACGACGATCTTGCGGTGGTCGCGGTCGTTGAGCACGCCCAGGTTGCGCAGCGCGCGCTTGTGGAAGAACTCCACCCGGCAGCCGGCGTCGCGCATCTGCTGCACCACTTCCTTGCCGGCTTTTTGCGAGCCCTGCGCGTCCAGCAGCACGCGCACCTTCAGGCCGGCGCGCGCCCGTTCGGACAGCGCGGCGGCGACGCGGCGGCCCAGCGTGCCGTCCTTCCACAGGAAGGTTTCGAAGTGCACGGTTTTGCGCGCGGCGCGAATGCGCTCCAGCAGCACGTCGAAGAAGGCGCCGTTCTCGTGCACCTCCCAGCGGTTGCCGGCGACGGCGGTGTTGAGCGTGAGCCCGGCCAGCGAGTCGATCAGCTCGTCGATCGGCGCATCGCATTCAATGTGCAGGTCGGGGTCGCGGTGGCGCCGGATCGACCAGACCACGATGCCCAGCACGATCACCAGCGCCAGCAGCAACCCGCCCCAAAAAGGCCCACCCATCGTCTTCTCCTCCTAGTGAGAATGGCAGAGTCTAGGCAGGCTGGACGGTGCGCCTTGTAGGCGCGCAGCGCGTACGGCTAGCGCCGCACCGCGCAGAACGAGGTCGCCCGGGTGTGGTCGGCGCCCCAGCTGCGCCAGCCGCTCACGTCCAGGTGGATGCGCCCGCTCGGGTATTTGCTCAGGCCCATGTTCCAGGCTTGGCCTTCCTTGCGCCAGAACTCGCACAAGCGCTGCTCGTCGGCGCCGCCCGCGCCCTTGGGAACAATGTCCAGGGCGAAGCTGATGGTGTGCGAACTCTTGGGAGCGCCGGCGGCGCAGCGGTTGAGCGCCGGGTTGCGGTAGCCCGAGGCGCCCTCGAAGTCCTCCAGCACCTTGCGCTTCTTCAGCTCGGCCACGAGCTTCAGCACCTTCTTGACGTCCGCCCACTGCGCCCGCGGCGGGATCTCGAAACGTTCGGCGCCGCATTTCTTCCAGTCGGTCGCGGTGCGCAGCAGCTGGCGCGTGGGCACCACGCCGTTGAGTTCGCTCTTGGCCAGGTCTTCCTCGAAATCGGCAACGCTGTGGGTCTTGACCCAGGCGTCGAACAGCGCTGCGTCGTCTTCTTCGGGGGCGGCGGCGGCGGGGAGGGCGGCAAGCAGCAACAGCAGCGCCAGTGTGCGCATCATTGGGGCTCCTGGGGAATTCGAAGTGTAGCCAGCGTCCGGGCGCAGCGGGGTTGCAAACAAATAAATGCAACCGTCTTCGCCGCAGCTGCCGACGTGCCGCAATGGCGGATAAGGCGCGGCGGTTTCTATGCAACCCGACGGGGCGTGGACGGCTTGCGGATAAGATGTGCGCTGGGAGCAACCAAAGCACAAGCGAATCGCGTCGGAGAAACGCGCACCATCGAAGGTTGAGACTGCATGCCGAACATTGGCTCCATCCTGAAAAGCGAGATTGCTCGCATCGCCCGCAGGGAGCTGCGCGGAGAAACCCAGGCGCTCAAAAAATCAGTCACCCAGTACCGCCGCCAGATCGCGCAACTCAAGCGCCGCCTGCAGACGCTGGAGCGCCAGATCAAGCGCCAGGGCCGCCCGGGAACACGCAGCGCCGCACCGGTGGAGGAGTCCGACGACGATGCCCAGGCCCGCTTGCGCTTCAGCGCCAAGGGCCTGGCCGCGCAGCGCCGCCGCCTGGGCCTGTCGGCCGCCGCGGTGGCCAAGCTGCTGGGCGTGTCGGCGCTGTCGGTCTACAAATGGGAAAGCGGCAAGACGCGCCCGCGCGCCAAGCAGCTCGAAGCCATCGCCACGCTGCGCAACATGGGCAAGCGCGAGGCGGCCGAGAAGTTGGCAGCCTGATGGGACTGACGAGCCGCCGTCCTACAGTCCGCTGAGCTGCCCGGCCCTAGATTGGCGCTCATGACACCGGCCATCGCCCATGCCCGCGCGTGGGCCGCAGAGCGGCTGCGCAGCCTCTGGGCGCTGGCGCGGCGGCATCCCGTGCGCACGGCCCTGCTGCCGCCCGCGCTGTTCCTGGCCTATGCGCTGGTGCTGCTGCCGTTCACGCCCAGCACCACCGACCTGCGCAAGGCCAAATCGGAAGTGCCTTCGGTTGTGATGTCCGCCGACGGCGTGGTGCTGGCCGAATTCAAGCGCCTGAACCGCCAGTGGGTCACGCTCGCGCGCATCTCGCCCAAGGTGGTGGACGCGCTGATCTCCACCGAAGACCGGCGCTTCTACGAGCACCACGGGATCGACCTGCGCCGCACCGCGGCCGCGGTGCTGGCCACGCTGAAGGGCGACCGCCAGGGCGGCTCCACCATCACGCAGCAGCTGGCGCGCAACATGTACCCCGAGGACATCGGCCGCGCGCCCACGGTCAACCGCAAGATGAAGGAGGCGATCACCGCGCTGAAGATCGAGGCGATCTATTCCAAGCAGGAGATCCTGGAGATCTACCTCAACACGGTGCCGTTCCTCTACAACGCCTTCGGCATCGAGATGGCGGCGCGCACCTATTTCGACACCTCGGCCGACAAGCTGGACGTGCTGCAGGCGGCCACGCTGATCGGCATGCTCAAGGGGACCAGCTACTACAACCCGGTGTTGAACCCCGAGCGCGCCCTGGCGCGCCGCAATGTCGTGCTGGCGCAGATGGTCAAGGCCGGCAAGCTCGACGACGCGCGCATGCACACCCTGGCGCAGCGGCCGCTGCGGCTGGACTTCGAGCGCCAGGTCGCGTCGCCCGGCATCGCGCCGCACGTGGCGCAGCAGGTGCGCAAGTGGCTGATCGACTGGGCCGACCGGCGCGGCTACGACATCCACTCCGACGGCCTGGTGGTGCGCACCACCGTGCAGTCGCGCCTGCAGAAGGTGGCCAACCAGGCGGTGGCGCGGCAGGTGGCGCAGCTGCAGCCGCACGCCGACCGCAGGCGCCAGCGCGGCGAGGAGCGCACGCCGCTGCAGGCTGGCTTCCTGGCGCTGGACCCGCGCAACGGGCACGTGAAGGCCTGGGTCGGCAGCCCCGATTTCGCCTCCGAGCCGTTCGACCACGTGAACCAGGCGCGGCGCCAGCCGGGCTCGACCTTCAAGCCATTTGTCTATGGCGCCGCGTTCGAGATGGGGTTCGGCCCCGAGGACACCTTCATCGACCAGCAGGTGGAAATCCGCGAGCGCGGCGGCGGCGTCTGGAGCCCGTCCGACCCCGAGCCGCCGACCGGCCAGCCGGTGACGCTGCGCGACGGCTTGGCCCATTCGCGCAACCGCATCACCGCGCAGCTGATGCAGCGCGTGGGCGCGCAGCGCGTGGCGCAGTTGGCGCGCGGGCTCGGAATTCGCCAGAGCAAGCTGGACGAGGTGCCGTCGCTGGCGCTGGGCACCAGCCCGGTGACGCTCAAGGAGATGGTGGCCGCCTACGGCAGCATCGCCAACGGTGGGCGCTTCATCGAGCCGGTACTGGTGACGCAGGTGGAGAACCGCAAGGGCCAGGTGCTGCAGGTGGTTGCGCCCCAGGACCCGCCGCAGGACCGCGCCATGTCGCGCGCGCAGGCGCTGCGGCTCACCGACGTGATGCGCGGCGTGATCGACCAGGGAACGGGCACGGCGATCCGCGCGCGCTACGGCATCCAGGCCGACGTGGCCGGCAAGACCGGCACCACCCAGGACAACACCGACGGCTGGTTCATCCTGATGCACCCGCAGCTGGTGGCGGGGGCCTGGGTCGGCTTCGACGACAACCGCATCACCATGGGCGACACCTGGGGGCCGGGCGCGCGCAGCGCGCTGCCGATCGTGGGCGACGTGTTCCAGCAGTCGCTGCGCGCGCGCTGGATCGACGCCCAGGCGGAGTTCGACATTCCGCGCCCACGGCCCAAGCCGCGCGAGGAGCCGGGCGACAGCCTGCCGCGCGCGGTGGACAACGTCATCAACGACCTGATCGGGCGGCTGTTCAAGATCCTGCAGTGATGCAGGCGCCGCCGCGGTGCCGGCCGCTCAGGCCAGCTGCTGCCTGAAGAACGCCACGGTGCGGCCCCAGGCTTCCCTTGCCGCCGCGTCGGCGAAGCGCGGCGTGGTGTCGTTGTTGAAGCCGTGCAGCGTGCCGGGATAGGTGTAGGCGGTGTGGCGCACGCCGGCCTGCTTCAGCGCGGCCTCGTAGGGCGGCCAGGTGGAATTGACGCCGTCGTCCTTCTCGGCGAAGTGCGCCAGCAGCGCGGCCTTGACCTTGGCCGCTTCGGCCGGCGCCGGCGCCGGGCCGTAGAACGGCACGGCGGCGGTGAGTTCGGGCATGCGCGTGGCCAGCGTGTGCGTGGTGCCGCCGCCCCAGCAGAAGCCGACCGCGCCCAGCTTGCCATTGCCGTCGGCGCGGGCCTGCAGCCATTTGCCGGCGGCGATGAAATCCTCTTCGGACTTCGCGCGGTCCAACTGGGCGAACAGTGCGCGGGCGCGGTCCTCGTCGCCCGGGTAGCCGCCCAGCGGCGTCAGCGCGTCGGGCGCGAAGGCCATGAAGCCGTCCAGCGCGAGGCGGCGCGCGATGTCCTCGATGTGCGGGTTCAGCCCGCGGTTCTCGTGGATCACCAGAATGGCCGGCAGCTTCGCCGTGGCCGCGGCGGAGGCCGGGCGCACCAGGTAGCCCTTGACGCTGCCGGAGCCGGCGGGCGAGGGCACGTCCACGCGCTGCGCGCGCAGCCGGGCGTCTTCGGGCTTGACCTGTTGGGCGGCAGCGAAATTGGGGCTGAGCGCAGCCAGCAGGCCGGTGGCGGTGATGCCGGCGGTGGCGAATTTCTGCGCCCGGTCGAGAAAACCGCGCCGGTCGATGCGGCCGTGCACGTAGGCGTCGAAGAGGACCAGCACTTCGGGATCGAAATCCATCATCAGCCCAGCACCACCACCCGCGCGTTCGGCACCGTGGCGTAGGGGTCGTAGCCGACCAGCCCGGCGCGCAGCACCTGCTCCTGCTGGGCGGCGACGCGGCGGCGCTGCTCGGCATCGGCGCGCAGCATCATCTCCACCAGTTCGGCTTCGAAGCGCAGCACCACCGGCGTGGCGTGGCGGTAGGTGGCATGCGGGTCGCCCTGGGTCGACCAGGAAATCACCAGCGAGCCGCCGGCCGTCTGCGCCGCCATCGCGTGCGGCGGAAAGATCGGCTTGAAGGCGTCCCAGAAGCACAGGCGCACGCCGTCCATGCCCGGCAGGCGCTGCATCGGCTCGGTGGCGGGGATGGAGGCCGGACCGGATTGCGGCTTGCGCAGGCCCAGCCAGCTGGTCCAGCCGGCGCGGGCGGGCCGGCCGGAGGGGGAGTCGCTGGTGTGGTGGCTGGGCATGGTCGAGCGGCGAAAAGTGCCGGGATTGTAGGAAGCATGCCAAGATGTGAAGCCATCGATTACCACTGGTTACCGCTCTGTCATGACCACACGGTTCCCCGCTCCCGATCTGCTGCTCGGCCACCACGACGGCGGCAAGCTCTGGCCCGCTGCCAGCGGCCTGAACCTGGCAGCGGCCTATGCGCTGGCCCTGGAAGTGCGCAGCCTGCGCCAGGCACGCGGCGAGCAGCCGCGCGGCTACAAGGTGGGCTTCACCAATCGCAACATCTGGCCGCGCTACCAGGTGTTCGCGCCGATCTGGGGCACGGTCTGGGACACCGGGCTGCGGCACTGCGACGGCGAGGGCGAGCTCTCGCTGGCGCAGGCCTGCCAGCCGCGGCTGGAGCCGGAGGCGGTGTTCGGCATCCGCGCCACGCCGCCGGCCGGCGCCTCGCTGGAGGCGCTGTTCGCCTGCCTGGACTGGGTGGCGCCCGGCTTCGAGGTGGTGCAGTCGCACATGCCCGACTGGAAGTTCAGCGCCGCCGACACGGTGGCCGATGGCGGCCTGCACGCGCGCCTGCTGGTCGGGCGGCCGGTACCCGTGGCGCAGGTTGCCGGCGACGCTGGCGCGTTCGAACAGCGCCTGGCCACGGCCCACGTCACGCTGCTGCGCGACGGCGAAGCGGTGGAGCAGGGCGTGGGCGCCAACGTGCTCGATGGCCCGCTGCACGCGCTGCATCACTTCGTGCAGGCGCTGCATGCCTGCCCCGGCGCGCCGCAGCTGCTGCCCGGCGACGTGGTGACCACCGGCACCTGGACCGATGCGTGGCCGGTGCGCGCCGGCGAAACCTGGACCGCGCGCTTCGACGCGCCGCTGGCGCCGCTGGCCGTGCGCTTCACCTGACGGGCGAAGGGGCCGCTGCGCGCTGGCTATCATCGGCAGCTTTGCACTCAGGGAGAACCCATGAACAAGCGCGATTTCCTAGCCGCCGCCGTCGCCGGCGGCGTGTCCCTGCCGATGCTGGCGCGCGCCGACAACGCGGCCAAGGGCCTGCACGGCCCGGCGCTGCTGACGGTCACCGGCGCCCTCTCCAGGACCAACCGGGGCGCTCTCGACCCGGTGCTGGACCAGATGATGGCCAAGCAGAAGCTCGCCTTCGACAAGGCCTACGCGTTCGACTACGCCGCGCTGACCGCGATGCCGGCCACCACCATCAAGCCCACGGTGGAATACGACAAGAAGGTCCACACGCTCGCCGGCCCCTTGCTGGCCGACGTGCTCAAGGCCGCCGGCGCGCCCGAGAACGGCAAGCTGGCGATGTGCGCGGTCGACGGCTATGCGCCCGCCATCAGCATCGCCGACGCGCGCAAGTACCGCTACATCGTCGCCACCCAGCTCGATGGCAAGCCGATGCCGCTGGGCGGCCTGGGCCCGCTGTGGGCGGTGTACGACGCCGACCGCTTCCCCGAGATGATGGCCAAGCCGATCGACCAGCGCTTCGCCCTGTGCCCCTGGGGCCTGTACCACATCGAAGTGCAGGCAGGCTGAGCGCCGCGGCCGCTCCGGCGGGCGGGACTGACCGGGGCGGCTGACCCGCGCCATCGGCGCAGGCCGACAGGGCGGGGCGCGCCCCGGCCCTAACGTGGAACCCATCCTGTCTGGAGGCCTTTCCATGCCCGTGAGCCGTTTGCGTTTTCCTCTCTCCAGCGCCGCCGCGCTGCTCGTCGCTGCCCTGTCCACTGGCGTCGCGCCAGCCGCCATCGCGAAGTCCGCCCACGCCAAGGGCCATTCGGCACACGCCGCCGGTGCGCCGGCCATGCCCGCCGCACCGGCCGACGCAACGGCGCACATGAACCAGCTCAATGCCGACACCGGCACGCCGGAGCTTTCGCGCGGCGCCAAGGGCGTCGCCGTGATGCGCGCGCAGGTGCTGCTGGACCGCGCCTGGTTCTCGGTGGGCGAGATCGACGCCGGCTATGGCAGCAACATGGTGCGCGCGGTGGCGGCCTTCCAGCTCGCGCGGGGGCTGTCCGACACCGGCAAGATCGACGCCGCCACCTGGCAGGCGCTGCAGGGCCAGCAGGCACCCGCCCCGGCCTTCGGCACCTATACCGTCACCGAACAGGACGTCGCCGGCCCGTACGCGGACATCCCGCCCGATCCGGTGGCGCAGTCGAAGCTGCCGGCGCTGGCCTTCCGCACGCTGCTGGAAGCGCTGGGCGAGCGCTACCACATGAGCCCCAAGCTGATCGAGCAGATGAACAAGGGCCGCAAGCTGGAAGCGGGCGCGCAGCTGGTGCTGGCCGATACGACCAAGAGCACGCAGCTGCCCGAAGCCACGTCGCTGCGCATCGACAAGTCCGACAAGGTGCTCTACATCCTGGGCCAGGACAACAAGGTGATGGGCGCGTTCCCGGTGAGCTTCGGCGGCCAGCAGGACCCGCTGCCGCTCGGGCGCATGAAGATCACCGGCAAGCAGGCCAACCCGAACTACACCTACAACCCCGCGCTGCTGCGCAATCCCAAGGCCGACACCAAGCTCAGGCTGCCGCCAGGGCCCAACAGCCCGGTGGGCGTGATGTGGCTGGCGCTGACCAAGCCGCACTGGGGTATCCACGGCACCAGCGAGCCGTCGCAGATGGCCAAGGTGGACACCAACGGCTGCGTGCGGCTGACCAACTGGGACGTGGAGCGGTTGTCGCGCATCGTCAAGGCCGGCACCGTGGTCGACGTGCAGGGGTAAGCAGGCGATGCGGATGCGCAACCGGTTCCTGGGCGTGCTCGCGGTGCTGGGCGCCGCGGGCGCCATCGCTGCCACATCCGACGGCGCCGCGCTGCTGGCGGCTCGCCCGCTGCTGGTCCCGGTGCAGGGCATCGCGCCGCAGGCGCTGGCCGACACCTACACGCAGGCGCGCGGCGGGCGCCAGCACGAGGCCATGGACATCATGGCGGCACGCGGCACGCCGGTGGTGGCGGTGGACGACGGCAAGCTGGTCAAGCTGTTCAGGAGCGTGCCGGGTGGCCTCACCATCTACCAGTTCGATCCTTCGGGCCAGCTGGCCTACTACTACGCCCACCTGGACCACTATGCAGACGGTTTGAAGGAAGGCACGATGCTCAAGCGTGGGCAGGTGATCGGCTACGTCGGCAGCACCGGCAATGCCGCACCCGACGGCCCGCACCTGCACTTCGCGGTGTTCCGTCTCGGGCCGGAAAAGCTTTGGTGGAAGGGCGAGCCGGTCAACCCGTACGCCGCATTGCGGCAGGCGGCGCCGCAAGCGGCACGTTAGGAAGCTCGGCGCTCGCGTGCACACCGCACGGCCGCTGTTGCGCGGCATGCACTGCGCTGTATGCATAAAGCCGGGCTGCGCGGGTTTTGCCGCACAATGTCCGCATGAGCTTGATCGGCAAACTGTTTCGCCACAAGGACGGTGCACCCTCGACGACACCGCCGCCGCTGAGCGCGCAGTTCCAGGAAAGCGAAGCGCATTCCGGCCCGCCGTCGAAGACCGCGCGGCGACGCGAACTGGTGCAAGTGGTGCTGCGCGAAACCATGCGCCAGCACGGCATTCCCACGGGGTGGATCGACTGCCGCGTGCTCTCGGTGGTCAGCACCGGCACCGGCGGCAGCTCCGGCGTGCATGTGACCTTCGTCGTGCGCCAGGGCGAGGACACGCTGCTCACGTACGTGCATGCCTTCGAGGAAAGCTTCATCCGCAAGATGCGCGAATTCGAGCCGCGCGCGCTGGGCTGGATCCTCAGCCTGTCGTGGCAGTTCAGCGGCGACGCGCCTGCCGGCCCTGCCGCCATGCCCGACCCGGGCGTGTGGAGCCAGGCAGCCGGCGCCGCAACCCCGGACGCGCCGGACACCCTGCCTGCGCCGCTGGAGGACGAAGAACTAAAGCAGGATTTGGAAGCGCTGTTCGCCATCCGCGACGCGGCGCTGCTGCAGCCGAGTGAAGCGCTCGGAAGAAAGCCTGGCACGCCGCTCTGAGGCGGTGGCTCCCCCCGCTCAGGCGGTATCCACGCCCGGATTGACGACAGCGCCGCGCTGCGACGGAGCCGAAATGCTGGCGGAAGCCTGCAGATGGCCGTTGCCGTTGCCGCCATTTCCGTTTCCGCCCGAGCCGCCGTTACCGTTGCCATTGCCGTTGTTGCCCGAGCCGCCGTTGCCGTTGCCGTTGTTGCCCGAGCCGCCGTTACCGTTGCCGTTGTTGCCCGAGCCGCCGTTGTCGTTGCCGTTATTGCCCGTGCCACTGTTGCCGCTGTTGCCCGTGCCGCCGTTGTTGCCGTCGTTCTGCGGTCCGTCGGTGTGCGCGGGCGACACACGGATGCTGGTCGCGACCAGCACGCCGCCGGTCAGGGTGCCAGTGGCCTCGACGCGCACGCCGTTGCCGAGCGTGCCGCCAGTGAGCACGGCAGCTCCGGCCTGCACCGTCACGCCGGCCAGCGTGAACGACGCCGGGGCGGTGAAGTTGGCCACCAGCCCGGCGAGCGTGACGTTCGGTGTCTGCGCCCGCGGCAGGTCGTACCAGGCCTGCACCTTCGTGGCGACCAGCACGCCCTGGACGGTTGCACCGCCGCGCACACGCACCGCAACGCCGTTGGCCAGGTCGACCTGCACGGCGGCGGCGGTGGCATACAGCACCGTCGCGGCGCCGACGCGGAAGGTGCGTCCCACCGGATCCAGATCCTGCACCACGCCGCTCACGACGGCCACGCCGGCGTCGGCGGTCCGCTCGACACGGGTGGCGCGCAGCGTGCCCTGGGCGCCCGGCAGGCCATAGACGATCACGTTGCCGCCGTTGTTCAGCTCGGCAAGCGTGGCGAAGCCGGCGTAGACGGTTTCGCTGTCCACGCCCACAGCGACGCCCAGCACGCTGAAGCGGCCAGCAGCCGCGTCGAGCGCGCCGACGGGCCCGCGCAGGTCGGCGGCCGATATCACGTTGGTGGCGGTGCCCTGGCTGCGGTCGTCGGAGATCTCGCCGATCACCCGCACCGTCATGCCCGGTTGCAGCGAGGTGGCGTCCTCCAGCTGAAAGCTGGCCTGGCTGGTGTTGAAGCGCGTGCCGTTGACCACCAGGCCGTCGGTGCCGGTGATCGTGCCTATGGTGAAGCCCATGGCGTGGCCGGTGCCGCCCGAGCCGACACCGGAGTCGATGCCGGTGCCGCCCGAGCCCAATCCACCGCCACAGGCGGTGAGGGCCAGCAGCAGTGCACAGGCCCCAAGGCGGCGGCGCATCCGATTCATTCGCCGGTTCCTTCCTGGTCTTCGAAATACACGTACATGCCCAGCCGCATCCGCTTGGACCCGCTGCCGCGCGAACGTTCCACGGCATCCGTGAGTGTATGCACGAATTCGCGGTGGAGGTCGTTCCAGCGCTCACGTGCCAATTGGTGCACAGCCGCACAATCGTCCGCCGACAGCCCATCGGCAAACACGGCGCGTTCCAGGAAAGGCGCAGCCGCCGCGGCCGTGTTGGACACCGCCGCCGCCGCATGGTCGCGCAGGTTGTCGCCCAGGAAGGCCAATGTGTTCTGCAGGTCGGCGCTGGGCACGAAGCTGTCGGCCTGCAGCTCGACCCAGCCGCGATCCTCGTCGCACATGCCCAGGCGGACAAGCTCATCCAGGACCGAGCGGTGGTGCACGTCGCCCCGGCTGGCCTGGCGGGCCACTTCTTCGAAGGACAGCGCGTCCGCCTGGGATGCCACCGGCAAGCGGCGCAAGGCCGGCTGCTCCTGCGCAAGCTGCAGCCAGCGGGTGAAGGTTTTGGCCGCGGCGGACATTTCGGTGTGCAGCAGGGGATCGGGGCCGCTACCGCGCACACGCGCCGTGACCTGCTTGCGGTTCAGGCCGGTGGTGACGGCCAGCTGGCTGATGTTGGGCTCGGCGACGCCCTTGGCGCGCCACAGCCGCTGCGCTTCAGCGATCAACAGCTCGCGCAGCAGTTCTTCCAATTGCGGGTGCTTCAGGCCGACCCACAGCGCCAAGCGGATCAGGGGGCGCATGGCGCGTGCGCAGGCCGCCTGGGCCCAGGTCAGCCGTTGCTGCATGAAATCGCCGACGGGATCGCTGTTGTTCAAAACTTCAGACATCGTACAACGCAGCCCAACACTGCGTGTGGCGGGGATTATGCGCTGGACGCAGCCCTTTTCGCTACTCCTGCGGGTTGCAAAAGCGATGGCGCAAATGGCGGAGCGAAAAAAAACGAGCCCCGAAGGGCTCGAATCGCTCGTGGAGGGTCTGGACAATGCCGTTCCCACACCAAGTCAATGTAGTGCGCCGGCCCCGGTTTCGTGAGAGGGAAAACGCGGGTGCAGCGGAAGGAACTCGGAGCCTGGACTTAGAACTTGGGGATTCGCAGCGTCTTGCTGATCATCAGGCTGCCGGAGAGCACGAACAGCCCAGCCAGCGGATGCAGCTGCCATGGACCCAGCACCAGCGTGCCGCCGTAGAGTGCGTCCCCCAGCCGCCCTTGCCAGGCGGCGAATGCCAGCACGCCGGTCAGCACGACGCTGGTGGGAATTGGCGTTCCTTCGAAATACTTCACCTTGCCCCCGTCGTCCGCCATGCTCTCGGCGGTGACGTTGAAGCGCGCCAGCCGGCTGACGCCGCAGCAGACGAAATAGATCAGGGCGCCAGCGTCCCAGCCGCCCTGCATGCCGGCCGCGAAGCCGAGTGCGGCCGGGGCGACGCCGAAGGAAATCACGTCCGACAACGAGTCCAGCTCGCGCCCGAGCGCCGAATGCTCGTGCCGCGCCCGCGCGATGCGTCCATCCAGCACGTCGAACAGGAACGCCGCCGGTGCCAGCGCCGCGGCCCACAGGAAATGCGTGCGGCTGCCGCTGGCCATGTACAGCATGGCCAGCAGCACCGCGGCGGTGCCGCAGGCGGCGTTGCCGAGGGTGAAGAAATCGGCCAGGTGGAATTCCCGGAGCATGGAAAAATGACGGGGCCGCGCGCTGGGCTGCATACCTGATCCTTTGTGTTGTGTCCCACCTGACAGCATGCCCTATATTGGCCGGCTCATGGCCGCTTCCAATCCTCCCCATCTCTCCTTGTCGCGCCGCCGCATGCTGCAGCTGGCCGCCGCCGTGTCTTGCGGCCTCGTGCTGCCCGCCGGCGCGCAACCCAGGCTCGCCGACAACCCGTTCGCGCTGGGCGTGGCCAGCGGCTCGCCGGCGCACGACTCCGTCGTCCTGTGGACGCGCCTGGTCGGCGCCGGTGCGCAGGCGCTGGAAGGCGGCGATGTCGGCCTGCGCTGGGAAGTGGCGCACGACGAGCGCTTCGCGCGCATCGCGCAGCGCGGCGAAGCGCGCGCCGTGGCGGCGCTTGCGCATTCCGTGCACGTGGAGGTGGCCGGCCTGGAGCCGGAGCGCGGCTACTTCTACCGCTTCATCGCGGGCGAGTGGACCAGCCCGGTCGGCCGCACACGCACCTTCCCCGCGGCCGACGCCATGCCCCAGCGGCTGCGGCTGGCCTATGCCTCCTGCCAGCGCTGGGAGCACGGCTACTTCAACGCCTATCGCCAGATGCGCCAGGACGACCCGGACGCCGTGCTGTTCCTGGGCGACTACATCTACGAATACCCCGGCGCCACCAGCCAGGTGCGCTCGCCCGGCGGCAACGACGTGCTGACGCTGGACGACTACCGCCGCCGCTACGCGCTGTACAAGACCGATCCCGACCTGCAGGCCATGCACCACGCCTGCCCCTGGCTGTTCACCTGGGACGACCACGAGGTGCAGAACGACTATGCCGGCCTGCAGGCCGGCAACTCGGGCCCCGAGGTCGCCGACTTCGCCGCGCGCCGCGCTGGCGCCTACCAGGCCTACTACGAGCACATGCCGCTGCGCGCGTCGGTGCTGACGCGCGCGCTGGCCGGGCTCGCGGCGGGCGCCGAGATGCGCATCTACACGCGCCAGGCCTACGGCCGGCTGGCGCGCCTGGTGTTGCTGGACGCGCGCCAGTACCGCGACGGGCAGGTGTGCACGCGCGGCGGCAAGCTGGGCTCCAGCACGCTGGACCCGGCCGGCTGCGCGGCCTGGACC
>NZ_JACCWG010000330.1 GCF_013697775.1 Ramlibacter sp. | reverse complement strand
AGGCCGGCGTGGCGGGAATGTTCGCCGCGCCTGGCGAGCCGGCCGGCGGCCAGGCCGCTTCGGCGGCGCTGCGCTGCTTGCCGATCGGCGTGGTGGCCTTGCCCTGCCGCACCGCGGCCAGGTCTTCCTCGCTGGGGTAGAGGCCCTGCAGCCAGTAGTCGAACACGCGGCGCGCGATCGGCGCGGCGTTGGCGGCGCCGAAGCCGGCGTTCTCCACCACCATGGCCACCGCGATCTTCGGGTCCTCGGCCGGCGCGTAGGCGATGTAGAGCGCGTGGTCGCGGTGCCGCTCGTCCATCTGCGAGGCGTTGTACTTCGCGTTCTGGGCGATGGCGATCACCTGGGCCGTGCCGGTCTTGCCGCCGCTGGTGTAGGGCGCGCCCCGGAACGCCGCGGCCGAGGTGCCTTCGATGTTCACGCCGACCATCGCCTTGCGGACCACCGCCACGTTCTCCGGCTTGGCGTGCCACTTGTCGCCTTCCTGCGGCTCGATGCGCTTGCCCTGCCTGGTGACGGTGTCGATGATCTCGGTGACCAGGTGCGGCTTCAGCCGGATGCCGTTGTTGGCCAGCGTGCTCATGGCGTTGGCCAGCTGCAGGATGGTGTAGCTGTTGTAGCCCTGGCCGATGCCCAGCGAGATGGTTTCGCCGGCGTACCACTTCTGCTGCTCGGCCTTCTTGTAGGCGGCGCGCTTCCACTTGGTGGACGGCAGCAGCCCCTTAGCCTCGCCCGCGATGTCGATGCCGGTGATGGTGCCGAAGCCGAAGTGCGCCATCTGCTCGGCCATGAGGTCCACGCCCATGTCGTTGGCCAGCATGTAGTAGTAGGTGTCGCACGACTGCACGATCGACTTGTACATGTCCACCGAACCGTGGCCGCCTTCCTTGTCGTCGCGGAACTTGTGGTTGCCGAACCAGAAGAAGCCGGGGTCCGAGATGGACTGCTCGGGCCGGCGCTTGCCGGTCTCCAGCGCGGCCAGCGCCATGAACGGCTTGTAGGTGGAGCCGGGCGGATAGGTGCCGCGCAGCGCGCGGTTGAGCAGCGGCTTGTCGATAGATTCGTTGAGCAGCGCCCAGTTCTCCTGGTCGATGCCGTCCACGAACAGGTTGGGGTCGAAGGTGGGCTTGCTCACGAAGGAGAGCACCTCGCCGGTCTTCGGGTCCAGCGCGACCACGGCGCCGCGCCGGTCGCCGTACAGGTCCTCGATGAGCTTTTGCATCTTGATGTCGATGGACAGCTTCACCGTCTGCCCGGCCGTGGGCGGGCTGCTGGCCAGCTTGCGCACCGCGCGGCCGCCCGCCGAGGTTTCCACCTGCTCGACGCCCGTGACGCCGTGCAGCTGCGACTCGTAGCTGTGCTCCACGCCCAGCTTGCCGATGTACTCGGTGCCGCGGTAGTTGGCCTGGTCCTCCTCCGGCCATTCCTCGATCTGCTTTTTCTCGGTCTGGTTGACGCGTCCGATGTAGCCGATCACGTGGCTGGCCAGCTCGCCCCACGGATAGTTGCGAAACAGCCGCGCCTTGATGTCCACGCCCGGAAAGCGGAAGTGCTGCGCCGCGAACTTGGCGACCTCCTCGTCGGTGAGCTTGGTGCGCACCGGAAGCGAATCGACGCTCTTGGACTCGTCCAGCAGCTTCTTGAAGCGGCGCTTGTCGCGCCCGCTGATTTCCACCACCTCGCCCAGCTCATCCACCAGCTTGTCCAGCGGGCGGTCGATGCGCGCGGGCGTGATCTCCAGCGTGTAGGCCGAGTAATTGGTGGCCAGCACGATGCCGTTGCGGTCCAGGATCAGCCCGCGGTTGGGCACGATCGGGACGATGGCGGTGCGGTTGTTCTCGGCCTGCTCCTGCAGGTCCTCGTGCTTGAACACCTGCAGCCAGACCAGGCGCGAGGCCAGCAGCACGAAGCACACCAGCACCAGGATGCTGGCGGCCAGCACCCGCAGCCGGAAACGCGACAGGTCGAACTCGACGTTGCGCAGTTCAGTCATGTCACCGCTTGACCTCAAAGGGGCCTATTTTCGTCGGGATCGTGCGCCCTGCGCTGCGGTGCCAGCAGCAGCACGCTGACGACGGGCCAAAGTGTGGCTTCCAGCACGGGCGCCAGTGCCGCGATGGGGCCGGGGAAGATGCCGCCGCCCAGCATGCGGATACCCAGCTCGATGGCATGCGCCGCGGCGAACAGGGGCAGCACCTGCACCGCCTGCGAGGGCACGGAAAACCACAGCAGCCGGCGGTGCACGGTGATGGCGAAATAGCTGAGCGCGGTATAGGCCAGCGCGTGCTGGCCCAGCAGGGCGGTCTGGTGCACGTCCATCGCCAGGCCGAAGATGAAGGCCGCGATGATGCCCACCCGCAGCGGCTGGTGCACGCTCCAGAACACCAGCACGATAGCCAGCAGGTCGGGCATCCAGGCGATGCGGCCGAGCGGCAGCATGTTGAGCAGCAGCGCCGCCAGCAGCGTGCCCCAGATGAAGACCGGGTTGGCCGGCAGCAGCAGCGGCTGCCCGGGACGCATGATCATGGCTTGGCCGCTCCCCGGGCATCGAAGCGCCCGCGCTTGACCGGCGCGTCTTCCGGCGCCGGCCGGTTGGGGATCTTCACCTCGGATGGGCGCAGCACCATCACGTAGCGCGCGCCTTCCACCAGGCCCTGCGGCTTGAGCACGATGCGGGCGAACGCCGAGTCGGGCCGGCGCTCGACCTTTTCGATCTTGGCCACCGGCAGGCTGGGCGGATAGACCCCGTCCACGCCGCTGGTGGTGAGCAGGTCGCCCGGCTGGACGTCGGCGTTGGAGGCCATGAAACGCAGCTCCATGGCGCCGGCATGGGCCGAGGCGTCGCCGTAGGCCACGCCGCGCGCGCCGGTGCGGGTGTTGAGCACGGGAATCGACTGGTCGCGGTCGGACACCAGGGTGACCTCGCTGATCAGCGGGTGCACCCGCGTCACCTGGCCGATCACGCCCGCCTCGTCGATCACCGGCGAGCCGATGGCGATGTCCTGCGCGAGGCCCTTGTCGATGATCACCTTGCGGGTGTAGGGGTCGGCGGCGTCGTACAGCACCTCGGCCGCCTGGGCCGTCTCGGGCACGCGCGCTCGTAGCGCCAGGATCTTGCGCAGCTGCTCGTTTTCCAGCGTCAGCAGTTCGACCTGGTTGGCCCGCAGCGACTGGGCGGCCAGCTTGCGGCGCGCATCTTCCTCGCTGCGCTGGGCAGTGGTGAGCGACTGGAAATAATCGGTGCCCAGGCGCGCCAGCAGCACCGGGCGCACCGCCAGCCATTGCAGCGGGTACAGCACGGCGCCGACGCCGGCGCGCACCGGCTGGGTGATCTTGAAGCGCGCGTCCGCCACCATCAGGAACAGCGCGAGCGCGCTGCACACCATCAGCTTGGAAACGGCCGACGGCCCCTGCTTGAAGAAGGGCGGCGGCGTACGGTCGAGGGTCCCTAACGGCATGACCTGGATTGTCGCCCGACCTCCCGGTGAACGGGGCCCGCGCGGCGCTTATTCGCTGGTGAAGATGCTGCCCAGGCGTTCCATGCGCTCCAGCGCGATGCCGCAGCCGCGCACCACGCAGGTCAGCGGGTCTTCGGCCACCAGCACCGGCAGGCCGGTTTCCTCGGCCAGCAGGCGATCGAGGTCGCGCAGCAGTGCGCCGCCGCCGGTCAGCATCATGCCGCGCTCGGCGATGTCGGCGCCCAGTTCGGGCGGGGTCTGTTCCAGTGCGTTCTTCACGGCCGAAACAATGTTGTTCAGCGGGTCGGTCAGCGCTTCCAGGATCTCGTTGGAGCTGATGGTGAAGCTGCGCGGCACGCCCTCGGAGAGGTTGCGGCCCTTGACTTCCATCTCCTTGACTTCGCTGCCGGGGAAGGCCGAGCCGATTTCCTTCTTGATGGCTTCGGCCGTGGGCTCGCCGATCAGCATGCCGTAGTTGCGGCGGATGTAGCTGATGATGGCTTCGTCGAACTTGTCGCCGCCCACCCGCACGCTGCCCTTGTAGACCATGCCGCCCAGCGAGATCACGCCGACCTCGGTGGTGCCGCCGCCGATATCGACCACCATGGAGCCCGAAGCCTCGGACACCGGCAGGCCGGCGCCGATGGCCGCGGCCATGGGTTCCTCGATCAGGTACACCTCGGAGGCGCCGGCGCCCAGGGCGGATTCGCGGATGGCGCGCCGCTCGACCTGGGTGGAGCCGCAGGGCACGCAGATGATGATGCGCGGGCTCGGCTTGAAGATGCCGCGCGGATGCACCATCTTGATGAACTGCTTGAGCATCTGCTCGGTGACGGTGAAGTCGGCGATCACGCCGTCCTTCATCGGGCGGATGGCCTCGATGTTGCCCGGCACTTTGCCCAGCATGGCCTTGGCTTCGTGGCCGACGGCCTGGATGGTCTTCTTGCCCTGCGGCCCGCCCTCGTGGCGGATGGCAACGACCGAAGGTTCGTCCAGGACGATGCCCTTGTCGCGCACGAAAATCAGGGTGTTGGCCGTGCCCAGGTCGATCGCCAGGTCGGTGGACAGGTAGCGTCGGAAAGCTCCGAACATGGGGGGAATCCTCGTCTTTTTCTGTGAAATCGGCCGCGTGCGCGGCCGATACACCAAAGGCGGGATAATACCCGATCCCCCGTCGAAAACCGGGCCGTTTCGGCCCTGAAAGTCCTGTTGACGCGCGTTTTGCGCGACCGCCGACCCCATGTCCCTGACCGCACAAGACATCAGCCGCATTGCCAACCTGGCCCGGCTCGAACTGCGCGCCGACGAGAGCGAGCGCATGCTGGCCCAGATCAACGGCTTCTTCGACATCGTGGAGCAGATGCGCGCGGTGGACACCACCGGCGTGGAGCCGCTCACGCACCCGGTGGCCGCCATCCAGGACATCCAGCTGCGCCTGCGCGACGATACCGTGTCGGAGTTCAATGTGCGCGAAGCCAACCAGCGCAGCGCTCCCGCCGTGGAACGCGGCCTGTTTTTGGTGCCGAAGGTGATCGAATGAGCGGCGAACTGCACGACCTGACCGTGGCAGAGTTGGCGCGGGCCTTGTGTTCCAGGCAAACGTCGGCGGTGGAAGTGGCCGAGCACTTCACCGCGCGGCTGATGGAAAAAGAACAGCGGGCCGGCGGCCTGGGTGCTTTCCTGGCGACCAACCTGGAGGCCACCCGCGCCCAGG